>JBEVLC010000081.1:0-4370 GCA_040509415.1 Baekduia sp. | reverse complement strand
GAGGGACGACTGAACCACGCCCTCGGGGGTTCAGTCGTCCCTCGACGCGGTTGTGGAGCTTCGCGGCGCGGTAGCGTCCTGCCGCTTGCGCGTCTGGTTCGACCTCACCAACTCGCCGCACGTCCTCGTCCTGCGTCCGCTGATCGCGGCGCTGCAGGCCGACGGCGCCGAGGTCGCGGTGACCGCGCGCGACTTCGCCCAGACGGTCGCGCTCTGCGAACGCTTCGGGATCGACTGCGAGGTCATCGGCCGTCATCGCGGTGCGCGGCTCGGGGCCAAGGCCATCGGGTTGGCCGACCGCTCGGTGGCGCTGGCCCGCTTCGCCCGCGGCAAGCGCTTCGACCTCGCCATCGGCCACGGCTCCAACGACGTGACGGTCGCGGCCTTCGCGCTGCGGATCCCGCGCACGACGATGTTCGACTACGAGTGGGCGACGGTCCAGCACAACGTCAACTGCCGTCTGGGCAATGCCATCGTCGTGCCCGACGTCATCCCGCCCGAGCGGCTGTACCAGTACGGCGCGCGCGGCAAGTTGCAGCGCTACGCGGGGCTCAAGGAGGAGTACTACCTCGCAGACTTCGAGGCCGACGATCGCGTCCTCGATGAGCTGGGGATCGATCCGGGGAAGCCGCTGGCCGTGGTGCGCACGCCGCCGTCGGTCTCGCTGTATCACCGCTTCGAGAACGACCTCTTCGGCAACGTGCTGCTGGCGCTGCGCGAGCAGGCGCAAGTTGTCGTTCTTCCGCGGGTGGCCGAGCAGCGCGCGGAGCTGGAGCGTGCGGGTGGGTTCATCGTGCCCGAGCGCGCGATCGACGCGCAGTCCTTGATCGCTTACGCCGACGTGGTCATCTCGGCGGGCGGGACGATGAACCGCGAGGCGGTCGCGCTCGGCACGCCGGTGTTCACGACATTCGAGGGCCGGTTGGGGGCGGTTGACGAGGAGTTGATCGCGAGCGGGCGGCTGCGGCAGCTGACGTCGGCCGATGAGGTCGCCGTCACCAAGCGTGATCGCTCCACCGACACCACCGAGCGCATCCGCCGCGACCCGCGCGAGCTGCTCGCGCTCGCGCTGGCGCCGCTGCACCGCGTGAAGCCCTAAGCCGCCTGCGGCCCGCGGCGCATCGCCGGCCGGTGCGCGATCAGCTCGATCCGCTTGACGATCGCCAGCGCCGCCTCCTGACACGCGATCGCCTGGCCGATCCCGACATCCGGCGATGTGCGGCGCTCGTGGTAGCGCAGGAACGCCGCGGCCTGCACGACCGTCGCATCCTCATAAGGCAGCTCGACGCGCTGGGCGATCGACTCATGCCGGCCGACGACCGAGGTCGTGCGCACCGCCTCGATGACCCGAGCATCGAGGTCGGCCATGATCTCGGCCGTCGTCGTCGTCACCCACAAGCGCCGGACGTGGGCCGCGCCGGCGCGCGAGGCCACGAGGCTGGCGACGAGGTCGTCCTCCATCACCAGCAGCGCCTGAGCGTGGTCGATGGGTCCGCCGCGGCGGACGCGACGGCCGACAGCCTGGGTCGCGGCGATCGGCTCGCCGGTCAGCGCCATGACGAACTGCAGGTCCTGCGCCATCAGCTCGGAGACGACGTCGTGGTCTGCCAGCGGCCCGGAGACCGCCGGATCCATGCGGTCGGCGTGGACGGCGATCAGCGTCTGGTCGGCGACCAGCGCGCGCAGCTCGCGAACGGTCGGGTCGAAGTGCTCGTCGAAGGCGACCTGCGCGATCGGCCGTCGCGGGGCGCGCACGATCGCCGACAGCAGCGAGTGCGCCAGCTCGACGGTGGGCGCCAGCGGCGGCTCGATCAGGACGTCCAGGCCGCGCTCCAGCGCGGCGCGGGCCAGCGCCGGGCGCTGCTCGACGGTCCCGCCGACGATCGCGACGTGCGCCTCGTCGAAAGCGGGCTCCAGCGCTTCCAGCCAGGGAATGCCCAGCTCCATCGCCAGGGCCTTGGCCGGCTCCGGGTTCGGGTCATAGACCCCTGCGAGCACGCAGCGGTCAGCGAGCGCGCGAAACGCGCGCGCATGTCGCTCACCGGCGGCGCCGGCACCGAGGACGATGGCCCTCACCATGTCCCGGGTGATCGGAACCCCGATCGAGGGCTTGAGGCCGGTGGTACGCCTACAATGCGCGGAATGCGCCAGCGGTTTCGCTCGCCTGCGCCTCCGCTTCATCGCCACTCGTTCCCGCAGCTGGGCATCGACGCGGCGCTGGTCGCGCTGGCCTACCTGCTCGCATTCCGCCTGCGCTTCGACGGCGGGATCCCGAACGTCTACGCCGACCTGCTGTCGGCGACGCTGCCCTACGTGGTCGCGGCGTCGCTGCTGATCTTCACGCTCTTCGGCCTCTATGAGAAGTGGTGGCGCTACGTCGGTCAGCGCGACTACGTCGGCATCGTGCAGGCCGTCATCGTCGCCACGCTGTTCGTGCCGGCGTTCAACGCGCTGACGCACCCGGTGATCGTCGGCTCCGGCCGTGGCGACGTGACGCTCAGCGTTCCGACCGGCGTCCTGGCCTTCTTCTTCCTGCTGACGCTCGTTTTCGTCGGCGGCTCGCGCTTCATCGCCCGCACGGTCTACGAGCGCCCGCTCAGCGGCTTCCGTCCACGGCCCAACGCGCGCCGCGTTCTGATCATCGGCGCCGGCGACGGCGGCCGCCTGGTCTTGCGCGAGATCGTCCGCAACCCGGACCTCGGGATGAGCCCCGTCGGCTTCGTCGACGACGACCCGACCAAGCACCGCATGCGCATCGACGGTGTGCGCGTGCTGGGCCGCACCGACGAGCTGGCGCGGATCCTCGACGAGGCCGAGCCCGACGAGGTCACGATCGCGATCCCGTCGGCGCCGGGCACGCTGCGCGCCCGGGTCGTCAGCGCCTGTCGCGCGCGCGGCATCGCGGTCCGCACGCTGCCGACCGTCTTCGAGCTGTTGCAGACCGGCACGGGCAACGTCGTGCGCCAGGCGCGCCCGGTCGAGATCGAGGACATCCTTGGCCGCGAGCCCGTGCGGATGGAGCTCGACCGCGTCGGGAGCTACCTGCAGAACGAGGTCGTGATGGTCACCGGCGCGGGTGGCTCGATCGGCTCTGAGCTCTGCCGCCAGATCTCCCGTGTCGCCCCACGCAAGCTGATCCTCCTCGACCACGCCGAGGACAACCTCTTCCGGATCATGCGCGAGCTGGAGGACGACCGCCACGTCCACCCCTCCACGATGGCCGTCGTGCTCGCCGACTGCAAAGAGGGCGAGCGGATGCGGGAGGTCTTCGCCGAGCATCGGCCGACCGTCGTCTTCCACGCCGCCGCCTACAAGCACGTCGGGCTGATGGAGCTCAACCCGGTCGAGGCCGTCCGCAACAACGCGCTGGCGACGCGGCTGCTGGCGCGCGTGGCCGGCGAGCATGACGTGCGTCGCTTCGTGCTGGTCTCCACCGACAAGGCCGTCACGCCCGCGACGGTCATGGGCGCGTCCAAGGCGCTGGCGGAGTTCGCCGTCGAGGCCGCCCAAGGCCGCTGGCCCAACACCCGCTACGCGATCGTGCGCTTCGGCAACGTGCTGGGCTCCTCCGGCTCGGTCGTCCCGATCTTCCGCCGCCAGATCGCGCTCGGCGGACCCCTGACGGTCACCGACAAGCGCATGACGCGCTACTTCATGACGATCCCGGAGGCCGTCCAGCTCGTCATCCGCGCCGGCTCGCTGGGCACCGGCGGCGAGATCTTCGTGCTGGAGATGGGCGACCCGGTCTCCATCTGGCAGTTGGCCGAGACGATGATCGAGCTCTCGGGGCTGCGTCCCGGTGAGGACATCGTGATCGAGGAGGTCGGCCGCCGGCCGGGGGAGAAGCTCTTCGAGGACCTCTTCAACCCCTACGAGCGCACGCAGCCCACGCCCGCCGACAAGATCTTGCGCGCCGAGCGCGACCGTTTGGACGTCCAGACTGTCGAGACCATGTTCGACGAGGTCGGCCTCCTGGTCTTGGAGGGCGACGCCGCGGCGCTGGCCGCGAAGGTCTCAGAGCTCTCGGAGCTGCGCGGCCTCACCGTCGCTGAGAGCGCACAGGACGAGGGCACGGCGGGGACGGACCGAGCCGTTCTCTAGCATGGCGCCCTGCATGTCGTCGATTCTGGCCCTCTCGGTCTCCGACAAGATCGACCAGTACGGCGCCTACGCCGGCTTCGCGTCGGTCCTCGGGCTTGCCGTGCTGTCCCTGCTCTATTTCGCTCAGGCGCGTGAGGTCAAGCGCCTGCGTGAGTGGGCGGGTCGCTCGCCCGAGCGCGCGGCCGAGATGCAGGAGCGCGCGGTCGCTGCCGCCCAGCAGCGCGCGATCGTGGCGCCCCAGCGTCCGGCGACGCCTGTTGGCGCGCCCG
>JBEVLC010000080.1:0-4843 GCA_040509415.1 Baekduia sp. | reverse complement strand
AAGCACCAATCAATCGCGCATTTGCTCGCGCAATTGATTGCTGATTCCTCTTTTCGCTTCGCCCGTCGCTGGTGGAGCCAATCGGGATCGAACCGATGACCTCCTGCTTGCAAAGCAGGCGCTCTCCCAGCTGAGCTATGGCCCCAAGCCCGACCGAGTTTAGCTCGGATGGGCTGGAGTTTCCTGCTCGGTGCTAGCCGCGACGGCCGCGGCGGCCGTAGCCGATGCCGCCGGTGAGGAGCAGGATCAAGACGACGATGAGCAAGATGGTGAGCACGGGGTTGCCTTCCGTGGTGGACGGTGTCGCCTCGGCGTACCCAAGTCGACCGTTCCGCAGGCAAAGCCGCGGCTAGGGTCGGCGGCGGAGGTCGCGCCACTCGTCCAGCGCCTCGCGCTCGCGCAGCGACGCCACGGCACCCACGTCGATGTCGAAGTCGTGCGACGCGTCCGAGCACCAGACGTTGGGGTGTCGCTCGAGCCACCTGCGCGCGTCGCGCGCGCCGAGCTCGACCAGGCGATCGACGTGCGCCTCGTCGAACAGCAAAAACGACAACAACTCACCGCGGGACGGAGACCGCCCGCCGCCGAGCAACCGCGACATGAACGGGTAGTCGGGTCGCAGCCAGCCCTGCATTCCGGCGTAGCGGTCCTCGAAGACCTCGTCGGCGATCGCGGCGAGCTCGCCGCGGCGCTCGGGCGCGACCAAGGCATAGGAGATCTTCCGGTAGGGCTTGCGGCCGCGTGCCGCCCGGTACGCGTCCGCAGCGCCGCGGGGACCGGGCGCGTGCGAGTCCACCACGAACGAGTTGATGGTGGCCAACCGGTGGAGGTCGTCGACGACCTGGTCCACCAACAAGCCGTCGATGATGTTGGCGGCGACGTCGGCCAGGCGGGGCGCTCCGACGCCATCGGCCGGCACCTCCACCCGTGCCCGGAACGGTTGGAAACCGATGACGACAACGCGGTCGGCGCCCAGCGCGAGCGCGGGCGCCACGGGGCTGTTCAACCGCGTGCCGCCGTCCACGTAGTGGCCGGCCAGCGCCGCCGGATGCTCGATCTCGACCGACGGGAACAGCATCGGGATCGCAGCCGACGCGCGCACGTGCTCGCTGTCGAGCATCGCCGGTACGTACTGCAGCGGGTCGGCGGGGCGTGACGGCGGAACGCGTCCGACGCTGTCGACGAAGGCCACCGGGCTGGAGCGCGCCAGCGATGTTGCCACGACGCAGACCGCGTCGAGCACGCCGCTGCGAACGTTGCGATGCAGGTCGTCCCAGTCGATCCACCGATCGAGCGAGTGCTTCAGCGGCGAGGGATCCAACAGCCCAGCCAGGCGGACGCCCGGCAGCTCAAGCGCCTCGCCGAGCATGCGCAGCGCCGTCAGCGGCAGGCCCGGCCCGACGACCGAGCGGATCACGTCGCCCTTGCGCAGCCCGCGCCAGTGATCGATCAGCGACTGCACGGCCGCAGCAGCCGGCTGGTCGGCGGTCGCACCGAGCGCGGTGGCGTTGATCGCCCCGACGCTCGTCCCGCAGAGGATCACGGGCCGCTCGCCGCGCTCCTCCAACAACGGCAGCAGGACCGACAGCGCGCCGACCTCGTAGGCCCCGCGCGCGCCACCGCCGGGCAGCACCAGCGCCACCCGCGGTCGGGCACCGCCGTTGCGGTGCGGCGTCGAGAACCGAGACCCGTCGGACATCCCCCAGAGGGTGCAACGGACGGACCGTCGCGGCTACGGACCGGCGGTCCAGGATCGGCCGGCCGTTGGGCGGTGAAGGACGCGGGCGCGCCGGTGGCCGAGCCGCGGCGCTCGTGCTTCCAACGTCAAGGTGAAGGACGCGGGCGCGCCGTGGCTGAGGGCCGAACAGCGCGCCCGCGGAGTCCGTCGCCCTCCGTGACCGGAGGAGCGAGCACGCCAGGATTGTTCCCCGATGCTGGCGTGCTGCCTGTGTCGAAGAGGGTGTCGACCACGCCATCGCGCAGCTGAACAGAGCACTCTCCGGTGTGGACGCCTGATCGACTCAGCAGCCGGCCGGCGGCTCAACGCGATGCGCTAGAAGTCGAAGTCCTTCGGGGGCTTCTGCTCGAACCAGAGCCGATCGTGCTCCGGCGTCTCCTGCAGGAAGTCGGGGGTCTCCTCGAGGACGTCTTCCTCCTCGTCGTCGGCTTCCCCGGCGGCGGGAGCTGACGGGGGCGGCGGATCTTCCTCTTGGCCCAGCGCCTCGTCCAGCTCGGTCGCGGAGAACTCGCGCGTGGGCTGGTGGGCGAGCGGATCGCCGTGCGGCGGCGTCGCGCTCTCTTCCTCGGGCTCGGCGTACGGGCGGTCGTGCGTGGTCGGCGGCTCGGAGACGACGGGCTCGTCGTCGTAGGCGAGCGGCTCGTCCTCGAACTCGAGCGGCTCGTCGTCGTAGGCCACCGCCGGCTCGTGATCTGCGGACGAACCGTGCACGGCGGGCGCCACGTCGTCGATCAGCTCCTCGTCGGCCGCCTCGCGACGGACGGGGCCGAGCGCGTCGGCCTCTTCCTTGGCGATCTCGGAGGGGTCGGCGCCCCGACGGCGCTTGAGATCGAGGTGCTCCCGGATGGCGTCATCCAACAGGCCCATGGTCGCCTTAGCGTAACGAGCCCGGGAGCGGGACGGCGAGGGACACGGCGCGTGCCCGCCCGGCCGGGTCACCTGGCGCTGATCGTGCGGTTCTTGCCGGCGCGCTTGGCCTGGTAGAGCGCCTCGTCGGCGGCCGCGACCAGGCCGCGGACGTCGGTGGCGGAGACCGGCAGCGCCGCGGCGCCGAAGCTGGCGGTCACGCGCAGCGGCTCGGCGCTGTCGTCGCCGAGGATCGGCAGCCGAAGCGCCTCGATCCCCTCGCGCACCCGCTCGGCGAGGTTGTGCGCGCCCTCCAGATCCGTGCCCGGGAGCACGACCGCGAGCTCCTCGCCGCCGTAACGCGCGGGCTCGTCGATCTCGCGCGAGGAGGCACGCAGGATCTTGGCGACCTCTCTAAGGACGATGTCGCCCTGCTGATGGCCGTAGTTGTCGTTGACGGCCTTGAAGTCATCGATGTCGAGCATCACCAGGCCGAGGTCCTGGCCGAAGCGCTTGGAGCGCTCGACCTCGGCGGACATCGTCTCCTGGAAGCGGCGGCGGTTGGAGAGGCCGGTCAGCTCGTCGGTGACCGCCTGGCGCTCGACGGTCTCGTGAAGACCGACGTTCTCCACCGACACGGCGGCCTGGCCGGCGAGGTAGTGGAACAGCTCGCGCTCGCGATGGGAGAACGGGCGCTCGGAGCGCCAGACGGAGATGAGGCCGGCGATCGCGTCGGCGTCGGCCCCCGCCGCGGGACCAGCGCGCAAGGGATGGGCAAGCGCATGGCCCCCATCGACGTTGGCGAACGACGGCTCGCCGATCGCGATGGCGCGGCGCTCGGCCTCCTCGGCGGCGGGAACGCGCGTGTCGATCCCCACGCCCGCGACCTGACCGCGATCGCCGCCGGGGTAGTCCTGCATGAGGGCGCGGCCGCCTTGGGCGTCGACGGCGTCGACCGCGGTGCGGACCACGATCTCCAGCAGGCCATCGCGGTCGAGGCTGGAGGCGAACGTCTCACCAAGCCGGCGCAGCGACAGCTCCATTCGCAGCCGCTCCTGCCCAAGCTCCTCCAAGCGGCCTTCGAGCTGGCGCGACATCTTGTTGAACTCCTCGCCGAGCTGCGCGAACTGGTCGCGCCCGCGCGTGTCGACCTCAGCCGAGAAGTCGCCCGCGCCGAGGCGCCGCGCGGCGGACAGGAAGTCCTCGATCTGGCGGTTGAGCGAGCGTGAGACGACGATCGCCGAGACGAGCGCGAGCAAGAAGAAGCCGAGCAGCACGAGGCCGGCGACGAGGCGGCCTTGGCGGATGTCGTGCTCGGTGGTCGCCGTCGGCTCCAGGATCGAGACCTGGATGCGCTCGCCGAGGAAGCCGGGAGCGGAGAAGGAGGCGACGCGAAAGCGACGACCGTCCATCGTGACCTCGCCGGTGTGCTCGGGGAGTGCGACGCCGCCGGGCCGCGCGATCGTCGAGGCCATCACGCGGCCGTTGCGGCGCACGATCGTCTCCATCCGGGTCGTGCGAGTGACCAGGCGCGCGTAGTCCTGCGCGCGCTGCACCGAGACCTGGAGCTCGGCGACCGGCGTGCCGTTGGCGACGAGGCTGCGCGTCGCCGGGAAGGACGCGGTGGGGTCGCCGACGTCGGCCCAGACGGCTTCGTCGTGGGAGATGGCGATGCGCTTGGCGTCGGTTTGGGCGAGCAGGCGACGAGCGACGGTCTGGATCTGGGTTCGGTCTGCCGTTCTGAGCGCCCGGGAGAGCGCTGGATCCCGCCCGATCCGTGCCGCTACTCGGTCGGCGTTCGCGCGCGCGTCGTAGTAGAGGCCGATCGCCGCCTCCTGCCGCGCCGCGACTCGCGCATCCGCCTGCCCGTTCTCGCTCTCGCCGATCAGCCGGAAGACGATGAACGTCACCGCGACCATCGGCACGATGACGATGAGCACGAAGAACAGCCGCAGGCGGGTGCGGAAGCTGGACAGACGATCACGCAGATCGCCGATGAGGCCACGGTCAGACATCTCCCGCGCCGCAGCGTACCCACGCGCGCGTCTTGGTCCGCATGGCGTCCACCACCGTTGGATGCGCCCGACGGCTACAATCGGCGATCCACCCGGGGCTATAGCTCAGTTGGGAGAGCGCCTGGATCGCACCCAGGAGGTCGGGGGTTCGAGTCCCCCTAGCTCCATTGTGTGATGAGTCGGGACATATGTCTCTGATGAGTCGCGTCATAGGTCACTTCTGAGAGCCCGGCCATCGGCCGGG
>JBEVLC010000079.1:0-6705 GCA_040509415.1 Baekduia sp. | reverse complement strand
CGCCGATTGGCGGCCTCCGGGCGTTTCTTGCAGCTAGCTGGTGAGCGCCTCGACGTCAGACGAGCCGTTGCGGGTGATCGTCACATCGATGCCCAGCTCCTTGCCGGCCTGGTAGATGCGAGCGGGTCGCGTCCCACTGAGGCGGAACTTCGTGAGATCGAAGACGACTGACTGATCGGTGATCTCGGTGATGGAGAGGCGCGCGCTGATCTCCCAGGCGATCCGCGCGGCGCGCTCAACGAGCTCCATCGCCCGCGGGCCGTGCGGCTCAGCGACGGACAACAGGTGGTCGAGATTGGGTGGTGGCGAGCGCTTGCGCCGCATCGGCAGACTCGGTGCGTACTCGTCCGGCGTTGGTGGCTCGACCGACGCTCGGAGTTGGCGAACCTCGTCGAGGATCACCTTGAGGCCGGCCTGCTGGGGGTCTTCGATCGCGGCGTTGATGGCGTCGTTGCCTCGTTGGGTCAGACCGAAGTAGCGCCACAAGCTGTTTCTCCCATGCGCGCGTTCGATCGAGGCGCTGAGGTGCGCCGCCAACGCTGTGATGTCGTCCTCTAAGTGCCATGGACTGAGGCTCGCGCGGTACTCGTGGCAGTTGACCATCCCTGTGTCGAACGGGATCGTGGGTGTGTGGTCGTCACGCACGAGACAGACGGGCCTGTCCAATGACGTGCGGATGCCAAGCTCGAAGAAGACGTTGGGGTTGAGGGTCGAGATGTCGCACAAGACGACGTCAGCGCTCTCGAGGTTTCGGACGATCTCGGCCTGGATCAGGTCCGCGCCGCTCCCGTTGGGCCTGATCAGCTCGAAGCCGGCTTGTGCGACAGCGGGAGCGAAGAGGTGCTCGAGGACGTGAGCGAAGTGGTCCTCGTCCCCGTTGTAGGACTCGATCCGGTCTGCCGGGGTCGTGATCGGCATGATGGCAAAGCACGCTGGCATGGAGGCGAGACGCTACCGCGAAGCGGTCCAGAACGTAGAGGAGCGCCTGCCGCGACGGGCGATCACGGTGACGTTCCTCGACGGCCGCTAGGACGAGGCGGACTTCTTGGCCTTCGACTTCTTGGTGACGCTGCCCTTGCCGTTGGCGCCGACGACCCGGAAGGCGCCGCGCATGAAGGGATGGATGCGGCAGAAGTAGGTGTAGGTGCCGGCCCCGAGGCTCTTCGGCGTCTTCCACGTGTTGCGCTGGGCGGCGGGCGTGAACTTGCCGCCGAGGGTCGGGTAATCCGGCCCGTAGCCGAGCTCGCCGGAGTCGAACTGCACGTTGCCGTTGGCGATTGGGTAGGCGATGCCCGTCGTGCGATCGCAGGGCTGCTTGCAGGCCGTGATCGTGTGGTAGGCCGACCCCTGCGGCGTCATCGCCTTCGTCGCATCCAGGTTGGTGAACTTCAGCGAGCGGCCGGCGCGGACGACGGGCGGCCGGCCGTTGGCGCCGGTCAGGCTCAGGTCGCCCTTGCCGTAGATATAGCCCTTGATGTCGACGTTGGTCGGCCGCGACCCGTCGAGCATGTCGCGCGCGTCGGGCAGGCCGGAGTCAGGCTCGCCGCCGTGGTTGTCGTTCTCCGCGAGGTGCCCGTGCGTCACCAGTCCGCGCGTGTCGATCGGCTGGGTGAACGGGTCCTTGGCGCCGCCGACGATGCCGTCGGCGTAGAAGACCACCATGATCCCCATCGACTCGTACCAGGACGCCTTGCCGGTGTCGTAGGTGACGGTCGTGTTGAGCTGGTCACCGGCGTGCAGCGCGATGCGCCAGTCGGGCTCGGTGCCGGTCATCGACACGTCCCACGACACGGCGCCCGCCGGCTCGTAGTACTTGGCCTCGGAGCGGAAGAGCTGCTTGGTCGTGCCGGATCTCGTCGCCGTCAGATCGTTGTAGAGGCCGCCCGGATGCAGGTGGCCCGCGGTCGTGACCAGGGTCATGTCCTTGGGCACGGTGATCTGGTGGGCGACGCCGATGTCCTTCTTCTGCGCGGTCGAAGCCTGCGTCGGGAAGGTGAACTTGCCCTTGGTGCCCTTGCCCTTGAGCGCGTCGAAGACGGGGTAGGGCTTGATGCCGGAGACGTCCATCCACAACGGCTTGACCTCGGTGATGGAGGCTGCCGCCGGCTCGCTGTCGGGGACGAAGTCGATCGTGTACTTGATGTACACCGAGTCGGCGTTCGGCGTGAGGTTGTGGATCATGTAGTTCATGATCCACGTGTCGGTCGGCTTGTAGCGGTACCCGAAGCCCTGGGGCATGGAGAGGATCGTCTTCTCCTCGCCGGCGGCGAAGGTGGGGTAGAAGGCGTTGTCGCGCCCGACCAGCCAGACGCCATGGTGCAGGTGGATGACGTCGACGCGCGGGACGTCGTGGCCGCCCTGCTTGTTGACCTTGGCGTACACGAGGTCGGGCTGGAAGCGTGTGATGTAGCCGGGGACCTGCGGCTTCTGGAGGTTGGGCTGCGCCTCGATCGTGTTCTGTCCCGGGGCGATCTTGACCGGCCCGTAGAGGTAGGTCTGGCGCTGCATGCCGGGATAGGTGGCCTCGGGGACCGTCTGGGCTGCCGAGATGTGGGCGCCGGGAAGCGGGGTCGCGGCCGAGGCGGTGCTGCACAGGGCGCTGAGCGAGAGCAGCGTGATCAGCGCGGTCAGGACACGGATCGAGGACGACGAGCGGGACGGCATGGGACTGGGACAGGTCCTTGGCTGCGGCCGGAGCTGGCGCCCGGCGGGTCGGCAAGTGCACCAGCGAGGGTAACAGCCGTGTGTCTATCAGCGGGCCGCTTGGCAGCCGAGAACACCCATGTCTTCAGCGCGACGTAGCGGGTGACCGTCGCGACCAGGCTCGCCGTGACGAGGACGGCGAGCTCGATGGTGCGGGATGCGTCCGGCGCCGTCGCGTGCAGGACGCCCAGTGCGCCGGCGGTCAGGCCGAGCGTGAGTGCGAAGACCGCTGCGCCTGCGGTGTGATGGCGCAGCAGGCGACGACGGCCGATCACCCCGAAGGTCAGCCGCCGGTTGGCCGCCGTGTTGCCGATGGCGGTGACCGCGAGCCCCAGCGCGTTGGCGAGCCCCGCGCCGAGGCCGCTCGCCCGGAACGCGAGGAAGATCAAGGCGTAGGCGATGGTCGAGGCGAGACCGACAGCGGCGAAGCGCGCGACCGGCGTCGCGAACGCGAGCCGCGCCACGCCCTTGAGGTCCTCGATCGCGGTATGGACGATGTCCACGCGCGAGTCAGGATCGTCGACCCAGTCGACCGGCACCTCGTGGATGCGCAGCCCATCGCGGCCGGCGACGACGAGCAACTCGGTGTCGAAGAACCAGCCGTCGTCGCGGATCTGCGGCAGCAGTTGCGCCGCCGCGCCGCGCGTGACGGCCTTGAACCCGCACTGCGCATCGGTGAAGCGCACGCGCAGCGTCGCGTGCAAGATGGTGTTGTACGCGCGTGAGATCAGCTCGCGCTTCGCGCCGCGGACCACGTCGGCGCCGCGCGCCAGTCGTGAGCCGATCGCCACGTCGCTGTGGCCGCTCAGCAGCGGCGCGACCAGCGGCAGCAGCCCACGCAGATCGGTCGACAGGTCGACGTCCATGTAGGCGACGACGCGAGCGTCGCTGCGCGACCACGCCTCACGCAGCGCCATGCCGCGACCCTTGCGGTCCAGGCGCAGATGCGTCACGCCCGGCAGCTCGTCGGCCAGCGCGGCGGCGATAAACGGCGTGCCGTCGGTGCTCGCGTTGTCGGCGATGACGATCCGCCACGTGAACGGGAAGCTCTCGGTCAGGAAGCCGTGGAGGCGGCAGATGCTGTCCTGAAGCGCAGCCTGCTCGTTGTAGACGGGGACGACGACGTCGACATCGATGGTGCGGCGGCCGGTGGCGTGGGGCATGGGCTGCAAGATCGGCGGTGCCGCCGGGAGCCGGGTGGGATCTGCCTGAGATCTCGCTGAGAGCCGGAGGCTCAGAGAGCTCCCAGCAAGCCTGCGGGAGGCGCTCAGGGCCGCCGCCGATGCTGCTGGCATGTCGACCGCCACCTCTGCCGACGTGCGCGCCCAGCGCACCTCCACCACCGCGATCCGCGATCGCGTGCGCGCCGTCCGGATTCCACGTCCCGCGCCGGAGCTGCTGGCGCTGCTGGTCGTTGCCGCGCTGCTCGACCTCTGGGCGCTTGACCGCAACGGCTGGGCCAACACCTACTACTCGGCCGCTGTGCGGTCGATGTCGGGAAGCTGGCACAACTTCTTCTACAACTCGTTTGACGCGGCTGGCGTCATGACGGTGGACAAGCCACCGCTGGCGCTGTGGATCCAGGCGCTGTCGGCCCGTGCGTTCGGGTTCAGCACGTGGAGCATGCTCGTGCCCCAGGCGCTCATGGGCGTCGGCACGGTCGCGTTGGCCTATGACTTGACGCGGCGCGTCTTCGGCCGGCTCGCGGGCTTCGTCGCGGGTCTCGTGCTCGCGCTGACGCCGATCACGGTCGCGATCTCGCGCCACAACAACCCCGATGCGCTGGTCGTGCTGTGCTCGACCGCCGCGCTGTGGTTCACGGTCCGCGCGCTGTTGGACGGCCGGACGCGCTGGCTGGTGTGGGCCGGCGTGATGGTCGGCCTCGGCTTCGAGGCCAAGATGGGCGCGGCGCTGCTCGTCCTGCCCGCGCTCGCCGCCGCCTACCTCTGGGTGGCGCCGCGCGGGCGGCTGGTCGCGGTGCGCCAGCTGCTGACCGGTGGCGTCGCGATGGCGGTCGTCGGTCTGGCGTGGCCGGTGCTCATGTGGCTGACGCCGGCCTCCTCGCGCCCATGGATCTCGGGGACGTCGGACAACTCGATCTGGTCGTTGATCCTCAACTACAACGGCGCCGGGCGGCTCGACGGGCAGGCGGGTGGACCGGGTGGCGCAGGCGGCGGGCCGGGCGGCGGCGGTGGCATGGGTTCCGTCTTCGGGGGCGACACCGGCCTCACGCGGCTCGTCGATGCCTCGCTCGGCGGTCAGGCCGGCTGGCTGCTCGGCATGGCGCTGGCCGGAGGCGTCGCGGTCGCGGTGCTGACGCGCTTGCGCCGCGCCGATGCGCGGACCGGTTGGATCATCGCGGCCGGCGGCGCCTTCCTCACCACGGCGCTCGCGTTCTCCTACGCCAAGGGCATCTTCCACCCATACTACGTCTCGATGCTCGCGCCGTTCACCGCCGTGCTGATCGGTGCGACGGCGGGAACGATCCTCAAGGGCGGCGTCGCGGCACGGATCGTCGCGCCGGTCGCGATCGTCGGCGGGCTCATCACCGAGGTGATGGTCATCCACCGCGGCGCGGCCGACGTTGAGGGCCTGGTCCCGCTGGTGATCGTCGCCAGCCTGGGCGGCGCGGCCGTGCTGGTCGCGCAGGTCCCGGCCAAGGTGCGTGGGATCGCGCTGGCGGTCGCGCTCGGCGCGCTGCTGATCGCACCGGCGAGCTGGGCTACGCAGACGCTCGGCCACGCGACGAGCGGCACGTTCCCGGCGGGTGGGCCGGCGTCGCAGGGCATGGGCGGCGGGCCGGGCGGTGGCGGCCCGGGCGGCGGTGGGCCTGGTCGTGGCGGCTTCGCCGGTCCCGGCGGCGCGCCCCCGCAACTGCCGGGCGGCACGGGCGGGCCCGGCGGTGGCGGCGGGATGTTCGGCGGCAACGCCAACCTCACCGGGGCGCTGGCCTACGCCAAGGCCAACGGCGGGGGCACGATCGGCGTCTCCTCCCAGCAGGGCGCGTCGGACGCGATCATCCGGTCGGGCAGCGACGTCGCCGCGCTCGGCGGGTTCTCCGGTCGTGAGAGCGAGGTGTCAGCCACGTGGCTGGCCCAAGCCGTCGCCGACGGCCGCATCCGCTACGTCCTGACCGACGGCACCAGCAGCGGCATGGGCAACGACGGTCGCGTGGGCTCCAGCGCCTTGATGACGGTCGTCCAAGACGTGGGCAAGGAGACCTCGGTCAGCGGCCTCTACGACCTGCAGGGCCAAGCCGCCGCCATCGCGGCCGCGGCGTAGCGCGCTGGCCCGACTTGCCCTTCCCGGCGCTGTCGGCGACGATCGGGGCCATGGCCCCTGTGGACTACGTCGTCGTCGGCGCCGGCTCAGCCGGTTGCGTGCTCGCCAACCGCCTCACCGAGGACCCGGGCGTGCGCGTCCTGCTCGTCGAGGCCGGTGGCAAGGACCGCAGCCCCAACATCAAGATCCCCGCCGGCTTCGCCAAGCAGTTCCACACCAAGTTGGACTGGGATTTCGCGACCGAGCCCGAGCCCCACTGCGACGGTCGCTCGCTCTACATCCCGCGCGGCAAGTCGCTGGGCGGGTCGAGCTCGATGAACGCCATGCTCTACGTGCGCGGCCGGCCGCTGGACTACGACCTCTGGGAAGGCGAGGGCGCCGCGGGCTGGGGCTGGGAGGACGTGCGCCCCTACTTCCTCAAGGCCGAGCACAACGAGCGCGGGGCTTCTGAGCATCACGCGGTCGGCGGTCCGCTCAACGTCGCCGACGAGCGCTCGCCGCGTCCGCTGACCAAGCGCTTCCTCGATGCTGCCGAGCGGGTCGGCATCCCCAAGATCTCCGACTACAACGGCCCCGAGCAGGACGGCGCCGCGCTCGCGCAGGTCACCCAGCGCAACGGCCGGCGCTGGTCGACGGCCGACGCCTACCTGAGGCCCGCCCAGGATCGCCCGAACTTGATGATCCGCACCGGCGTGCACGTCGCCCGCGTCGCGCTGGACG
>JBEVLC010000078.1:0-19583 GCA_040509415.1 Baekduia sp. | reverse complement strand
CGTCGGGCTGGAAAGAGCTGGAGGGCGCCGACGCTGCCGTGGCCGTCGGCGCGGTGGTCGTCATCGCGCTCGTGCTCGGTGCGGGCGGGGCGTTCGGCTCCGCCGTGCGGATCGACTCGGCCGCCGCTGCGCGCGGGATCGCTGCTGTCGGTGCTGCGGGCGTCGTTCTGGCGCTTGTGCACGTCGTGCACCGACCGGTCAGCGGCGAGCTCGTCCATGTGGCCCATGGGCTTTGGATCGCGCTCGCTGGCTGTGTCGCGGTCGTGGCGGGCGGGCTGTGGGCTGCGACCGACACCGGCGCCACGAGCGCAGCGACGACCTCCACGCCGCTGCCGACCTCCTTCCCGCCGCTGGAGCCCGAGCTCCCGCCGGTCTTCGCGCCGTCGCCGGGCGCCGCGGGCGCCTCGGTCCCGCCGCCGGGCGCCTGAGGCGCTCAGCCGCGCTCGCGCGCAGCAGCGGCACTCGCCACGCGTCGCACCGCATCGGCCAGCGCCTCGGCGTTGGCCGCCTTGCTGACGTGCCCCTCGGCGCCGGTGCTCCGCGCCACGGCGGCCAGCTCCTCGTCGGGCATCCCGGAGATCAGCAGCACGCCCGCGGCCGGCAGGTGCGCGCGCACGTAGGCGAGCACTTCCTCGGAGTGCTCGGGCTGGGGCAGCAGGCGATCGAGGACCACGACGTCAGGACGCGCGCCGGCCAGCGCCGCGATCGCCTCCTCGGCGCTGCGGACAGCGCCCACGACCTCGATGTCGTCGTGAGCTTCCAGCCAGGCGGACGCCAACGTCCCGAAACCCAGCGAGTCGTCAGCGATGAAGACACGCAGCACGGTTGACCCCCTCGCCCGTGCGTGTGGAGCGCTAGTTCTGCGCGCCCCCGATGCCCAGTCGGGCATCGGTGAACGACGGAGGGTGGACGATGATCTGCGAGAACCGCACGACGGTCACGATGTCCTCCATCGTCACCTTCTTGCCGTAGATCTGCTCGAGGAAGTGGATCATCTCCTCGTGGCGGCGGAACTCCGGGTTGTCGTGCTCGATGTCTCGGGGCGTCAGGTCGCGGACACGCTTGACCTCGACCTGGTCGATGACCGCGTCGAAGATCTTCTCCCGCGGCGAATGCTGGTAGCCGATGGTCACCATCACCGCCTGGTTCTTCTTGTACTTGTGCGACTTGTCGCCGAGGCGGATCGTCGCCGTCTTGCGACCGCGCTTGAGCTGATCAGCGAAGATCGTGGAGTAGAAGTTCAGGACCTGCATCCGACGGCGGAGACTACTCGTCGGAGGTGATCCGCGACAGGGCGCGGGCCGCCATGCCCCGTTCTCCGTCATAGGTCAGTCGCCGTGCGGCCTCGCTCAGCGGCATCCAGGTCGCCTGCTCGACCTCATGATCATGGTCTGCGACATCGCCGGCGGTGTAGGCGAACAGGAAGAAGTCGACCTGCTTGGCGATGCGCTTGCCGTCGCGCATGTACCAGTAGCGGACCGCGCCGAGCTCGCCGAGCGGCTCGGTCTCCACGCCGGCCTCCTCGCGGACCTCGCGCGCGGCGGCCTGCAGCGGCGTCTCGCCGGGGTCGACGTGGCCCTTGGGCAAGGCGAGCACCTTCGCGCCGCTGGCAGCGCGCCGAGTCGGCACGATCACGATGCAGTCGGTGCCGCGCACCACGACGCCGCCGGCCGAGTGCTCTGAGGGAGACAGCAGGCCGCCGGCCATCAGTAGACGTAGCGCTCCAGCGCGGAGGGCTCGTGCACGGTCACGCGGCCGCGACCCTGGGTGACGACGCCGGCGCGTTCGAGGACGGCGAGGAAGCGGCTGGCTGACTCGCGCGAGGAGCCGGCCAGCTGGGCGATGTCGGCCTGGGTGATCGTCACCAGGACGTCACGCTCGCCCGCGCCCTCGGACTGCGCTTGGCGCACGAGCTGCCCGAGGACGCCGGCGACGCGCGACTGGACGGTCTGGAAGGACTGGCGGGCGAGGCGCTCGTTGGCCTCGCGCAGGCGCCGGCCCAGGCCGATGACGAGCTTGACGGCGATGTCGGGGTGCTCGCGCAGCAGCCGGCGCATGTCCTGGCCGAGGATCGCGATCGCCTCGACGTCGTCGAGCGTCTCGATCGTCGCCGAGCGCTTCTCGTCGTCGAACATGGCCAGCTCGCCGAAGATGTCGCCCGGCCCGAAGTGCGCGAGCGTGATCGTCCGGCCGTCGACGTTCTCGCGCACGGCGCGGGCGTGGCCGCTGCCGACGATGTAACAGGTGTCGCTGGCGTCGCCCTCGCGGAAGATGACGGTGTTGCCGTCGAAGTGGCGCGGCACCGCGACGTCGGCTACACGGCCGAGATCACCCGGTGCGAGCGCTTCGAAGACCGGCACCTGGGCCAGCAGCTCGACGCTCTGCGCACTGGAGGGCACCGACCGAGTCTATGGGAGTTGTGTGATGGCCGGCGCACATTGGCGCTCAGGCGGCGCCGTCGAGCGCGCCTTCGCGACGGCGACGCCGCAGCGTGCGTCCGGCGAGCAGCGCGAGGGCGGCGAGGATCGCGAGCGGGGCGAGGACGGCGAGGGCGATCAGCGCCACGCCGCCGGCGATCTCCAGCACGCGGCCGGCGTCGTGCAGCGCGTCGCGCGGGGTCCACGCGCCGTCGTCCTTCTTGGTCGCTTCGCCGGTGCCCTGCACGGTGACCGCGACCGTCGCGAGGTCGGCGCGCCGGCGCTGGGCGTCCAGCGCGCCCTTGCGCTGGGCGATCTCGGAGCGGTTGTCGGCCAGTCGGGCCTTCAGGCTCGCGATCTGACGGCTGGTCGTCGCCTTGCCCAGCGCGCGTAGCAGCGCGGCGCGCTCGGCGCGGGCGTCGGAGAGCCGGTCGGCGGCCGAGACATAGGCGGAGGTGATGTCGGTCGCGCTCTGGCTCAGCGCGCCGACGTGGGCGAGCTTGGAGAGCCGGGCGAGCGTGTCGTCCAGGCGCGCGGACGGGATCCGCAGCGTGAACGTGGCCTCGCCGCCGCCGTCGCGGGTGGCGATGTCGGACTGCTGGACGTAGCCGCCCGCGGCCTGGGTCTCGCGCACGACGCCGTCGGCGGTCTTCTGGACGTCGTCGGGCTTGGGGGTGAGCGTGAGGTCGGCGGCGCGCTGGACCTTGCGGGTGACCCCGTCCCCGCCCGCCGCGGGGGCGCTCGCCGCCGAAGGCGCGGGAGCGATGAGCGACGGGGCGGTCGCGGCGGAGTCGGCGCTGCTGCGGCCAGCGCCGGCGGCGCTGAGCTGCTCGCCGGCCGCCTTCTCGGCCGCGCTCGGCGCTCTGGAGGAGGAAGAGGAGGAGTCGTCGAGCGACTTCGAGAGCGATCCCGAGTCGGTGATGAGGTCGTCGCCGTTGCCGCGCAGCGCGACGCCGCCGACGAGGAGGGCGATGAGCACCACGGCGAAGCCCGGCGCCAGGATCTGGGGCCGCCGGAGCCAGACATGCCACGGCGTGCGGGCAGCCTTGGCCGCCGAGGCCTCGCGCGGGAAGCCCGCGTGGACGCGGGCATCCAGCGAGGCGAGGAACGCGGCGCTTGGCTCCGGCCGCGCCGCCTCGACGTCGGCGACCAACTGGGCGAGGTCGGGATCGGCGGTCGGCTCGCCGGCGAGCGCGGCGTCGAGCTCGCGCAGGCCGCGGAGGACCTCGGGATCGGGCAGGGCGTCATGACGACGCATGGCAGGCCTTCCGGAGTCGGGTGACCGCGCGATGGACGCGGGTGCCGGCGTTGGCGACGGAGATGTCGAGGACCTTGGCGATCTCGGTGTTGTCGAGGCCGGCGTGGAACTTCAGCGCGATCAGCTCGCGCTCGCGCGGATCGAGTTGGGCCAGCGCGGCGGCGACGGTGGCGCGGCGCAGGGCGGCCTCGTCGTCGGCAGCGCCGTCGTCGTGACGGGCATCTGGATCCTCCGGGTCGGTGAGGAGCGCGGCGGTGCGCTTGCGTGCTCGCAGCTCGTCGAGCGCGGCGTTGCGGGCGATGCCGAACACCCACGCCCGCTGCGTGCCGCGTGCGGGGTTGAAGCCCGACTGGCGCCGATAGGCGCGTTCGAAGGCGGTCGCGGTGACGTCCTCGGCCGCCGATCGGTCGCGCAGCAGCGTCATCACATAGGCGAAGACGTCCGACGCCGTCTCGCGATACAGCGCATCGAACCGGACGGTCATCGGTTCGGAAGTCGAGATCTCCATGACAGTTCCCACGTCGACACTACGGTCCACTGGCCTTTTCATCACACGCGAGTACATTTCGCGCGTGCATCCCCTGCGTCATGCGCTGGCTGGCGGCCTCGCGGCACTCATCGCCCTCGGCGGCTCAGCCGCCGGCGCCGGCGCCGCCACCACCGGCCCGACCGTCGATCAGTCGCCGCTGCTCTGGGCGACCATCAACATCTGCGACACCGAGAAGCACCCCGACACGATCGGGATCCGCGCCTCGATGCCGGGCTCGGGCAAGAAGGCCGAGAAGATGTACATGCGCTTCCAGGTGCAGTACTTCCGCGCCTCGACCCAGACCTGGGCGCCGACCGACGCCACCGTCGACTCCGGCTTCCAATCCGTCGGCTCGGCGCTGTTTCGTCGCCGCGAGTCCGGCTGGAACTTCTCCATCACCCCGCCCCCGACCGGCCAGACCTACCGCCTGCGCGGCGTCGTCTCCTTCGAGTGGCGCGTCGGCAAGAAGGTCGTCCGCAAGGCGCGCAAGCGCACCCGCTCGGGCCACAAGGGCACCTTCGGCGCCGATCCGAAGACCGCCAGCGCGGCGGAGTGCGTGATCAACCCTTAGCCGAGCGGGTCGAACAGGCGCGGGTCGTTGGTGATGACGCCGGTGACGCCCATGCGCTCGAAGCGGCGGATGCGCTCGGCGTCGTCGACGGTCCAGACGTAGAGCTCGCCGCCGGCGCGCTGCACGGCGCGCACGAAGTGCGGGGTGACGAGCGAGAAGTGCGACATGACGGCGTCGATCTCGCCGGCGCGCATGGCGGCGACGATGGCGCGGGGCACGGTGCGGCGCAGGATCGCGACGGTGGCCAGCGCGAGCGGCTTGGTCGCCGGGTTGGCGAGGTAGTTGCGCTTGACCTTGGGGACCGACCAGCCGATCCGGACCTTCTCGGAGGCCGCGCGCAGGACGGGCAGCGAGACGGTCTCCATGGTGGAGATCAGCGTCCGCTCCTCCATGCCGCGGTCGCGCAGCGCGGCGATCACGCGCTCCTCGTAGCCGTGGGTCTTGAGGTCGACGTCGAGCTCGACGCTCGCGAAGGCCTGGCTGTTGAGGTGGTCAAGGCCCTCTTCGAGCGTGAGCGGCGTGCGGCGGGCCGCGTCCTTGAAGTCGTGGGCGAGCACGAGACGGCCGGTGTACTCGCCGTCTTCTGCGCGCTCGGGCAGGACGTCGAACTCCACCATGTCGCAGCCGTGGGCCAGCGCGGCATCGAAGCTCGCCGTCGTGTTGCCGGGGGCGATGTGGTCGGCGCCCTTGTGGCCGATGCGCCGCACGGCGCGCTGTTGGGTCGGGGTCAGCTCTGGCATCCGGGGCACCAGTATGTCGTCCGGTTGTCATCGCCCTGTCCACGCGCCGCGATGCGCTCGCCACACCGCGGGCAGGCGCGTCCGGCGTTGCCGTAGATCTTGCGGTGGCGCTTCTGGTTGCCGTCGCGGGCGGACTCCCGCATGCGCGGTCGCAGTTCCTCCACGATGCGTAGGACCTCGTCGTCGCCGACGGTCGCCGTCGGACGCCACGGATCGACCTCGGCCAGCCAGCAGCCTTCGGCCTTCCACAGGTTCCCGATCCCGGCGATCGTGCGCTGGTCCAGCAGCGCGTCGCCGATCCCGCGCGTCGGGTCGTCCTCGCGCAGTCGTCGCAGGACGGCGCCGGGGTCGAAGTCCTCGGCCACGATGTCGGGGCCGAGCGCGCCGAGGCGCAGGTCGAAGCGGCGGCGCGTCTCGGTCAGCAGTTCCAGGACCGGGCCGTCGAACTGCACAACGTCCTGGCCGTCGTACGTGATGACCAGCCACGCGCGACGCGGCGCGCGGTGCCAGCGTGTGCCCTCGGGGTGGACGCGCCACGCGCCGGTCATCCGCAGATGCGAGTGGATCGTCAGGTCACCGGCGAAGCGCAGGAACAGGTGCTTGCCGTGGGCGGTGACCGACTCGACCTCGCGGCCTTGGAGGCGCTGTGGCCAGCGGTCCTTGCCGAAGCGCGCGTGCGGCGTGGCGATCGCGTCGGGGACCTGGCCCTCCAGCACCGGCCGGATCCGGTTAGCGGCGTAGTGGATGGTGTCGCCCTCGGGCATGGCCTCACGAGGGTACGGTGCAGCGGTGCACGCCGATCTCGCTTCGCTGGTGGGCGCCGAGCATGTCGAGCGCGACGTCGCGCTTGCCGACGCCAGCGGCCTGTCAGGCCGAGTGCCAATGCTGGTCGCCCCGGCCGATGCGCAGGAGGTTGCCGCGGTCGTCGCCTGGTGCTACGCGCACGACGTCGCGATGATCCCGGTCGGCGGGCGCACCGGCTACAGCGGCGGGATCGTGCCGACGGGCTCCGCCGACATGGTCGCGATCGCGCTCGACCGCCTGGATCGTGTGCGCTCGTTCGATCCGCTGCGCTGGCGCATGGAGGCTGAGGCGGGGGTGACGACCGCGACGGTCGCCCGCCACGCCCGCGAGAACGGACTGTTCTTCGGGCCCGATCCGGGGGCGGCCGAGCAATCACAGCTCGGGGGCAACCTCGCGACCAACGCGGGCGGGCCGCACGCCTTCAAATACGGCGTCACCGGGCGCTGGGTGACGGGTGTCGAGGCAGTGATCGCGCCCGGCGAGTTGGTGTCCTTCGGCGGGCCGGTGCGCAAGGACGTCGCGGGGCTGGACCTCCGATCGCTGCTGATCGGCAGCGAAGGGACGCTGGGGATCATCACCGCCGCATGGCTGCGGCTGGTGCCCGCGCCGGCCGGCGCGTTCACGGTCGCCGCCGCGTACGGGACCGTACGCGAGGGCTGCGCGGCGATCGACGCGGTGCTCGGGTCCGGCGTCGTGCCGGCGGCGATCGAGTACCTCGACGGGCGCTGCCTCGCGGCGGCACCGCCACCGTTCTTGCCGTCGTCGGCCGGCGCCGAGTTGTTGGTGGTCTGCGAGGCGGAGTCGGCCGGTGATCGTGATGAGTTGTTGGAGGCCTTGGGTGCGGGCGCCGTCGCGCCGCCGGCGAGCGAGGTCTGGCGCTGGCGCGACGGGGTCTCGATCGCCGTGCGCGCGGTGCGCGGCGAGAAGCTGTCGGAGGACATCGCGGTGCCGGTCGAGCGCCTGGGCGACGCGATCTTGGAGACGATCGCGATCGGCGCCCGCCACGGGCTGGAAGGGTGCTCGTGGGGGCATGCGGGGGACGGCAACCTGCATTCGTCGTTCCTGCTGGACCCGGGTGATGGGGAGATGAAGGCCCGGGCGGATGCGGCGGCGCAGGAGCTGTTCGCGATGGCGCGCGAGATGGGCGGGACGGCGAGCGGAGAGCATGGGGTTGGGGTGCTGAAGGCCGGACAGCTGTCGGCGCAGTGGGCCCCGGCGGCGGTTGCGGCGGCGCGCGCGGTGAAGCGGGCGCTGGACCCGAAGGGCCTGTTCAACCCGGGCAAGAAGGAGCCGTGACGTGAGGGTGGCGGGCGGTTCGGGCGTCGGTGGCGTGCAGTGCGCGGCGGGGCTGGTGGTGCGCGACGTGGTCTGTTGGCACCGAGGGCGAGAAGCGCCGGGGTGGCGCGACCGGGGCTGCTGTGGCTTGTCCTCGGGGCGGCGCGGGGGCGGGCGATTCGGGGCCGAATCGAGGGATCGAGTCACGAACGACATCGAACCCGCGATATGCGCGGGTTAGACGCCATCGAGCGCGGTTCGGTGCCGAATCCTCGCCGCCCAGCACTCGATCGCACCTAGCCCGCGATATGCGCGGTCTAGGTGCGATCCATGATGCTCATCGGTCGCGCGAGCACGTCTGAGCCTCCGGCCCGGGCGCCGACGGACGAACCCGGGCGCCGCGAACGCCGCTCCCGCTCGCTCTCCTCGGTGCCGACAGATCACGCCGCGCACTACCGGCCAACGCGCGCACTGGGCGCCACTAGGCCAGCGCCGCCCCGCCTCCTACGCGCTGAGCGTCAGCTTTCGCGGCCCCGCCCGGAAGCCGACCTCGATCAGCAGCGTCTCCAAGTCCGACCCCACGACCGCCTCGCCATCAACGCGCTCCAACGACAGCTTGTGGCGGCGGTCGGCGGTGACGAACGCGGCCAACGCCTCCAGCGCAGGCCGCAAGCGCACGTCCTCACGTTCTACCAGCACTTGGATCCCGCGCCCGCCGCGCTCGACGTAGACGACCGGCTCGGCACCGGCCAGGACCACGTAGGCCCCGGCGGCGCGGGCGGGCTTGGCGCGCGCATCGGTGTCATCCCGTCGCTTCGGCCACGGCAGCGCCGCGCCGAACGGCTGGGCCGGGTCGGTCGCGGCGAGCACGACGGGCGGCGTCTCGTCGGCCCGGTCGGCCTGCGTGCGCAGCCGCTCGACCGCGCCGGGCAGCGCGAACTGCGCGCCGCCAAGACCTTCGACGAAGTAGCCGCGGCGGCAGACGCCGAGCGTCTCGAGCGACGACAGCGAGTCATACAACGACGAGAACCCGCCGGGGATGCCCTCGGCCAGGACGTGCTCGCGCGTGACGATGCCGTAGCGCTCCAGCAGCAGCTCGGCGACCGTGCGCCGGCGAAGGCCGGGGTCGACCTCGCCGCGGAAGATCGAGGTCGTCAGCGCCCAACGACCCTGAACCTGGGCTGCGGCGCCCCCACCGCCGCGGCGCGCGCCGAAGCGCGTGCCCGCCCGCGAGCCGCGACGGCCCGACGCCATCGACGCCTTCTGTGCCCGCGCCAGCGTCAGCCGCGGCGCGCGCAGCGGCGCGAAGGCGTCGTTGGTGACCTCGCCCGCCCAGACGAGATCCCACAGCGCCTCCTGGATCTGCTCGGGCGCCAGCGGGATCTCGGCCAGGAAGTCGGTGAAGAAGCACGGCGAGACGGCCAGCCGCTCGCGCAGCAGGTCGTGCTCGGGCAGCTCCGGACGATCGATGCCGCCGCGGACTGATGGCGGGCCGAGCGCCTCGGCGTCCTCGCGGAAGTACAGCGCGACGCGACCGGAGTTCCGGCCGAGCGCTCCGGCGCCGACCCAGACGACTTCCCCGGACGCGCAGAGCTGATCCAGCCACGTCGGCGAGTAGGCGCCCACGCGGCGCACCAGCACGTCGCGCTCCCACACGTCGGCCGGCAGCGCCAGCCGCTGCAAGGGCACCAACATCTCCCGCAGCCGGTCGATCCCCGCGCCCGCCGCCGCATGGCGGTCCACGCCCTGCCAGGACGGCAGGAACGCCGCCAGCGCCCGCTGGTCGGTCGCCTCGATCTCCTTGCGCAGCACCGCCAGCGACGCGCGCCGGATCCGCCGCAGCACCTCGGGGTCACACCACTCGCGCTCGGTCCCGCCGGGGCGCAGTTCGCCGCGCACCAGTTCGCCGGCGCTCTCCAGCGCCGCGAGCGCGCTCGACGGGTCGACCGACCAGCGCTCTCGCAGATCGGCGGTCGTGAACGGGCCGTGCGTTCGCGCGTAGCGCGCGACGAGCCGCTCGGTCGGGCGCTCGACGGACGCCAGGAACGCGGCGGGCAGCCCACCGGGCGGCACGGTCCCGAACGCGTCGCGGTAGAGGCCCGCGTCGTCGGCCGCGACCCAGCGCTCCTCGCCGCCGAGGCGCAGCCGCACCGCGCGGCGCTCGCCGACCAAGGCCTCCAACATGGCGTCGCTGTCGAGCTCGGCGAGCACGCGGGCGCGCACCTCGGCGCGCGACAGGTCGCCGACCCGCCGCAGCACGTCAGCCAGTCCATCGCGATCGGTTGCCTGCGTGCGCTGTGACCGGTGCTGGAGATCCGCTTCCACTTGGTCGAGCGCGTCGGCGTCGATGAGGTCGCGCAGCTCCTCCTGGCCGAGCAGCTCGCGCAGCAGGTCGCGATCCAGCGACAGCGCGGCGGCGCGCCGCTCGGCGTTGGGCGTGTCGCCCTCGTACATGTAGGTCGCGACGTAGTCGAACAGCAGCGACGACGCGAACGGCGACGCGGTCCGCGTCTCGACTTCGACCAACGACAGATCGCGCGAGTGCAACCCCTGCAACAACTCGATGAGCCCAGGGACGTCGAGGACGTCGCGCAGGCACTCGCGGTAGGTCTCCAAGATGATGGGGAAGTCGCTGTACTGCTTGGCGACTTCCAGCAAGGACTGGGACTTGAGCCGCTGCTGCCACAGCGGCGTGCGTTTGCCGGGATAGGCGCGCGGGATCAGCAGCGCGCGGCCCGCGTTCTCGCGGAAGCGCGCTCCGAACAACGCGGAAGACCCGAGTTCGCCGACCACTTGATCCTCGACGTCCTCGGGGTCCAACAACACCAAGTCGGCGCCCGGCGGCTCATCCGCGTCGGGAAGGTGGACGATGATGCCGTCGTCAGACCAGATCGCGTCGGACTCCAGGCCGGCCTCGTCACGGATCTTCGCGCTCAGCGCCAGCGCCCATGCCGCGTGGACCCGTCCGCCGAAGGGCGAGAGCACGCACAACCGCCAGTCGCCGATCTCGTCGCGGAAGCGCTCGACCACGATCGTGCGATCGCTCGGGATGACGCGCGTGGCCTCCTGCTGCTCGACCAAGAAGTCCACCAGGTTGCGCGCGGCGAGCGGATCGAGGTCGTACTCGGCCTCCAGCAGCTCCGGCGTCTGGTCGACGGCCCAGCGGCTGAAGGCGCCGATCTCGCGGCCCAGCTCCTTGGGGCGCCCGACCGAGTCCCCCTTCCAGAACGGCACGGCGCCCGGCACGCCCGGCGCGGGCGAGACGACGACGCGGTCGCGCTGGATCTCCTCGATGCGCCACGACGACGCGCCGAGCAGGAACGTCTGCCCGGGGCGCGCCTCGTAGACCATCTCCTCGTCGAGCTCGCCGACACGACGGCCGTCCGGGAGCACCACGGCGTACAACCCGCGGTCCGGGATCGTCCCCGCGTTGGTCACCGCCAGTTGGCGCGCGCCCTTGCGCGGGCGGATCGTCCCCGCGACCCGATCCCAGACGATGCGCGGGCGCAGCTCCCCGAACTCCTGCGACGGATAGCGCCCGTCGAGCATGTCCAGGACGTTCTCCAGCAGCTCGCGTGAGAGCTCGGCGTAGGTATAGGTCTTGGTGACCAACCCGTACAGGTCGTCGACCAGGACGGGCGCATCGCCATCTGACTCGACCCCGGCGGCGATCGCGACGATCTGCTGGCAGAGCACGTCGAGCGGGTTGCGCGGGACGACGGTCGGCTCGATCTTGCCCTCGCGCATCAGCTTGACGACGACCGCGCACTCCAGCAGGTCGGCGCGGAACTTCGGGAAGATGCGGCCCTTGGACGTGTCGCCGACGTTGTGGCCCGCGCGCCCGATGCGCTGCAGACCGCGCGAGACCGACTTGGGGGACTCGACCTGCAACACCAGGTCGACTGCCCCCATGTCGATGCCCAGCTCCAGCGAGGAGGTCGCCACCAGGCACGGCAGCTGACCGGCTTTGAGCTGCTCCTCGACGACCAGCCGCTCCTCACGCGCCAGCGATCCGTGGTGGGCGCGCGCGATCTCAACGACGGGTCGCTCGCCCTCCTCGTCCTGCTTGGCCGCCAGCTCGTTGAGGCGCAGCGCGAGGCGCTCGGCGCCGCGGCGGTTGTTGACGAAGATGATCGTCGAGCGGTGCTCGCGGACCAGCTCGAGCAACTGCGGGTACATGGCCGGCCAGATCGACTTGCGCGTCGCCTCGCTACCCCCTGGCGTCGGCTCCAGCGGATCGAGCGCCGCCGCCGACTGCTCGGGCTCGACCATCGACTCGACCGGCACCTGGATCTTGAGATCGAGCGGCTTGCGCACGCCGGCGTCGACGATCCGGCACGTCCGCTGCGGGCCGACCATGAAGCGGCCGACCTCCTCCAGCGGGTTCTGCGTCGCGCTGAGGCCGATGCGCTGCGGGTCGCGCCCGCCATGCTCGGCGGCGACCAACGCGCTCAGGCGTTCCAGCGTCAGCGCGAGGTGCGCGCCGCGCTTGGTCGAGGCGACCGCGTGGATCTCGTCGACGATGATCGCCTCGACGTCGCGCAGCACGTCACGCGCCTGCGACGTCAACATGAGGTACAACGACTCGGGCGTCGTGATCAGCACGTCGGGCGGCGTGCGGCGGATCGCCATCCGCTCCTTCTGCGACGTGTCGCCGGTCCGGATCGCCACCTTGATGTCGGCCCCGATCCCGACCAGCGGCGCCTGCAAGTTGCGCTCGACGTCGTAGCTCAGCGCCTTCAGGGGAGAGACGTAGACGACGCGGATGCCGCTGCCGTCCTCGCGCGGCGTGGTCGCCAGGCGATCCAAGGAGTACAGGAACGCCGCCAGCGTCTTGCCGCTGCCCGTCGGCGCGCTGATGAGCGTGTGCTCGCCGGTCGCGATCGCCGGCCACGCCTGCTCTTGGACGGCGGTCGGTGCCGCGAAGGCGCGGCCGAACCACGCTTGCGTCTGGGGGCTGAAGGCAGAAAGCGGCACGGGCATCCCAGGGTACGACGCGCGCCAAGCCCGCCGATCACCGTCGTGACGTTACCCGGCGACCTCGCGCGCGGTGCGCAGGACGTCGTCGAGCATCTCCTCGGTCAGCACCCCGGTGAACGTGTTCTGCTGGCTGGGGTGGTAGGTGCCGAGCAGCGCGAAGCCGGGTGGGCGGGTCTCCACGTCGCCGCTGTCGTCGTACCAGAGCGCGCCGTGGCCGAACTTCGGGCGCGGTCGCGGCGGCGGGTGGCCGAGCGCGGCGCGCAGGCGCAGCGCGGCGTCCCAGGCGAACGCGCCGAGGCAGACGACGACGCGCACGTCCTTGACGTGATCGAGCTCGGCGACCGTCCACGGCAGGCAGCTGTCGCGTTCGGTCGGCGTCGGCTTGTTGGCTGGCGGGGCGCAGCGCACGGCGGCGGTGATCCACGCGCCGGTCAGCTCAAGCCCATCGTCCCGCGACACCGACGTCGACTGGTTCGCGAAGCCCGTGCGGTGCAGCGCGGCGAAGAGGAAGTCCCCGCTGCGGTCGCCGGTGAAGACACGGCCGGTGCGGTTGGCGCCGTGGGCTGCAGGCGCGAGGCCGAGGAGCAGGACGCGGGCTGCCGGATCGCCGAAGCCCGGGATCGGTCGACCCCAGTAGGTGTCGTCCTTGAACGAGGCGCGCTTCTCGCGCGCGACCTGCTCGCGCCAGGCGACCAGCCGCGGGCACCGGCGGCACGTGGTGACCTCGGCCTCAAGAGCTGCAAGGCCGGGATCGCTCATGCGTTCTGTTCGAGGATCCCCAACATCAGCCGCTCGATGACCGGCTCCAGCTCACGGATGTCGCCCGGGTTGCCCGTGCGCAGCTGGCGCGAGGCGAGCTCGACGATCGCGCCGACGCACGCGAACGCGTCATCGCGCGAGGCGAAGCGCGGCGCGCCGTAGCGCGGGGCGATGCGGTCGTTGTCGCGGTGGATCGCGGCGGCGAAGGCGTCGAGGATGGCGTCGCGGCGCTCGGTCGCGCGCGGGCCGGCGCCGATGATCTCGACTAGCACCGTCTGGGACGCGTCGGGCCACTCGGCCAGCGTGCGCAGGAACGCGCGCGTGCCGTTGGCCAGGTGCTCGGGGTAGGTCTCGGCCTCGGTCTCGGAGGCCAGCGCCATCTGGCGCATGACCTCGGTGGCGGCCTCGTCGAAGAGGGCGATGATCGCCTCTTCCTTGTTGGCGAAGTGCTCGTAGAACGTCGCCTTCGACATCCCGGCCTCGCGGCTGATCGCCTCGGCGGTGGCGTCGGCGTAGCCGCGCTGGGCGAAGATTTTGGCCGCCGCCTCGAACAGCCGGCGGCGCTGGACGGTCAGCCGGACCTCCAGCGGCGGCGCGTGTCGACCGCGCGGAACGACGGTGGGGACGGTGCTGCGGACGGTGTCGGAGTCGGCCATGCGACGACAGATCCTAGATAGGCTCCAGCGCGATGGCCGCCTCCTTCCGTGTTCTCGCCCTGCTTGTCGCGCTCCCGCTCGTCCTTGGAGCCTGTGGTCAGGCGGCCAAGGACTCGGCCTCCGACTTCCAGGGCGACCAGAAGGTCGTGGCCCAGACGGTCGAGGATCTGCAGTCGGCCGGTCGCAAGAACGACAGCGCCAAGATCTGCTCGACGCTGCTCTCCTCGGTGCTGGTGACGCAGATCGAGAAGGCCTCCGGCGAGGACTGCGAGAAGGGCGTCAAGGATGCGATCAGCGACGCCGACTCCTTCGAGCTGCAGGTCGAGAAGGTCACGATCTCCAAGGACGTGGCGATGGTGGTCGTCAAGTCCGAAGGTGGCGACAAGGACCGCGTCGACACGTGGGAGCTCCTCAAGGAGAACGGCGCATGGAAGGTCGCGACGCTCGGGGCCTAGCCGGCCTCGCCGACTCGGCCAACTGGCTGGGTACTGGCGATTGACCAAGCGCGGCGCGGTGCCTAGCTTCGATCGGGATGCCGATCACCTTCGTCACGCTCGGTCCTGAGGGGACCTGCCACCACCGGGCCGTCACCAACTACGCCCGCTTCCAGGGCCTGCCCGATGACGAGGTCACGTTCGAGTTCATCACCGACTTCTTCGATGGCCTCGACCGGATCCGCGGACGCGACGGTGCGTTCCTGGTCCAGTGCAGCGCGCACCCCGGCGTGCACGAGGTGACCGAGCGCAACTACGAGGAGGTGTTCGTGGTCGACACCTTCATCTACCCGACCAAGGCGCTGGCGATCCTATCGCGCCGCGACCTCGACGGCCCGGCGCGATCGCTCGGGATCGTCGAGGCGACCGAGGGCTACGTCGACCTCTCCGAGTGGGAGGTCAAGGTCCCGCAGATCTCCAAGCCCTATGCGGCCCAAGCGCTGCTGCGCGGCGAGTTCGACGCGGCGCTGACGCACCTGGAGTGGCTGGACCGCTACCCCGACCAGCTCAAGCTCGACCGCCTGATCGGCGAGGTCGACACGACGTGGGTCGTCTACGGGACGACCAAGCGCTTCGCCGGCGAGGTGATCGGCATCCCCTCGCCGGAGCTGTACGGGCGCGTGGCCGCGGCGCCGGCGGCTGCCGCTTAGCCCAGCGAGCGCCCGTAGTGGCGCTCGTAGTACTCGCGGAACTCACCGGAGCGGATCGGCTCCCACCAGGCGCTGTTGTCGCGGTACCAGGCGACGGTCTTCTCCAGGCCCTCCTCGAAGCGGACCTGCGCCGACCAGCCCAGCGCGCGCGCCTTCTCGCTGCCGAGCGAGTAGCGGCGGTCGTGGCCGGGTCGGTCGGTGACGTACTCGATCAAGGACTCGTCCTTGCCCGTGTGTTGCAGGATCCCCTTGACGACGTCGATGTTGGTGGCCTCGTCCGGACCACCGACGTTGTAGACCTCGCCCGGAGCGCCGTGGGCCAGGATGTGGGAGATCCCGCGGCCGAAGTCCTCCACGTAGAGCCAGTTGCGCACGTTGAGCCCGTCGCCGTAGACCGGCAGCTTGTCGTCGTGCAGCGCGTTGAGCACCATCAACGGGATGAGCTTCTCGGGGTACTGGTAGGGCCCATAGTTGTTGGAGCCGCGAGCGATCACGGTCTCCAGCCCATAGGTGTGGAAGTAGGACTGCACCAGGAAGTCCCCGCCGGCCTTGGAGGCGCTGTAGGGCGAGGACGGGACGATCGGCGACTCCTCGGTGAACGAGCCGACCTCGATCGAGCCGTAGACCTCGTCGGTGGAGATCTGCACGTAGCGGGCGACGGAGCGCTCGCGCGCGGCCTCCAGCAGGACCATGGAGCCGCGGACGTTGGTCTCCACGAACGCCTCGGGGCCGCTGATCGAGCGGTCGACGTGCGTCTCAGCGGCGAAGTTGACGATCGCGTCGACACCGTCGCCGATCGCCTCGGCGACCTTCTCGGCGTTCTGGATCTCCCCGTGGACCAGCGTGACGCCGAGGCCCTCGAGGTTCTCGGGCCGGCCGGCGTAGGTCAGGGCGTCGAGCACGACAACTTGGTCGCCGTGGTCGTTGACGCGCTGGCGCACGAAGTTGGAGCCGATGAACCCGGCGCCGCCGCAGACGAGCAGCTTCACGATCCGTTCTCCCTCTCGTTCAAGTACTGCGCGACGCCGTCCTGCCAGCTGGGCAGGCGCGGGGTCTCGTCGCGCTCGGTGGCCAGGACGCTCCACGCCGGCCGTGGGGCCGGACGCTGGAACTCCGCGGCCGTGGTCTCGTTGACGCGGGTCGACAGGCCGGCCGCGCGGTACAGCTCGACGGTCAGCGCGTGCCAGGAGCACTGGCCGCCGCCGGCGGTGTGGAAGACGCCGACGGCATCAGCCGCCGCGAGGTCCAGCAGCGCGGGCGACAGATGACCGGTCCAGGTCGGCGAGCCGATCTGATCGGTCACGACCGCGACCTCGTCACGGGACGCGGCGGCGTTGAGCATGGTGTCGCAGAAGTTCTTGCCGCCGACCCCGAACAGCCACGCGGTGCGCGCGATGGCGTGGTTGGGGTTGTGGCCGGCGATCGCGATCTCGCCGGCGAGCTTGGTGCGGCCGTAGGCGCCGATCGGTGCGGTCGGATCGGACTCGACGTAGGGGCGGCCGGTGAGCGTGCCGTCGAAGACGTAGTCGGTGGAGACGGCGACGATGCGCGCGTTGAGCATCGCCGCGGCGGCCGCGACGTTGGCCGAGGCGTCGGCGTTGACGGCGAGTGCGGTGGCCTCGTTGGCCTCGGCGCCGTCGACGTCGGTGAAGGCGGCGCAGTGGATGACCGCGTCGGGCGCGTGCTCTTCCACGATGTCTTGGGCGGCGGCGGGATCGGTGAGATCGCCGTCGGGCAGGTCGACGCCGAACGCGTCCCAGCCGCGAGCGCGCGCGTCGGCCATGACACGACGTCCGAGCATCCCGGCCGCGCCGGTGACCAAGAGCCTCACAGGATCTCGATCTCCGAGTTATCGCCCACCATGAACTTGTAGGCCTTGGGCTGGCCGTTGCTGCGGGCGATGTGGACGTTGCGGCCCAGCAGCGAGGACTCCATCCGCCCGTCGAGGCCGCGGACGCTCGACCCAGCCAACAGGATCGAGTGCTCGACCTCGGCACCCTGGACCGCGCAGTCCTCGCCGATTGCCGTATAGGGCCCGATGTAGCAGTCGGTCAGGACTGCGCCCGCGCCGATGATCGCCGGCCCGCGCACGGTGGCGCGCTCCAGCTTGGCACCCGGCTCGATGGTGACGCGCCCCTCGACCTGGGAGTCGATGAGCTCGCCCTCGACGCGGTGCTCCATGCGATCGAGGATCAGCCGGTTGGCCTCCAACATGTCATCCAGACGGCCGGTGTCCTTCCACCAGCCCTGGACGATGTGCGGCTCGACGCGGCGGTCGGTGTTGACCAGGTGCTGGATCGCGTCGGTGATCTCCAGCTCGCCACGCGGCGACGGCTCGATCGCGCGCGCCGCGTCGTGGATCAAGGGCATGAACATGTAGACGCCGACCAGCGCAAGGTTCGTCTTGGGCTCCGGCGGCTTCTCGGCCAGGGCGACGACGCGGTCGCCGTCGAGCTCGGCAACGCCGAAGTGCTCGGGGTCGGGCACCGGCGTCAGGAGGATCAGCGCGTCGGGCTCGTTGGCCTTGAAGGCGGCGACGAGGTCGTCGATGCCGCCCTGCAGCAGGTTGTCGCCCAAGTACATGACGAACGGCGAGTCGCCCAAGAACGGCTCGGCGGTGAGGACCGCGTGTGCCAGGCCGGCCGGCTCGTCCTGCAAGATGTAGGTGATCTTCACGCCGAACGCCGAGCCGTCGCCGGCGACCTCCTGGATCTCCTCGCCGGTCTCCGGGGCGATGATGATCCCGATCTCCTCGATGCCCGCCTTGGCCATCGCGTCGATGCCGTAGAAGAGCACCGGGCGGTTGGCAACCGGCACCAGCTGCTTGGCGCTGGTGTGGGTGATCGGGCGCAGGCGCGTGCCCTTGCCTCCGGAGAGGATCAGGCCCTTGAGTGGCTGCATCAGTAGACGTTTCCCAGCTTGCGGTGATCCCACGTGGCGCGCGTCTGCTCGGCGAACTCCAGGCCGACGCGCTTGGCGGCTTGGGCCTTGACCATGTCGCGGTAGGCCGAAGCGTCCTGCCCGCCGCCGTAGCGCCCGAAGATCTCCAGCCCGAGGTCGGTGATCAGCTCGACGTCACGGTGGATCGTGACCTCGGTCTCGAACATCACCCCGCGCAGCTCCTGGTAGACGTCACGCCCGGCTTCGATCTGCAGCGTCGCCCGCGGATCGCGCTCGAGGTTCTTGGTCTTCTGGGACTTGGCGAAGGTCCACGCCCAGAGACGCCCATCGCGCACCACGTACCACAGCGGCATCAGGTGCGGCCACCCTCGGGGACCGAAGGTGGCGCAGGTCATCACGCGCTCCTCGTCGAGGAACGCGAGGACCTCGTCCTCGTCCATCGTGATCAGATCGCGTCGGCTCACCGGCGCGGAGGCTATGGCAATGGACTCGCGCAGGGCGCTCGCCATTGCTGCGGGTGTTCGCCCCAGGGGGCGAAACCCGCGGTTTGGGCAGGGTCCGACCTGGTCGGACGGTCAGCGAACGGCGAGCTGCAGGCGATCGACAGCGGCGCGGACGGCCTCGCGGGCCTCGGGCGGCGAGAGCACGGCGGCATCGCCGGCCTCGGCGAGCACCTCGCGCACCAGCCAATCGGTGCCCTTGTAGGGCAGTTCCACGATGACGGAGCCGTCAGCGAGGTCCTGGGCGACGCGGCGCTGCTCACGCGACCAGCGGGCGCGCTCGGGCGAGATCCAGACGCGGGCGACGCGGGAGGCCTCGACCAGGCCGGTGCTGGGCCACCCGGCGACGTCGGAGGCGGGGTCGACCTCGGGCCGCGGCGTGAACGAGACGTCCAGCACCTCGGCCGTCTTGACGCGGTCCAGCCGGAAGTGGCGCACCGCCTCGCGCGCCGGGTCATAGGAGGCGACGTACCAGCCCTCGCGCCCGTTGATCAGCGCATAAGGCTCCACGACCCGCTCGGAGAACTCGTCCTCGTTGGCCTTGTAGTACTCCAGGCGCAGCTGATGGCAGTCCGAGATCGCGCGCGAGACGACGCGGGCGATCTCGGAGTCGTCGCCGGCACCGGAGGCGACCTGCAGGCCCTGCTCCATCGGATCGGCGCCGAGCGCGGCGACGATCTTCTCGCGCGCTGAGTTCAGCGCGCCCTCGGGCAGGTGGTCGCCGATCAGGTCGATCGCCGCGATCAGCGCCTTGGCCTCGATCGGGAGCAGCCGGGCCGGGCGGTCGAAGGTGTCCGAGTACGGCTCGGTGTCGACCTCGATCGTGCCGTCGGCGAGCACCTCGGCGTAGAGCACGTAGGTGCCGCCGCCGAAGTTGACGACGTTGAGGACGTTCATGTCCTCGCGCAGCTCCTGCTCGGACATCTGCAGCGTCTCGAGCACCTCGGCGACCGGGATGCGGCGGCTCTCGCGGCCGGCGCGGATGAGCACGGAGGCGAGCGTCACCAGGCGCGCGAAGCGCTCGGGCCGGATCGCGGTCTCGCGGCTGC
>JBEVLC010000077.1:0-6841 GCA_040509415.1 Baekduia sp. | reverse complement strand
GGCGATCGCGTCGGCACCCGCGTCGCCGACCAGCAGCTCCGGGCGCAGCGTGCCGCTGGCCACGAGGTCGAGCGCCGGGAAGCGGCCCGTGCGCGTCAGCGTGCGGTCCAGGGCGATGATCGTCGTCTCGCCGCCGACCGGCGCCGTCGCGGTGGCGACGATGGTCAGCGAGCCACCGTCGACGACGTTGCGGGCGGCGGCCAGCGCGCGCCGTGCGGCGTGCGGCGGGACACTGTCAAGGCCGTCGATCAAGACCACGACGTCGCCACCGCGGGCGGTGATGCGCTTGGCGGTGTCGACCGCGCGCTCGACGGCCTGGCCCGCGGCGTCCGGGCTGGCGGCCAGCGACAGCGACGCGACGGGCTCGATCTCGCCCGCGCGCCACTCGGCGCACTCCTCGGGCCGCACGGCGGCAAGGACGACGTGGACCTCGAGGCCCTCGACCGCCTTCAGCGCGCCCGCAAGCCGCTTCAAGGCCTCCGACTTGCCCGCGTGCGCCTCGCCGACGATCGCGACGCGCGAGCCCTTGCCGATCGGCGTCAGCCACTCGATCGCCTTGAGCGTCGCGTCCTCGGAGCCAAGCGCGAGGCGCTCGGTCGGCAGCGTGCACGGCAGGTCGTCGAAGTGCGTGCCCTCGGCGACCTCGTCGGCCGGGCGGCCGTTGATGGTGTCGATGCGGATCAGCGACGGGTAGCGCTCGGAGCGGCGCGGCTCGCGGACGGGGCCGCCGACCTTGTCGCCGGAGACCAGCTCGCAGCGGCGCACCTGCGCGGCCGAGACGTAGACGTCGTCGTCAGAGGGCTCCGGCGGCGTGAGGCGCACGAAGCCCGAGCCGTTGGGCAGCAGCTCGACGGTCCCCTCGATGATGCGGTCCTCGCGCTCGGAGTCGCGGTCGTCGCGATCGCGATCACGGTCGCCGTTGCGGTCGCCCCCGCGCTCGCGGTCGCCGCCACGCTCGCGGTCGCGCCCACCGCGGCCACCACGCGCGCGGCGCTTGGGACGCTCCTGCGCCTCGGCCTCGGTCTCGACGTCGGCATCGCCGACGGGCTCGACGTCGACGTCGACCTCGACCTCGGCGGCCTCCTCGGCCGCGATCTCCTCCTCGACGACCTCGGCCTCGGTGGCGATGACGTCCTCGTCGGCGTCCTTACGGCGCGCACGCGAGCTGCGACCGCCACGCGAGCGGCGCTTGGGCGCCTCGGTGGCCTCGTCGCCCCCGTCCCCATTGGAGGTGGCGGCGGCGACGGCTTCCTCGCCACCCTGCTGGACGATGATGCGATCGACGAGGTCGGCCTTGCGCAGACGGCGGTAGCCGTCGATGCCGAGCTCCGACGCGATGGTGTGCAGGTCGGCGAGCGGGCTCGCCTCGAGGGCGGAGCGGGTGATGACGGACATCTTGGTCCTCCTAGGCATTTCGGGTGTCGGTGGGCGTCCCTCTCGCGTTGTCAGGCAGCGAGACGGCGACTCTCCAGTGCCGGGACCGTACCGAAGTCGCCGGTCAGGAGGCCGCCGGCGCGTCACCGGCGGTCTGCGCGCGGATCCACTTGAGCCCGTCGTCATCGGCGTCGAACGCGCCGACCTCCGCCCCACCCGCCAGCACCTCGCGCACCGCGAGATAGTCCACCGTCTCGGCCACGTCGTGCACACGGACGATCGCCGCGCCGTGGTCGGCCGCGTGGCCGACGGCCGCCAGGGTGCCCGCCAGGCGCTCGGCGGGCGGGCGGCCGGTGACCGCCGCCAGGAAGTACTTGCGCGAAACCGCAGCCAGCCACGGGTGGCCGAGTGCGGCCAGGCGATCGATGGCGCGCAGCGTCTCGACGCTCTCTGCCGGCGACTTGGCGAAGTCCGGGCCGGGGTCGACGATCAGCTGCGCGTCGGCCACGCCGCGGGACCGCGCGATCGCGCAGCGCTCCTCAATGAAGGACACGACATCGCCTACAACATCGCCGCCGTAGTCGGCGAAGTGCTCCTGCTTGGGCGCCGCGCGCGTGTGCATAACTACCAGCGCCGCGCCGGTCCGCGCGGCGTGGTCGGCCAGCGCGGGATCGCGCAGGCCCGAGACGTCGTTGAGCACGTGCGCGCCCGCGTCCAGCGCCGCGCCCGCGACCTCCGCCTTCCACGTGTCGACCGACACGCAGACGCCCTCGGCGACCAGCCGCTCCACCAGCGGGACGACCCGGCCGCGCTCGACCTCGGCCGCCGTCACGTCGGTGTAGGTGACGCCGGACTCGCCGCCGACGTCGATCAGGTCGGCGCCCTGCTCGACGAGCGCCAGCGCCAGCGCGACCTGCGTGTCGAGCGTCGTGTGCCGCACCGCGTCGGAGAACGAGTCCGGGTTGGCGTTGACGATCCCCATGACCAGCGGACGGCCGGGCCGCAAGTCGAAGGCGCGATCGCGCAGCATCAGGCGTGCGGGCGTCGTCGGGGTGCTCACCGGGCCAGACCGTAGTGCAGGAACACGTGGTCGTCAGCGCGGTGGACGTCACGCAGCGCCAGCCGCGCGGGGTCGGCGAACGGCACGCCGTCGAGGATCGTCGGCGCGGCGCCTGCGGCCAGCAGCGGCGAGACCGTGAGCAGCAGATCGTCGAGGTCGCCATCGGCGACCAGGCGGCCCAGCAGCGTCGGGCCGCCCTCGCAGAGCACGGAGCGCACGCCGCGCTCACCCAGGGCGACCAGCGCCGAGGCCAGCAGCGGCGCCTCGGCAGCCACGCGGACGACCTCGAGGTCGGCGCCAAGCGCCGGCGCCGCGACCTCCTCCCCCGCGTAGGTGACGACCACGATCGGCACGCCCGGCTCATCGAAGACCGGGACGTCGCGCGGCAGCGTCAGCCGGCGCGACAGCGTGACGACCAGCGGATGCGGCGGCCGACCGTCGGCGACCCGCCGCGCGCGCTGCTCGTCGTCGAGCAGGTTCGCGTAACGCTCGGCGACCAGCGTGGCGCTCCCGACGAGGATCGCGTCGGCCGCGGTGCGCAGCTCGCGCAGCAGCGCGCGGTCGGCGGGATGGCCGAGCGCGACCGAGCGCCCCTGCACCGCCGCGCGTCCGTCGACCGTGGCGACCATGTCGGCCACGACCCGCGGACGTGCGCCGGGGGCGAGCGGTGCGTCCAGGCCCAAGCCGGCGACGAGGTCGCGCGCCGTGCGCCGCGCCTCGCCCTCCAGCCGCTGGAGCGCCTCGCCGCCCACCGCGCCCTACTTGCCGCCGATGTGGATCCGGCGCTCGGCGACCGCGACGTTGCCGGCGCGATCGGTCGCGCTCACCCGCACCGTGAAGGCGCCCTTGCGGCCGTAGCTGTGGCTGGCCTTGCGCGCCTGCTCGAAGCCGCTGCCGTCACCCCAGTCGATCCGCACGTACTTGATGCCCGCCGCGTTGCCGCTGGGCGGGATCACGTCGGCGGGCTTCGCGGTGACGGTCGCGACGCGCTGCTTGCGCTTGACCGAGAACGAGACCGTCGGCGCGACCGTGTCGACCTTCAGCGGCTTGACCGTCGTCGTGACGCTCTGCCCGCGGCGGTCGGTCGCCGTGACGCGCCAGGTGTGCAGGCCTTCTGACAGCGCGCCGACCGGCAGCGTCGCCTTGGTGGTCTGCGTCTGCGCGACCGGCTTGCCATCCACCAGCACGGTGTAGTTCAACGGACCCCAAAGGTCCAGCGCCGTCCCCCACGCCAGCGGGTTCTTGATGACGTTGCGCCAGAGCTTCGAGCTGGTGCTGATCCTGAACGCGCCGGGCAGCCGGTCGTACTCGGCCACGACGAGCCGGCGCGCGTCGCCGACGCCCTGGATGAAGGCGAATGCGAAGTCGCCTGTGCGATCGCCGGCGACGTCGAAGCCCGCAGCCGGGTCAACCGGGCCGAGGTCGGGGCTCGTCAGGGCCGTGTCGGGCCCGGGGCCGGGGATGATCCGCGAGGCGGCCTTGTCGTCGTAGAAGACGCCGCGAACGCTGCCGTCACCCGGGCTGAGCCAGCCGACGACGCGATCGGTGGTCTCGGCAACCGCGCCGATGGGCTGTGCCGGCACGCCCGAGCCACCCAGCACGCGCGAGGGGTTCAAGACATCGTCCTTGAGCACGCTCGCGAGCGCGGAGCCGCCCGTCGTCCCGGCCGTCGCGACGCCCACGCCCTTGCCGTTGAGGTCGACCGCCGGCGCCTGAACGCCTTGCCCGCCCCAGCCGAGGCCGTCGAAGGCCACCGGCGGATCGGCACGCGAGCCGCGCAGCCGCACGCCGATCGCGCGCGGCTTGGCGACGCCGCCATCGTCGAACTGCTGGCGGAACGCCACCCATGCGAAGGACGAGTCGTCCTCGATGTCGACGGCGGGCGCATCGGCCGTGCCGCCCGGGTGGCCGTCCAGATCGGTCAGCGTCAGGTCCTGCACGACGCTCGACGGGTTGGTGCCGTACATGCGCCGGGCGAAGACGTGACCGGCCTCACCCCAGACCGCGACGCCGGTGCCGTCGGCGGCGATCGCCACGCGTGAGCGGTTGGCGCCGTCACCCGCGACCGCGGCGGCGTTGGCATCCAACGGCGCCGTGAGCGGGGTGAAGCCCGTCGCCGTGCGGTCCATCCGGGCGCCGAGGACGTCGCCGTTGACCGTGTAGGTCGCATAGGCCGCGCCGTTGAACGACATGTCGACCGACGGGTCGGCCGCGCCGCTGGCCAGCATCTGCGGTGCGCCCCAGGCCGGAGCGCCCGCCTGGCGCACAACGGCAAACGACGAGCCGCCGGCGATGAACACGACCGCCAGGCGGCCGCCATCAGACGCCGCGACCGCGGGCGACGCGGCCGTGGCGTCAAGGCCGATGTCGACGCGCTCGGGCGCCTGCCAGACGCCGTTGACCAGCCGCGAGACGAAGATGTGGTCGAGGCCACCGTCGCGACGGACGTAGGCGACGGCACCCGTCCCGTCGCGCGCAATGTCGACGTCACCCACCGAGCGGATGTCGGCGCTCGGCCCGTCGACCGGCTCGCCGGCGTAGAAACCGGCCTGCGCGGCGCCGGGAACGGCGGCCAGGGCGGCGATGGTCGTGACGATGAAGGCCAGGCGGCGGCGCATGGGCTGCGGAACTGCTCCTCGGAGGGGACGAAGTCGGACTGCGGCGATCGTTTCGGGGAAACCGCTGCGGCCCTGGAAGTTACGGTGCGCGCCCGACGGTCGTCGCGACAGTGGTCAGCCGGGGACGATGCCCTCGGCGCGCGCCTCGTCGGCAAACGCGGCTGCGGCGGCCTCCTGGGCGGCGCCGTCCCAGCCGGTCTCGGGCGCCATCGCGGCCGCGACACGGCGCGCGACCTCGCCGTCGGGCGCGGCCACGTCGCGGCCCGCAACAAGCCCCAGCCGGGTCCGGCGCAGCAGCACGTCGCCGACCGTGCGCGCCTGCTCGCGCCGCGCCGCGTGGACGACCTCGGCCAGCAGATCGGGCCGGCCCTCGACGACCGGCTGGGCCAGCTCCCCGCGCTGCGCGGCGATCGCCAGGACGTCGTGAGCGGCATGGCCATAGCGCGCCGCCAACGGCGCGTAGGCCTCCTCGCGCACGCCCTCGACCCGCGGCAGCTCGCTGGCCTCGATCGCTTGGCCGAGCGGGATCTCGTGGGTGCGGCAGGGCGCGTCGCGCGCCTCGCGCTCGACGAGCCGGTCGACGGCCATCTTGGCCATCCGCCGCCACGTCGTCAGCTTGCCGCCGGTGATCGTGACCATCCCCGACGAGGTCTCATACAGCTCGGCCTTGCGCGAGATGTCCACCGACTTGCCCGCGTCGGCGGAGCTGATCAGCGGCCGAACGCCCGCGAAGGCGCCGGTGATGTCGGAGGCCGTCAGCTCGGTCGCGAAGAACGCGTTGACCGCGTCGAGCAGGTACTCGACGTCGTCGTCGGCAGGCCGGACGTGGTCGAGGTCGGTCGCGTCGTAGTCGGTGTCGGTCGTGCCGACCAGCGAGCCACCGAGCCACGGCAGCGCAAAGATGAAGCGCCCGCCGCCGGCCGGGACGATCGCGCCGACGTTGAGCGGCAGGTCCTCGCGGCGGAAGGTGACGTGCGTGCCGCGCGAGGGCCTGATAATCGGGACCTCCGCCTCGTTGTGGAGCTCCTCCGGACGCAGGCGGTCGGCCCAGACGCCGGTGGCGTTGACGACGTTCTGGGCCCGGACGACGAACGACTCGCCCGACGCGCTGTCGGTCACGCGGACGCCGCGGGCGCGCCCGCCCTCCTCGACCAGCTCGGTGACCAGCAGACCGTTGGCGCAGACGGCGCCGAAGCGCTCGGCCTCGCCCAGGACGGTGAGCACGAGCCGGCTGTCGTCGGTCTGGCAGTCGTAGAAGAGGTAGCCCGAGGTCGGCTCGCGCGCGGCCAGCGCCGGCAGGCCCTCGGCGACCTCGCCGGCGTCGATGATGCGATGGCGGTCGGGCGACCTGGAGGCCGTCGCGGCGTCGGGAGTGTCGTTGGCGCCGGCGCGCCCGCGCCGGCGCAGCGGCGAGCGCAGCTTGTCCACCGACATGACGTCGTAGAGGTTGAGCCCCATGCCCATCATGCGGTCGGGCCGCGCGCCGTCGAAGGCGGGGACGATCAGCGGCAGCGGCTTGACCAGGTGTGGTGCCAGGCCGACCATGATCTGGCGCTCGATCAGCGCCTCGCGGACCAGGCCGAGATCGAAGTTCTGCAGGTAGCGCAAGCCACCGTGGACGAGCTTGGACGACCGCGACGAGGTGCCCGAGGCGAAGTCGTGGCGCTCGACCAGCGCGACGCTGTAGCCGCGGCTGGCGGCGTCGAGCGCCACACCGGCACCCGTGATTCCGCCGCCGATGACGACGACGTCGAACGGATCGGACTGCAGCGCGGCGAGAGCCTGCGGA
>JBEVLC010000076.1:0-16237 GCA_040509415.1 Baekduia sp. | reverse complement strand
CCGCTGCCCGGCGTCGCGCTACCGGCGACCGTGTCGATGATGTTCTGGGCACTGACGCGCCGGATCCGGTTGTTGTTGGTGTCGGCGATCAGATAGCCACCGCCGGGCAGCGGGGCGACGCGCGCGGGCGCGTTGAGCCGCGCGCCCGTCGACGAGGCCCCGTCACCAGAGAAGCCAGCACCGTTCGTCGGCAGGCTCGTGCTGGCCGTGATCGTGCCCGCCGCGTCGACCCTGCGAACGCGGTGGTTGCCCGTGTCGGCGATCAGGAAGCCACCGTCGGCCGTCGCCGCGACGCCCAGGGGCGCGTTGAGCAACGCCCCCGTCGCGGGCCCGCCGTCACCGGTCTGTCCCACCTGGCCGCCGATCCCGGCGACCGTCGTGATGATCCCCGCGGCCGACACGCGGCGGATGACGTTGTTGTTGGTGTCGGCGATCAGGAAGCCACCGTCTGCCGTCACCGAAACGCCGCGCGGCAGGTTGAGCCGCACGAGCGTGCTCGTCGCGGGCTGCCCGTCGCCGCCGAAGCCACCGGTCTGCCCGACGGCCGGGCCCGCGCCCGCCACGGTGGTGATCGTGCCGTCGGCAGCGACGCGGCGGATCCGGTGGTTGGAGGTGTCGGCGATCAGGTAGCCGCCGCCGGGCGGCGGCGAGACGTCAGACGGCGACGTGAGCAGCGCGGCGATCGCGGCGCCGCCGTCACCCGCGAAGCCACCCGTGCCCGAGCCCGCGACGGTGTCCAGCCGCGGGGCCGCACCGGCCACGGCGACGACGACCAGCGCCGCGAACGTGAGGAGGGCGGCGAGCCAGAGGCGGGGATGGCGCGGGGTGCGCATGGCGCGATCATCGCGCAGAAGGCGCTGCGCAATAGACCAGCCCCAGACACACCGTCTGTCGAATCGGCGACACTTCCGCGCCATGGACCGGCTCCGCCGCGCGCTGCTCGTCGCCTTGGCCGCGTGCGCGGCCGCTGTCGGCGTCGCCGCGACCGGGGTGCTCGACCGTGCCGAGGACGCCACGATCGACGAGCGCTTCGCGCTCCGCGAGACGCTGCACGCGCCCGGCCCGCCGCGCGACGTCGTGGTCGTGGGGATCGATGAGGCGAGCTTCCGCCAGCTCGGGCTGCAGTGGCCGCTGCCGCGAGCGCTCCATGCGCGCGCGATCCGGGCGCTGCTGGCCGCGGGCGCGCGGCGCGTCGTCTACGACGTGCAGTTCACCGAATCCTCAGACGCGCGTGCGGGCGATCGCGCGCTGCTGCGCGCGGCGGCCGACCCGCGCGTGGTGCTCGGAACGACCGAGCGCGATGACACCGGCGCGCCGGCGATCCTCGGCGGCGCGATCGCCCTGTCGGCCGACGGCGGCCAGGTCGGCTTTGCGACCTTCCCGGTCGCGGGCGACGGCGTCTGGCGCGATCTCGCAGCGCGCGATGGCGACGTCCCCACGCTCGCGATCCTCGGCGCCGACGGATCGGCGGCGGCCCCCACGCGGCCGATCGACTTCACACGCCAGGTCGTCGAGATCCCGTTCAGCAGCGTGGTGCTAGGCGAACTCGACCCGGCGGCGGTGCGCGGCAAGGTCGTCGCGGTCGGTGCGACGGCGACCTCGCTGCGCGACGACCACGCCACGCCGGTCGGGACGCTGCCGGGCGTCTGGGCTCACGCCGCCGCGATCCAGACCGTGCTCGACGGCTACCCGCTGCGCGACGCGCCGCTGGCCGTCGGCATCTTGGTGTCCTTGCTCGCCGCGCTGGCCGCGCCGCTGGCCACGGTTGCCGGACGGCGCGACCGCGCGGTCTGGTGGGCGCTGGCCGCCGGCGCGCTCGGCGCGGTCGTGCTCTGCGTCGCCGCCCAGTTGGCCTTCGCAGCCGGATCGATCGTGCCGCTGACGCCCGCACTGCTCGCGCTCGCCCTTGGAACCGCGGGCGCGGTGGCCATGACCTACGTGTCGGAGTCGCGGACGCGGGCGCGCACGCGGCTGGCCTTCGAGCGCTTCGTCGCCCCGGCGGTCGTGGACGAGATCCTGCGTCGCGAGGGCGGCGAGCTGCGCCTCGAAGGGCGACGGCTGGAGGCGACGGTGCTGTTCTGCGACCTGCGCGGCTTCACCGCGCTGGCCGAGACGCTCGAGGCCGAGCAGGTCATCGCGGTGCTCAACCGCTACCTCGAAGGCGTCTCGGGCGCGGTCTTCGACCACGAGGGGACCGTCGTCTCCTTCCAGGGCGACGGCGTGATGGCCGTCTTCGGCGCGCCGCTGGAGCAGCGAGACCATGCTGTGCGGGCGGTTGCCGCGGCGCGCGAGATCCTGGCCCAGCGGCTTCCGGAGTTCAACATGTGGTTGGCCGCCGAGGTCCCGGGAGCGGGGCCGCTGGACGCCGGCATCGGCGTCAACTCGGGGCCGGTGATGTCCGGCCCGGTCGGCTCGCAGCGCCGGATCGAGTACGCCGCGGTCGGCGACGCGACCAACGTCGCGGCGCGCCTGCAGGCGCTCAGCCGTGAGCTCGACGGGCGACTGTTCGTCGCGGCCAGCACCTACAACTTGCTTGACGACAGAGAGGCCGAAGGGCTGCGGCCCTGTGGCGATGTCGCCCTCAAGGGCCGCCGCGAGCCGGTGACCGTCTACTGCGCCTGATCCGGACGCACCAGCGGCCCCTTGCATCCGTGCAAGAGGCCGCGGGAGTCCGCACCGGGCGGAGCTTGGTCGTGCTGCGAAGCGGCTAGGCGCTCTTGGGCACGCAGATGACGTAGGCGCGCAGGAAGCGGTTCACGCCGGCGCCGGCGAAGTTGCGGCCGTAGACCTGCCAGCCGGTCAGCTCGCCGTTGGTGACGACCGGGACCGAGGCGTTGACCTGCGCATCCGCCACGGTCGGCACCTCGGACACCGGGATCATCCAGCCGCCCCCGCCGCCGATGGCCTTCTCCTCCGCGGCACACGACGCCGTGACGATGCTCCCGATGCCGCCGGCCGGCCCGGGGACCGCGGCGGCGTCTGCCGTCACGGTGCGCGTGGCGTTGGACAGGAACGCGGTCTGATCGCGACCGTTGAGCTTCTTGGCATCGTCGGCGGTCTTCGCGCTCGTGGCGGTGTCGGAGCTCTTGGCCGTCTCGGCGCTCTTGGCGTGGTCGGCGTTCTTGGCGGTGTCGGCCGTCGCCGCGTGCGTCGCCTCCTGGGCGGACTTGGCGACCTCCGCCAGCTTGGCGAGGCTGGCGATCGGCACGAGCCCGAGCGTCGACTCGCGGATCTGGATGCCGGTGAGCGTGTCCTTGCGCATCTTGCCGGCAGAGACGCTGCCCGACTTGAGGCGCTTGCCGTCGAACTGCGCAGCATGGCCGGACGCGGCGCCAGCGGTGAGGAAGGCGATAGACGTCGCGATCGACGCGGCGGCGATGCGGGTGGTGATGGTGCTCATGATGATCTTGCTCCTGGGTCTGTGCGGAAGGCCCGTTGCCCTCCGTCGTTCGATGACCAGGACTCTCCCGCCGCCGCGAGCTCAGGTCTGTTCGATCCGCGACGCCCGTTGTGTCAACTCGCCGACACGGCCCTTGGCGTGAGAGGCTTCGCGCCATGACCAGCACGACGGCGTCCACGACCTCCCGCCTGTTGAACCCGGGCACCTACGATCCGGTCGAGTTCGATCCGGCCACGCGCCGTCTGCTGCGCGCCACGATCGACTGGTTCGAGGCCAAGGGCAAGGCCAGCCTTACCTCCGAGGTGCGCACCGATGTCTGGTACGCCGACTTCATCGAGTTTCTCGCCCGCGAGCGCGCGTTCGCGACGCTGCTTACCCCGGAGCGCGACGGTGGCGGCGACCCCGACAAGCGCTGGGACACCGCGCGCAACGCGGCGTTCAACGAGATCCTCGGGTTCTACGGGCTCTCCTATTGGTATGCCTGGCAGGTCACGATCCTCGGGCTCGGACCGATCTGGCAGAGCGACAACGATGTCGCACGGCAGCGGGCCGCGGCGCTGCTCGATGAGGGCGCGGTCTTCGCCTTCGGCCTCTCCGAGCGCGACCACGGGGCCGACATCTACTCCACCGACATGGTCCTCGAGCCCCAAGCCGACGGTGGGTTCGTCGCCAACGGCGGCAAGTACTACATCGGTAACGGCAACGTGGCGGGGATGGTGTCGGTCTTCGGCCGTCGCGCCGACGTCGACGGCCCCGAGGGCTACGTCTTCTTCGCCGCCGACAGCAGCCATCCCGCCTACAAGTTGCGCTCCAACGTCGTGCACGGTCAGCTGTATGTGAGCGCGTTCGACTTGGAGAACTACCCCGTCTCTCCCGACGACGTCCTGCACACCGGCGTCGCCGCGTTCGAGGCGGCGTTGAACACCATCAACGTGGGCAAGTTCAACTTGGGGTTCTGCTCGCTGGGCATGGCCGAGCACTGCTTCTATGAGACGGTCACCCAGGCTGAGGGCCGCGTTCTGTTCGGCAAGCGCGTGACCGAGTTCGGTCAGGTGCGCCGCATCCTCAGCGAGGCCTACGTGCGGCTGCTGGCCGGCAAGCTGTACGCCGCGCGCGCGGTGGACTACGTGCGCAGCGCCGACCGCGGCGACCGGCGCTACCTGCTGTACACGCCGATCACCAAGATGCAGGTCACGACCGAGGGCGAGCGCATCGTGCGGCTGCTGGCCGAGGTGATCTCGGCCAAGGGCTTCGAGCGCGACAGCTTCTTCGAGAGCGCCAAGAACATCATCGACGGGCTCCCGAAGCTGGAGGGCACCGTCCACGTCAATCGCGCCCTGACGCTGAAGTTCCTGCCCGGCTACCTGTTCGGGACCGCGCCCCTCGACGCTCCGGAGCAGCGCCGTGACGCGTCCGATGACGCGTTCCTCTTCGGTCAGGGCCCGACGCGCGGCCTGAGCAAGATCACCTTCCCCGACTGGCGGCCGATCTTCGACACCTTCGCCGGCGTGCCGAACGTCGCGCGCTTCCGCGAGCAGGCCGACGCGTTGGTGACCATGATCAGCGACGCCGCGCTCACGCCCGAGCAGATGACCAACGACCTCGACTTCCAGCAGTCGATGGCGCAGCTGTTCACCCTTATCCCCTATGCCCAACTGATCCTCGAGCAGGCGCACCTCGACGGTACGCCGCACGATGTCGTCGACACGATCTTCGAGACGCTCGTGCGCGATTTCTCGGCGACCGCCGTCGAACTGCACGGCAAGGCGTCCTCGACCGCCGACCAGCAGGCATGGGCGATCGCGAGCATCCGCAAGCCCGTCGTCGACGAGGCCCGCAGCGACCGCATCTACGACGAGGTCCGCGCGCTCGCGGGCGCGTACGTGATGCCCGACTGAGCCTATGCGGGGCCGCTCGCTGCGCGTGATCGCCGTGGGAGGCGTGGTCGCGATCGTCGTCTTGGCGGTTGCGGGTGTCCTGCTGCTGCGTGGCGAGGACGATGCGCCTGCGCCCGCGCCCGCGCGCAAGGTCGCGGCGGCCCCACAGACGGCGGGGTGCGCCGCTCCCGCGCCCGGCTCCTACCAGCTCCCGGTCGACGCCGACCACCCGCCGGTGCTGCTGCACGTCCCGCCCGGAACGCCGCGGGCGCGCCGCCCGGTGGTCGTGATGCTCCCGGGCGCGGGACAGCCCGGGGCCTACGCCGAGCAGTACACGGGCTACTCCGCCCTGGCCGATCAGCACGGCTTCCTGGTCGCGTATCCGACGGCCGCGGGAGCGAGCGCGTTCTGGAACGTCTCGGGCAAGCAGGCCGGCAAGCCCGACGACGTGGCCTACCTGCGCAAAGTCATCACGACGCTGACCGGGAAGAAGGTGTGCGGGGATCCTGCGCGGGTCGGCCTCACCGGCGGCTCCAACGGCGGCGGCATGACGGCGCACATGGCCTGCGCGGCCGCCGACCTCCTCACCGCGGCGGCATCGGTCTCCGGCGGCTACTCGGCGCTGCCGCCCTGCCGCCCCACCCGGCGCTTGCCGATCCTCGAGATCCACGGCCTCCGCGACCCGATCGTGCCCTACCGCGGCAAGCGCCCAGACCGCGCCGGCGCGGTGCGCACCTGGCTGGATGGCTGGCGACGCCGCAACGGCTGCACCGGCGCGGCGCACCGTTCGGTGCCTGCCGACAAGGTGCAGGAGTTGCGATGGACCTGCCCGGACGGCGTCACGGTCGTCCACGATCGCGTCCTCGATGCACAGCACGGCTGGCCCACGCTAGGGTCGTTCAGCTCGACGGAGCGGACGTGGCGGTTCTTCGCCGCCAGCTTCCGGCGGTGAACGGGCCCGTCAGCCATTCGCGGGATTCAGGGTTCAGCGGCCGATCTACGACATGTGCTGATCTGGCCTTTCACCAACGAGCGCCCGGCGTGCACGGCGGCGCCGAAGGCGCACAACCTGTGTTCGGTCGAGATCGGTGAGCTGCGAGATGGTGGCATCGCTTAGGTCGCGCTCCGCCATGAGCCGGGTCGCGGCATCTGCCGGGTCTCGGGCTCCCGACATCAGCTTTGTCAGTTGCTCGGAACGTCGGAACGCCTCGCCGGAGGCCTTCGCCGACCGAACCAGTTCGCGCACGTCGCTGAAGCGATCGGCGGGATCTTTGGACAGTGCTCTGTCGACGGCATCGGCGACGGCGGAGGACACTCCGGGCGCCGCGGTGCTGAGCGGCGGCGGTTGATGTTCAACATGGGCTTTGCGAAGCGAGACGGCGTCTCCGCTGAATGGCGGCGCTCCATACAGCAACTCATAGGCCATGCAGCCAAGCGAGTACTGGTCGCACGCCGGTGTCGCCATGCGACCGAGGAAGACTTCTGGGGCCATGTAAGCGGGCGTGCCGATGACACCCAGCCCCGTCAAGTTCCGCGTGTCATCCAGCGCCTTGGCGATGCCAAAGTCGGTGAGCAGTGCGTGCTCGTCGTCCGTTCCTTCACCCCACAGGAGCACATTGTGCGGCTTGATGTCTCGATGAACGAGCCCCTTGCGGTGGATTGTCTGCAGGGCACTCGCGACCTGGCCAACGATGCGTAACGCCCGAGCTTCGTCAAGGGCCCCGCCGCCTCGAAGCACGCGGTTGAGATCCGGACCTGCGACCAGCCGCATAGCGATGTAGAAGTGCGGAGGGACGTAGCCAGCAGCGTAGATCGGGACCACATGCGGGTGCTCGATCGCCACCGCGTGGTCGATTTCGCCCTGAAAGCGTGCCCGCGCGTCACGGTCCTCGGCAAATTCGGGGAGAAGGAGCTTCAACGCGACACGTCGGTTCAGCGCGAGGTCGTCCGCCTCATAGACGGCTCCCATCCCGCCCTTTCCAAGCACGCCGACAATGCGGTAGTCGCCGAGCTCGGATCCGATCAGCGGGTCGGCAGCCGTCATGGCCGACGACCGTAGTGCGCCAGGGACCGAACGCCAACCGCCCAGGACAGATGGCTTGGGCTTTGACTCACGATGGGTGAGTGCCAAGCCGGGCCTGCAACACAGCGCGGATCCGTCCGCCGGTACGGTCAAAGCCGAGCACCCGCGCGACCTGACTGATAATCTGCTCGTCGTCGAGGCCGGCGCTGGCCTCCCTCAGGCGGGCGATGGCGAGGTCTAGCTCCTCCGGAGGGATCTCCTCGATCTCTCGTCGTGTGCCAGGAACATCAACGTCGGGAACACGAACAGCGGTCAACGTCTGACCTGGGCGCCACAGGAACTCACCACGCACTTCAACCGCGTCTCGCCTCCCTGCCTGGCTGATCGCTTGGCGTCCGGCGCTGACGACCCGGTGGCCGGCGCGCTGAAGCCCCCAGCACTCCGCCAAGCGCCGGATCGCATAGTCGATGGCAATAGGCGCCTCGACGCTCAGCAGTTCGATCAGCAAATCGGTCTGAAGACGTCTGTTGGCGGACTCATGGAACTCGTAGCCGGAATGGTGATTGCCCAGCGTCGCTCGGACATACGTCTCGGTCCATGGAAGCGCGGCGGCGGCTCCGACACTCCCCAGCTCATGAACGATGCGTGCAGCGCGCTCGCGCGGAGCGCCCTCGACGCCATCCTCATCGGCGGTGGCCACGACCAGGGACGCGGTTTCGTCCTCGGGCAGAGCCTGCACACGCTGTTCCGCCTCGGCGAGAGCTTCGCGCAGGCGATCGATCTCCGCCGTGCGGTTGCGGACCCAGTCCAACGACCAGATGCGGTGGATCGGCCCCCACCCCAGGCCGGCGAGGACCTCATGCCGCAGGCGCTCTCGATCGCGAGCCGTCGGCGTCTGCGCGTAGCTTTGACTGTCGCACTCGATGCCGAGAAGGAAGCGGCCAGCGTCACCGCGTGATCGTACGCCGATGTCTATGCGGAAACTCCCGACGCCGACGCTCGGGACGGCCTCGTAGCCGAGTTGCGCGACTGCTTCGGCGATTTGCTCGTCGAGCGCAGAGCTCCACTCGACCCCTTCGCCATCGACTTGATCGGGCGTGATGAACTGACCGTCGGCTTCGGCATAGGCGATGTAGTCGCGCAGCATGCGCGCTCCGGCACTGGCTCCCTCCGAGAGTTGGAAGTCGTGAGATCGCACCGACGCGATCAACTCGACGCGTTCACGAGCGCGGGTGACGGCGACGTTCAGCCGCCGCTGTCCTCCGTCCTTGTTGAGCGGACCGAAGTTGGTGGTGAACTTGCCATCACCGTCCTTTCCATAGCCGACGCTGAAGAGGATCACGTCGCGCTCGTCGCCCTGAACAGCTTCCAAGTGCTTGACGAAGACGTCATCGAGCCGATCTCCGCGAAAGTGCTGCTCGAGCTCTGGGTGGCGAACCTTGAGGAGATCAAGCTCGTCGGCAATCGCATTTGCCTGCGCGGTGTTGAACGCGATCACTCCCAACGACCGGCCACTGCCGTCGAGCAGGTGGTCCATCACCCGTTGGGCGACAACCTTGGCCTCGCGGCGGTTGCTCGCTGTCCGGCCGCGATCGTAAACCCCGTCGGCGACATAGACAAAACCAACGCCAGTGCGCTCTGAGCGATGTTCGGCCGACGGAAATGTCATCAACGAGCCGTTGTAGATGTAGCGGTTGGAAAACGAGATCAGTGGCTCGGACCTGCTCCGGTAGTGCCAGAGGAGAGGGTGACCCGGGAGCAAGGACTCACAAGCATCCAGCACACTCTCCATGTCTTCCTGTGTGCTGGCGTCCTCGGCTTCTGGTGCGAGCTCATCGAGCTCGGCAATCTGAAAGAACGGCGTCGGCGGCAGCTGCTTGGAGTCGCCGGCGACGACAAGCTGGCTGCCGCGGTAGATGCAGTTGATCGCATCCTGCGGTGGGACCTGGGACGCCTCATCGAAGACCACCAAGTCGAACGTGTGGTCAGCCGAGAGGAAGTGACTGACCGTCAGCGGGCTCATCATGAGGCAGGGCTTGAGCTCGCTGAGCAGGGTTGGGATGCGCGACAAAAGGATCCTGACGGGGAGATGCCGAATCTTCTTGCGCGCTTCACGGCGAAGCAGCTCGATCTCCGAGCCCGGCGTGGCAACGTGGCTGGCGCGGTTGCGTTCGCGGCGGACGATGAGGCGATCGGCGCCTGTCCGCACCAGCTTGCGATCGAGCTCGCGAAACTCCTCGACCCAGCGGCGGAAGGCTCCGCCTCGGAGATCCTCAGCCAGGTCCGGCTCGTCGTCGTAGTGTGCCTCCAACCGTCGATTCCAGTAAGCGCGCTGAAATGCTGCAACGACCTCAGCCTGATCGACTTTGGCCTGCACCATGCTCGTGACGAACCCATCCCAGTCCTTCCGCGAGGCACGCTGTCGCCAGCTTCTCCACTCCGTCCAATCACCCAAGAGATCGACGCTCGACACCAACAGGGCGCAGAGCTCTCGGACCTCCGCGAACCGATGGCGCTCGACAAGGGCGTCAAGCTCGGCGTTGCGATCAACGTCGAACAGTCCCGTGAACCGCGCGACGGCGCTGCGCATGGCCTCGGCTCCTGCGCGGACGTCGCTGAGTTCAGGCCAATCACGTTCCGCAGCGCCGAGCTGCTGACGAACAGGAGCCGGCAGCGGGTTGCTCAGCATGGGCGTCAGGGTCGTGAGCCACTGAGCGGCGCGGCGCACCGCGTCAAAGTCGGTCGCCCCCTGCTCAAACGGCGACCCGATCACCATCTGCCAGCGCGCGCTGGCCTGCACGACGCTCTCCCGGGCAGCAAGAGCCTCGGTGATCTGCGTCGCCTGCGCAGCGACCTGCGAGTAGGAGCTCGCTGGCGCGGAAGCACCACTGTCCAGGTCGGTGATGAGAGCTGCGAGAGCGCGGATCGGTCCTTCGACCACGCCGAGTACGCGCTGGACCTCGTCGAGGTCGGCCGAAGCCATGTGACTCGGCTTGGAGATGAAACGCTGTGCTATCTGGAACCGCTCATGGAGTGAGCGCCTCGCGTCTCTCAGCTGATCTGCGGCCTGAGCGAGGGCCGGGTCGGGCGTCGAACCAGTGGCCAGCGCGTCACCGACCGCCTTGAGATCGGCGTCCGGGGCGCTGAGGTCAACAGCTGCTCGAGCCACATCGATGGCGGAGCTCACCGCCTCGGGATCTGTGTCGCGTCCAGCGTGGTAGGACCCGAGTGCGCCGCTGAGCCTGTCAGCTTGATCATCGATGCGCTGACCGGTCGCGCGAGCTACCACGATCAGCGCCATCTGGCCTACGACATCGTCGGGCAGCTTGCCATCGTGACGCACGGCCTTGATCGCCTTGGCGTCATGCCGGTAGGTCCCCGAGAGCCTGGAGAACACAGAGGTGTATTGCGTGGCGAAGCGCTCCCCGATCGGGCCGGCATCGAGCTCCAGCGCTGCGGGTCTGTAGCTCTCCATCAGGGCGGCACGCTGCCGCTGATAGTCGGCAAGGTCGGCGGCGACGGCCTTGTGTGCATCCTCGGCGCGGGTCAAACCTGCTCGCACCAACCAGTCACGTTCCGGCCGTCGCTCCGCGCCGAACGCAAGCTCAGCCAGGTCACTGAGCGCGTCCATTCTCGCGACGGTCAGTGCATCGGCGGGCTGACCGATGAGGCTCGCTGTCGCAACCGCGCGCTCACGCGTCCGCGCCAGCTGAGCCGGCAGCTCGTCGAGCGCCCGCAGCGCGTCCCCCAATCCGTCGAGGTCGCTTTCCCAGGCCGATGACCACCCGCATCGACGCTGGACCTCATCGCGCGCGCGCTGGAGGCCAACCTCGATATCGCTTGAGAAGTCATCGAGCTCGCGAGCGGGGTAGTTCTCGGCGAAGCTCGCTTCGTCTTGTCGCAGCCGGCGATAGGCCTCTTGTGCGTCGTCGGCGCTAGCGGCGAGGTCAGACGGGTCGAGATCAAGCCAGTGAACCTGGAGAACCGGGGCTTGGCCGAGGTGCTCGCCGTAGAGAACCAGCTCGCGGGCGTCAGTGAGCGTCATGGGCGACGGAACGCCGATCAGCCCCGCAACGCTCGCAGCGGCGCGTTCGAGCGCGTGCGTAGCGTCTTTGAGCTCGCGCAGTGCTGCCAGCGCCTGACCGTGATCGTCGGCTGTGAACCGTGTCGCCGCATAGCCACGCCAGGGAAAGTCACTCGGGCTCACATGCCAGCGTTCAGCGAGCCGAGAGAAGATCTCGCTGAGGGACTGATACTCGTCCAGCACCGCAGCGCCCTCGATTGGTGATGGCGGTGGAGCGCCAGGCATCGATGGGAAGTCGTGAAGTCCGGCGAGCTGTTCGTGAACGTCGCGCAGCGTTCGTCCGCCAAGCAGCGGAGCCGGCAGGTGCAACAGCTCAGCGGAGTCATTGAGAACCAGCCGCAGGTTGGCCAAGCGATCCAGCTCGTCGTCGCGCATGCCGGGCCGCGGCTGCAACGAGGACGTCAGGCTGCGATCCAGCGCCTGTACGACTTCTCGGCGCCCTGCGTGCTCGCCGTGGAGCATCAGGCAGTACTCGTCTAAGCCGCTGGCCGCCAATCGCTTGAACACGACATCGAGTGCCGCCGCCTTCTCGGAGACAAAGAGGATGCGCTTGCCCTGGCCGATGGCCTCCGCGATGACGTTTGCGATCGTTTGGCTCTTCCCGGTGCCCGGTGGGCCCTGCATCACGAAGGAGCGTCCGCGTTTGGCCGCCTCGACGCATTGGCGCTGGCTCGCGTCCGCGTCGAGGATCGACAGCGTCTCAGCGGGCTGTTGCTCTTCGTCTAGGTCGATCAGAGCAGGTACGGCAGGATCGTTGCCGCGTACCTCGTTCGACAACCGGCCCTGAGCGAGAGAGCGGACGAGAGGGTGCGCGGAGACCTGGCTTTCATGGTCAAGCAGGTCTCGATACATCACGTACTTCTGGAAGCTGAAGAGCCCTAGCACTGCGTCCTCGCGGACAGTCCATCCATTGGGTTGCACGGCACGACGGATCTCGTCGAGCTCTTGGGCAATCGGCTTGTCCTCCCACACCCAATCGCCGGGAACGTCCAGACCAGCGTCGCGGCGCAGCTTCTCGGTCAGCGACGGGTTGATGACAACTTCCTCGTCGTCAACGAAGAACATGCGATAGGGGTCGCGGGCCGAGTTTCGGCGGAGCTCGACGGGCACGAGCACCAACGGCGACGAGATTGGCTTGTCGCGCTGCGCGTCGTGCCAGTCGAGGAATCCGGCAGCGATGTAGAGGATCCGCAGTGCCTTGTCCTGGAACTCGGTGTTCGAGCGCTTGGCGAGGTTGTCGAGGATTCTCGCGATCCGCTTCGGATTGGGTTCAGTGACCTCGATCTCGTTCGAACGGCGCACCCTGCGTCGATCCTGCGACCGCACGAGCAGCTCGTCGACGGTGGCGGCAGCGTCGCTCGTCGCATGCTCATCGACGATGTCCGGCTCGGGCGGCAGGTAGAAGTCCCACGGTTCGATGCGACTCGGGTCCGCGAGCAGCTGGGTCAAGCTCGGCGTGACGATCTCAAGCGTCGTGGCCTGCGTGGCCTTGTAGGCGATCAGGCGATTCCGATGCGACAGGTCGATGAGACGACGCCGCCAATCCTCCAAACGCGTCTCGACGAGGCTGAGGTCGTCGGCTTTGAGGTCGCTCACTGGACTCGTCTCGACATCGTGGCGCAGTTTTCCGGATCGGTCCGGCGAGCACAACCGGTTCAGTCGATGGTCGTCACCCACGTAGACAGCCACGCCAGCGTACCGATGCCACCGCGTAACTCCGGGCCTAGGCCACCGCCGCCTCGAACTCGACCTCCTCTGACCACGAGCCCCGCTCCGGTTCAGGCGCTTCGTCCGCTTCCAGTGGCTCACCGGCACGGTTCTCGTCGAGACCCAGCATGTCGTTGAGCGCTGCGGCGATCAGCTCACGTCGCTGTGCGCAGAACTCGTCGAAGCGCTCAATGGCCCAGAGGGCCGGATCGTCGGGAATCCACTGGGCGGCCAGAACCGTCGGATCAGCTTTTGCAAGATACGTCGCCGGATCACCAGCGCCAATCTTGATGTTGTCCCACTTCGACAGGAAGGCGAAGTTGGCCATGGTGTCGCGCTCGGGATGCTCAGGCACACCGTTCTGCTTGAGCCAAGCACGAGGAAAGATGTGATGGACCTCCACCGACAGTCCGTTGTGGAGCGGATCGTAGGTGATCGCATTGTTGCTAACCCAGCTTTGCGCGCCGTCCTGTGTCGCGCGCAGCTGCAAGAGGCGCAGCAGCGGGGATCGCAGCTTCTTGCCGCGCAGATCCTCGGCCGTGAGCCTCGTGCCTGGCGTTCGGGGCTCTTGAGCCGTCCGAGTCAATGTGCTGAGCAGGGTCGGACGATCGGCAGTCAGCGCTGGGGTCCGAAGCGTTGTGACGTCGGCAGCCAGGCGTGTCTCCAGCGACCCCGAATAGTGACCGAACGCGCTGGCGAGGTACACCCAACGCGCCAGGCGGGTCGCCTCGCCCGGTTCGAACACGCCGTTGAAGTCGTGCAGGAACACTGCGGGCAAGAGCACTACGTACTCGGTGGGCAACAGCGAGCGGGCGGGAATCCGCGCATCGCTCTTGAGAAAGGCGATGGCGTTTCGGACAGCCTTCGTCGTGCGGCTCCAACCTGTAGTCCAGTCGGCCTCGGTCTTGAGCTCCAGCAGACGGATGTGGTTCGGGCTGCCCAGCGTCAGAACGCTGACGATCCTGAGAAGCACCTCTCGGTTGATCGGCCAACCAGCGGCGCGCATCTCAGCTTCGAAACTCTCAATGGCGCTACGGCCCCCTGGCCAGCGTGCGGCCATGGAGCCGATGACCAGGTCGCCCTTGCTGAGCCTGGTTCCCCCGCTATTGACGCGGTTGAAGATCTCGGCGACCGTCTCGTAGTCGTCGACATGGACGGTCTGGACCGGTACGGAGTACTCGCGGATGTGTCTCGCCACGCCGGCCAGCACGTCGGTCCACGCATCCTCAGTGTCCTGATCAAGCTCCAGCGGTTTGACGAGCTCGCGAAACTGAGCGCCCGAGCGCAAGATGCCCGCGACGCTGATCCAGCGGAGGTCGTGCTTCTGGATGGCGTTCGCCGTCTTGAACTCCCGGGTCTCGGGATTGAAGCGCACGTCGGGCGCCTTCTCACCGACAGGAATAGCGTCAGGGAGCATCACCCGTGCGAGGGTGGTCAGCCGCTGCTGGCCGTCGAGCAGGATCGCGGGCTTGCCGCCCGCCGGAGCGCCCTGCACGAGGGCAGCGGGCTTCGTCGGGATGTCGAGGCTGGTCGTCCATAACAACACGGAGCCCACGGGCCACTCGTGATACAGGCTGTCGAGCAACCTCGGGATCTGCGCTCCTGCCCAAACGTAATCGCGCTGGATGTCGGGAAGGACGATCTCGCCACTCGCCAACTTCTCGACGAGGCGATACAGCGGTTCGTGACCGAGGTCCATCAAGCGCTCCTACAAATGGGGGACGAGCGAACCGGATCCTAGGCCACTGCTGTGAGTTTTGGGCGAGATTCGTGACCGTCGGACGACTACGCGCCATCAACACAGCGCCGCGGGTCGTTGTTCTTGATGTGCTTGCTGGTCAGCAGGACCATCTGTCGACGTCGGCGCGGTTTCGCGAGTTGGACCGCTACTACGCGCCGCTGTGCCTCGAGCCGGCGGCGCTGTCGACCCGCGATGCGGTGCGATCGACTCTGACGGCGTCGAGCCGCTCCCCTCCGGCTGCTTGGGCGACAGCGGCGGGCCGCGGGCGATTACTTCTCCGGCGTCGCTCCCTGCTCGCCATCAGGACGTGTTCTTCTCACCGTTGCACCCTCGCCCCCGGCTTCGGTGATCTTCGATGCCGCGGTTGCCTCCTCGCCACCTGGCTCTGCGATCTTCTCCGCATCGTGCTGGGTCCCGATGACGCGGGTCACAAACAGTGCCCACATCGTCCGCTCGTCGTCTGATCCGCCGGCAGCTCGTGGCCCGTAGTCGCCAAGTCCCCACACATACTGCCAGCCTTGCGTGCGCAGCTCGAGCCAGGTTCGTGCATAGGTGAGGTTGCGCTGGCCTGGACGGAGCACCTGGTTAACGCCCGCGAGCAGGCTCACCACCAAGCCGACGGCGATGATCATCGCCTTCCAGAAGGAAGAGTCCCCGCCCGCGGCGACAATGGAAGCGGTCGCTAGCCCAAGCGCCGTGCTGAGCAGGTTGATCGCGATGTGCAATCCCGCGGAGGTCGTGGAGCGTCGCCGGTAGTTCGTGAGAGGAAAGCGAAATCGATGTTCAACGAACTCGCGCGCGCACACGTTGTCGGGAGCGCGCTCCAGGATGCACTTCGACAGATGGTCGGCCTCCATGTGATGCGGGCGTGATCCGCGAAGTTTCTTTGAGGGCATCTCCCATGGGTCTGGCATCTCCATGCTCATCCGTCGTGCTCCCTCGAATCGAACGTCGCGGCTGTCCGCCGCCTCCACGGGCGACGACCGCGCAGAGCCTCTCACGCGTGCAGGACACCAAAGCGCTATCTCCTGCTCGGCATGTGACCACCATCAGCCGATCTTCTCCGCCAGCTCGACGATGATCCCCGCCGGGCCGCGCACGTAGCAGAGGCGGTAGATGTTCTCGTAGTTCACCAACTCGCCGACCAGCTCGCCGCCCTGTCCTCGCAAGGCGGCGAGGGACTCGTCGATGTCGTCGACGACGAACAGGATGTGGCGGATGCCCGGGGCGTTGGGCGGCGCCGGCCCGTCGTGGCCGTCGTAGGAGGGCGAGCGGTACCGGGCCAGCTCGAGCTGGCTGCCGCCACCCGGGGTCCGCAGCATCACGATGTCGGCCTGCACGCCCTCGAGCCCGTTGATGCGATCCACCAAGCTCCCCTCAACGGACGCCGCGCCATCCACCTCGA
>JBEVLC010000075.1:0-19730 GCA_040509415.1 Baekduia sp. | reverse complement strand
GATCGGATATCGCCGACACCCCTACGACTTGATCGAGCGCTGGTACTGCATGACCGCCAGCGGCGCGCAGATCACGATGATCCCGACCGCCCACAGCAGCGTGTAGGCCACGGGATGCTGCAGCGGCCAGGCGCCATCGGCCGGGAGCGCGCCGCCGGGGTTTTCGAACAGGTGGCGCAGCGCGTTGGCCAGCGACGACGTCGGGTTCCACTCGGCGACCGTCTTGAGCACGCCCGGCAGCGTGCTCGTCGGCACGAACGTCGAGGCGATGAACGTCACCGGGAAGATCACGACGAACGCCACGCCCTGCACGCCCTCGGGCGTCGCCACGAGGCTGCCGAGCAGCACGCCGACCCAGATCATCGCGAACGAGAACACCAACATGAGCCCGTAGGCGCCGAGGACGTCGAGGATGCCGGAGTGGATCCGCCAACCGACGACGAAGCCGGTGACCGTCATGAACGCGATCGGCAGGAACGCGCGGATGAGGTTGGCCACCGCATGTCCGGCGAGGACGCTCGAGCGCGGGATCGGCAGCGAGTGGAAGCGGTCGATCGCCCCGTTGTTGCGGTCGTTGGACAGCGCGAGCGCGACGCCGAAGCAGCCGAAGACGATCGTCTGGGCGAAGATCCCGCCCATCAGGAACTCCTTGTAGCTGCCGCCGCCGGGCACGCTGATCGCGCCGCCGAAGACGAACGCGAACAGCAACACGAACATGACCGGCTGGATCGTCGCGTCCGACAGCGCCTCGGGCTGACGGCGCATGTGCAGCAGGCCGCGCCGCGCAATCACCCACGTGTCAGACAGGAAGGTGGCGCGGGCGCTCGCGGGCCGCTGGGAGCGGATCGGCCCGGCATCGGCGGTCTGGGTGCTCATCGCTGCTCCTCGGAGATCGTCGAGACGGGAACGGCGGATTGTTCATCTGCCTCAGGGGGCGCGCCGGTCAGCGTGAGGAACACATCGTCGAGCGTCGGCTGGGCGAGCCCGAGGTCCTCCACGCCGATCTCGGCCTCGTTGAGCGCCTCGGCCAGCGCGGCGATCGCGGCGACACCGCCCTCAGCGGGCGCGATGACCGAGCGGGCGCCGACGTCGACCGCCGGCTGGTGACCGGCGACGCGTCCCACGATCGCGGTGACCGCGTCGAGGTCGGCGCGGTCGGCCACCACGACGCGCAGCTGGTCGCCGCCGACCTGGCGCTTGAGGCTGCGCGCGTCACCGCGCGCGATCACGCGCCCGTGGTCGACGACGACGATGTCGTCGGCAAGGCGATCGGCCTCTTCCAGGTACTGCGTGGTCAACAGGATCGTGGCGCCGCCGGCGACGAGATCGTCCAGCACGTCCCAGAGGTCGTTGCGCGCCCGCGGGTCCAGGCCCGTGGTCGGCTCGTCGAGGAACAGCACCTCGGGCTCGGCGACCAGCGTCGCCGCGAGGTCCAGGCGCCGGCGCATGCCGCCCGAGTACTCCTTGGCGAGCTTGTCGCCGGCGTCGGTGAGCGTGAACTGCTCCAGCAGGACGGTCGCCCGCTCCTTGGCGCGCTTGCGCCCGAGGTGGTGCAGCTCCCCGATCATCGTCAGGTTCTCGTGGCCGGTCAGCAGACCGTCGACGGTCGCGTCCTGCGCGGCAAGGCCGAGGCTGCGGCGTACCGAGACGGGATCGCGCAGGACGTCGTGGCCGGAGACGGTCGCCGTCCCGGCGTCGGGATGGGTCAGCGTCGTCAGGACGCGCACTGCGGTGGTCTTGCCCGCTCCGTTGGGGCCCAGCAGCGCGCACACCGCGCCGCGTGCGACGGCGAGGTCGACACCGTCCAGCGCGCGCTTGTCTCCGTAGCGCTTGACGAGCCCATGGGCTTCGATGGCATTCGTAGTCACGCTCCTAGGGTGACACGCTCGACGGAATTTTGCAACGGGTGTAAAGTTCTCGTCATGGCATCTTCTTCTTCCGTGCAGGAGGCCGGCGTCCCGCCCGCCGGTCTGCGCGCCTGGAAGAAGGCACGCACCCGCACGACCATCTCCGACGTCGCCACCGGCCTCTTCATGCGCGACGGCTTCGAGGCGGTCACGGTCGCGCAGATCGCCGCGGCGGCCGAGGTCTCGGTCAAGACGGTGTTCAACTACTTCCCCTCCAAGGAGGACCTGTTCTTCGATCGCGTCGACGACGTGATCGGCGCACTGGTCGACGCGGTGGTCGAGCGCCCGGTTGGATCGACGATGCTCGGCGCGTTGCACGGGGTGCTGGCGGATCGGATCGTGCCGTTCGACGCCGGTGGCTGGCGGCGCCTGCGCGACGCCGAGGACTACGAGCGCTTCCGTCGCTTCCTGGCAACCGAGGAGGCGTCGCCCGCGCTGCGCACGCGGCGGCTGGTCGTCGGCGAGCTGTGGACCGCGCGCCTGGCCCAGCTCTTTGCTCACCAGCTCAGCCTGTCCAACGGCGACCCGCGCGCCGCGACGCTGGCCGCGATGGTCGTCGCGGCGATGGCGTTGCGGGCCCGGACCTTGTCGGCCGCGATGGCCGAGCGACTCAGCGCGCGGACGGTTGAGCGCCGCGTGCGCGCTGTGGTGGACGAGGCGTTCGAGCGCCTGGCGATCGCGTTCGCCGACATCGACCTGCCGCGCCCACCGACCTAACCGCGAACCAGCGGGTGACGCGGCGCCTGCGCGGGTCTAGCATCGCGGGATGCCGCCCTTCTCTCGCGGGTTCCACGGTCGGCCGCGCCGCCCGGACGTCGATCCGTCGCGCGTCCCGCCCGGGCAGTACGTCGTCGAGGACTTCCCAGTCTTGTCGGCCGGGCCGACGCCCCGTGCGGATCTCGCCACGTGGTCGTTCTCGATCCAAGGCGCCGTCGACGCCTGCGTGTCGTGGACCCGGGAGGAGCTCAACGCGCTTCCCCAAGAGACGCTGACGGTCGACATCCACTGCGTGACGAAGTGGACCAAGCTCGACACGACATGGACCGGCGTCTCGCTCGACACACTGCTGGAAGGCGTCTCGACCGAGGCCGAGTACGTGAGCGTCTGGGCCGACGGCGGCTACACCACCAACTTGCCGCTGGAGGACCTCAGCGACGGCAAGGCGTGGATCGTCCACAGCTTCGACGGCGAGCCGCTGGAGCGCGCACACGGCGGACCGGCGCGCCTGTTGGTGCCGCATCTGTACTTCTGGAAGAGCGCGAAGTGGGTGCGCGGCCTGACGCTGACCGTCGAAGACGAGCCCGGCTTCTGGGAGGCCGCGGGCTACAACAACTACGGCGACCCGTGGCGCGAACAGCGCTACTGGGGCGACTGACGTGGCGGAGATCGCGCCGGCGCGGGCGGTGCGCGCGCCGCTGATCTGGCGGACGGCGACGGTGGTCGAGCTCGTAGACGAGACCGCGCACGCCCGGACGCTGGTGCTGGATGTCCCCGCGTGGCCGGGGCATGTCGCCGGCCAGCACGTGGATGTGCGGCTGACGGCCGAGGACGGCTATGTGGCCGAGCGCTCCTACTCGATCGCGTCGGCGCCCGAGGAGGCGCGGGTCGCGCTGACCGTCGAGCGGATCGATGATGGCGAGGTCTCGCCGTATCTGGCGGGTGATCTTGTTGTCGGAGATCAGTTCGAGGTGCGCGGGCCGGTGGGCGGGCACTTCACGTGGCGGACGACCGATGGCGGGCCGTTGCTGTTGGTGGCCGGTGGGGCGGGGCTCGTGCCGCTGATGGCGATGGTGCGCCACCGGGCGGCCGTGGGGAGCCACGTGGATACGCGGCTGCTGGTGTCGGCGCGGGAGATCACGGCCGTGCTGTACCGCGAGGAGCTGGAGCGGCTGGGCAGCGCGCGTGATGGCTTGAGCATCACCTACACCTTGACGCGCGCGGTGCCCGAGCGGTGGGACGGGTTCGCCCGGCGGGTCGATGGGCCGATGCTGGAGGCCGTGGGACCGGCGGCGTCGTCTCACCCACGAGCGTTCGTCTGCGGGCCGACGCCGTTCGTGGAGGCGGTGGCGGATGCGCTGGTGGAGTTGGGGCACGCGGCGAGCGACGTGCACACGGAGCGGTTCGGACCGACGGGAGGGTGATGAGGTTGACCGACGCGCAAGTGTTGGATGGCAATGCGGCGGCGGGACTACTCGCCGAGATCTTCGGGGGCGCGGAGATGACCGGCGCCGTGCGGGGGTGCGGGTCGTGTGGGCAAGAGCATGCGGTCGGCAAGCACCGGCTGTATCGGGGAGCGGGGCTGGTGCTGCGATGCCCAGGGTGCGGGGACGTGGCGCTGGTGGTGGTCGAGCGGGGTGCGCAGCGCGAGGTGCGGATGAGCGGGCGGTGGGTGTTGAGCGTGCCGGTGTAGCAACCAACTACCCCAACATCGGCGACGGCGGGATCCGCGTCTCCCCCGTGATCTGCGGGATCCGCATCGCCAGGTCGTCGGCGAAGCACCAGCACCACTCCTCGCCCGGCTCCAGCGACCGGATCAGCGGGTGCTCGCTCCCCGCCGCATGCGCCGACGCGTGCTTGCCCGGCGAGTCGTCGCAGCAGCCGACGTGGCCGCAGGTCAAGCAGATGCGCAGGTGCAGCCAGACGCCGCCAGCCGCCAGGCAGTCCTCGCAGCCGGCGACCTCTTCGGGCAGCTCGGTGATCTCGATGGTGTCCAGGTGCGCGCAGCTGGTCGCGCTCATGGCGTGGGCTCCTTCGTCGTCGAGGTCGGGGCGGCCGGCTGCGACCCGTCGGGGATCGGCAGCCACACGTGGAAGGTCGTGCCGTCGGGGCCGGTGTCAAAGCCGAGGCTGCCGTCGTGGCGGTCTTCGACGATGCGGCGCACGGTGTCGAGGCCGAGGCCGGTGCCGGCACCGACCTCCTTGGTGGTGAAGAACGGCTCGAGGACGCGGCGACGTGCCTCTTCTGGGATGCCGGGGCCGTCGTCGGCGATGTCGACGCGCACGCACGGGCCGTCGCGCTTGGTGGTGATCGTGATCGTGCCGGTCTCCCCCAGCGCGTCGACGGCGTTGTCGATGAGGTTGGTCCAGACCTGGTTGAGCTCCGAGCCGCGCACCGCCAAGCGCGGCAAGTTTGGGTAGTAGTCCTTGCGGACGTCGATCTTGGTGTGCTTGAGCTTGTGCCCGAGGACCTTGATGGTGGCGTCGATGCCCTCGTGCAGGTCGACCTGCACCAGATCGCCGCGATCCATGTAGGTGTAGGTCTTGATCGCCCCGACGAGATCGCTCATCCGGCTGGCGGACTCCTGCAGCTCGGTCGCCAGCCCGCGTGCCGACAGCGTCGCGACGACCCAGGACAACGCCGCGGAGACGGCCGGCCCCGCGCGGTCGGCGACCTCGGTCAGCCACGCGTCATCCACTCCCGCCGCCGCGAGCGCCTCGGCCAGCCGCCAAGGCTCGTCGATGCCGAGCTCCTCCAGCCGGTCCAGCATGTCGTCCTCGGCATCGGCGGCGTCGACGCTGCTGCGCGCCGCGGCGGCGTCCGAGCGCCGCAGCGCCTCTTGCTGCAGCTCGACGAGACGCTCGGCGTCGGCGCGCTCGATGCCACCCTCGACAAACGCCTTTATCGCGCCGGTGACGACGTCCAGCGCATCCACCAGCTGCGACGACGCGCGCTTGACGGCGGCGACCGGGTTGTTGAGCTCGTGGGCGAGGCCAGCGGCCATCGTCCCCAGCGAGGCCAGGCGCTCGCGGTCGTTGTCGATCTGCGCCAGGCGCGCGGTGACCGGGCCGATGGCCTGCATGACCTTGCGGTGCACCGAGCGGTGCGAGAGCGCGAGGTCGGTGAACGTCGCGAGCGGGACGAGCCCGACAACGCAGTCGGTCTCGGTCTGCAAGCGCACACCGACCGGTGTCTCGGTGAGCGCGGCGATCGCCTGCATCCAGGTCGGCGCATCCATGTGGCCGATCGGTTCGAAGCGCGTCTCGTCGACCATCTTGTAGGTCCTCAGGCGCCCTTCGAGCAGCAGCATCAGCCCGCGCGGAGAGGCGTCCTGCTCGGCGATGATCTTCCCAGCGGGAACGTTGAACGCCTGCGCGGCGGCGCGCCACTGCTCGAGCTGGGCGTCGTCGAGGCCGTCGAAGAGGTCGACGCGCCGCAGCTCGTCCAGCGTGACGGGGATCGTCGGGGTCATGCCGCCGCCAGATACTCGTGGATCAGCGAGACGGCCATCGACCCCTCCCCGACCGCGCTGGCCACGCGCTTGATCGAACGGGCGCGGACGTCGCCGGCGACGAAGACGCCGGGGACCGAGGTCTCCAGCAGGTAAGGGTCGCGCTTGAGCGGCCAGCCCGCGCCGCGGACCTCGGCGCCGGCGAGGATGAAGCCGTGCTCGTCGCGCGCGACGACCTGGTCGAGCCAGGACGTGCGCGGCGCGGCGCCGACGAAAACGAAGCAGGCGTCGGCGTCCTCGACGGTTTCGCTGCCGTCGGTGTGGCGGATCCGCAGCGCCTTGAGGTGGCCGTCTTCGCCCGTCGCCTCGATCGCTTGGGAGCCCGTGCGCACGTCGACGTTCGGCAGGGCGGCGATCTGCTCGATGAGATAGTTGGACATGGACTTGGTCAGTGATGGTCCGCGGACGAGCATCGTCACCTGCGCGGCCCAGTCGGCGAAGTGCACGGCGGCCTGGCCGGCGGAGTTCGCGCCGCCGATGATCACGACGCGCTGCTGGGAGCAGGCCCGTGCCTCGCTCAAGGCTGCGCCGTAGTAGATGCCGGCGCCGGTGAGCTCGTCGAAGCCCGGCGTGTCGAGCTTGCGGTAGGAAACGCCGGAGGCGATCAGCACCGTGTTGGCGCTCAGCGCACCGCCGCCCGACAGGCGGACGAGGCGGCCCGTGCCTTCGACCTCGAGGGTCACGGCGTCCTGGACGGTCAGGAGCTCGGCACCGAGGCGGCGCGCCTGGTCGGTCGCGCGACGGGCGAGCTCCGAGCCGCTGAGACCTTTCGGGAAGCCGAGGTAGTTCTCGATCCGGCTTGAGGTGCCAGCCTGGCCGCCGGGCGCCTCGCGCTCGACCATCACGGTGGACAACCCCTCAGAAGCGCCATAGACCGCTGCGGCAAGACCGGCGGGGCCGCCGCCGACGATAACCAAGTCATAGTGGTCGGTCGTCGGCTGGCTGGCGACGCCGAGCCGCTCGGCCAGCTCGAGCACCGTCGGGCGCTCCAGCACCGAGCCGTCCTCCATGAGCGCGACCGGCAGGCCCTCCTCGCTGACGCCCGCGACGCGCAGCAGCTCACGCGCCTCGCCATCGCGCTCGATGTCCAGCCAGCGGCCCGGGACGCGGTTGCGGGCCAGGAAGTCGCGCAGGTCGTGCGCGGGCTTGGAGAAGCGGTGGCCGATGACGCGCACGCCGCCGGCCTCCAGCGCCGCGCCGGACTCCCAGGTCGTCAAAAGATCTTGAACGACGGGGTAGAGCTCCTCCTCCGGCGGGTCCCACGGCTTGAGCAGGTAGTAGTCGAGCGCGACCTCGTTGATCGCCTGGATCGCGGCGCCGGTGTCGGCGTAGGCGGTGAGCAGCACGCGCTTGGCGTCTGGCGCGAGCTTGCGCGCCTCGACGAGGTACTCGGTCCCCGAGAGGCCGGGCATGCGCTGATCGGCGATCAGCAGCGCGACCTGGTCGCCGCGCGTGATCAGCTCGCGGACGACCTCCAGCGCCTCCTCCCCGGAGGCGGCCCGTAGGACGCGGTAGCGCTCACCGAACTGGCGGCGCAGGTCGCGGGCGACGGCGGCGAGGACCGCGGGTTCGTCGTCGACGGCGACGATGGCCGGTCGACGGGTGCGTTCAGGAGCGTCGGCAGACATCTGCTCGTGAGCTTCTCATGCCGGTCGAGACCTGGCGATCAGGCGCTGGCGGGCGCCGTCGCCTCGCGGCGGGCGACCTCGGCGCGGACGACCGGCGCAACCTCGGTGCCGAACAGCTCCATCGAGCGCAGAACGTCGGCGTGGGCAACTGACCCGATGCTCATCTGGCCGATGTAGCGCTGGTGGCCGAACAGCTCGTGGCCGAGCAGGATCTTCTCGGCGACCTGCTCCGGCGAGCCGGCGGCCAGCGCGCCATCTGGCGAGCGCAGCGCCTGGTACTCGCGCTGTCCGGAGGGCGGCCAGCCGCGCTCGCGCCCGACACGGTTCATGACCTCCAGGTAGCCGCGGGCATGCGCACGATCAGACGCCTCGGAGCTCGGCGCGACGAAGGCATGGGTGTTGATCGCGATGCGAGCGGCGGCGGGGTCGTGACCGACGGCGGCCCACGCCTCGCGGTAGAGCTCGACCAGCGGCACGAAGCGCTGGAGCTGGCCGCCGATGATCGCGATCGTCAGCGGCAGGCCGAGCGTCGCAGCGCGCACGACCGACTGCGGCGAGCCGCCGACGGCAACCCAGACCGGCAGCGGATCCTGGACGGGACGCGGCCAGACGCCGGCGTTCTCCAGCGGGGCGCGGAACTTCCCCGACCAGGTGACGTGGGTGCTCTCGCGCAGCGCCAGCAGCAACTCCAGGTTCTCGAGGTAGAGGTCGTCGTAGTCGTCAAGGCTCTTGCCAAACAGCGGGAAGGACTCGATGAACGAGCCGCGCCCCGCCATGATCTCGGCGCGCCCGCCGGAGATCAGGTCGACCTCGGCGAACTGCTGGAAGACGCGGACCGGGTCCTCGGAGCTCAGGACGGTCACGGCGCTCGAGAGGCGGATGTTGTCCGTGATCGCCGCGGCGGCGCCGAGCGCGACGGTGGGCGAAGAGACGAGGTAGTCCGGGCGATGGTGCTCGCCGATGGCGAAGACGTCGAGCCCGAGCTCATCGGCGAGCTTGGCCTCCTCGAGCAGGTCGCGCATGCGCTGTTGGGGGCTGGCGCCGGCGGCGAGGTCGGCGAAGGTGGCGAGGCCGAGTTCCATGGTGCCGTCTATCGTAGCAGAGATAGTTGCGCACGCAATCATATACTCATACGCTCGGCTTCCCGCAGAAGAGGACGAGCGCCTGTAGCGCGGTAGTGACCAACCCAGCCGCCGCGCGCTCGAGCTGCTCGGCCTCCGTGTCGACGTGCTCGGTGTGCACGGAGATGAACGGCGCCGGCGGTTGATGCAGACAGGCCGAGCAGCCGTCGATCACCCGCGCCGCGCCGGTCAGCAGGTCCATCAGCCACTCCGGCCACTCAGCCTCGCCGGGCCGCGCCCACAGCTCCTCATCACCCGCACGCGCGGTGGCCTGCGTCAGACGCCAATCGCGTTCGAAGCGCTGCTCGGCCTCGCACGCCGAGCCCGCGAGGCCGATCGTCAGCACCGTGGCGGCCAGCGCCGCGATCGCCGCATCGCCACCCAAGCCCGGGCCGTCCTGCGCCACCGTCGCGCACAGCCGCCCGACGGCCTTGCCGATGCGCACCGCATCGTCGATGGCCGAGCAGGTCGGGCCAGGCCCGCGATCGGCCGGGGCGGCCATCACATATCGCGCCGCCGCACGCAGGGTCGCCGGGCCCAGCGGCGCGCCGTCCTCATCAACGCAGACGCCACCAACCTCCTCCACCTCATCGAGCTCGTTTGCCCCGCCGGCCAGCCGGCGCCGCTCCAACACCGTCGCCTCACGACCCCGGACGACGAGACGCTCCAGCTCGTCGCCGAGCAGCTCGAACCGCTCGACGCCGACGGTCACGTGGCGATGGCGCGCGCAGAGCCCCTCCAGGGTTCCCGGCTGCGCGGTCTCCCAGATCAGCCGCGGCGGACCGGCGGTTGGACCGGCCACGGCGACCGCCCCGGCGGCGCAGAGGTCATCGATCAGCTGCGCGATGGCGGCGGATGGGCCATGGAGGACGAGGCGTTGCCGGTGCATGCGCCAACCATCAGGCACGACGCGCCGCAGACGGCCCAATGACACCGGATCGGCACGCGATCGACGCAGCTCTGGCACGCCTCGCGCCACACTCGGCGCATCGCGCCGCCCCGCACGGGCGCGCCGGCCGCCGCGCCCCGGTCCCTCAGGCCCGCCGCGACTCCAGCGGAGTCAACACCGCGAACATCCGATCCGGCCCAGCGATCGCCGCCAACCGGCGCGTCCGGCGACCCGACAACCGCGAGGTCGCGATCAGCACCGTGCCGTAGCGATCCTGCCCGAGGATCCGGCCCAGCCACACCTCGGCCCTGCCGTGGCGGCAGACGACACCGCACTCAGCATCGCCGCTCAGCGTTCCGACCTTCTCCCGCAGTTGAAGCTCGGCGCGCGTGCGGGAGTCCTCAGCCCACGGCCGCGGCACCATCATCCAGCCGCTCGCGGCCACCGCCCACCAGAACGGCATCCGCGCCGAGCCGGCGATCGTCACCCGTGCGCCAAGCGCCGCCGCACGTGCATGGGCGATCGGCAAGGCCTCGGCCAGCGCCCTGTCATCCAAGGCGACCAGCAGCACGCCACCGCCACCGCTCCGCGAGCGGTCAGCGTCGTGCCGTCGCTCCGGCGCCCTGAGGTTGATCACCGCGTCTCCTCCTCCTCGCTGACCAGAGACCGACCATACACCCGGATCCCTTGCCGTGCATGGCTTTTCGTCAAGGTCGAGCGCTTGTCACTGCACGAGGCCGCGGCGGATCGCCTCGGCGACCGCGCTGGCCCGGTCCGATACGCCGAGCTTGGCGTACAGCGTGGAGAGATGGACCTTGATCGTCGCGGGGCTCAGGTGCAGCTGCTTGCCCATCCCCGCGACGGTGAGGCCCTTGACGGCAAGCTCGAGGACAGCGTGCTCGCGCCCGGTGAGGTCCAGCGTCTGGCGCTCGGCGCGGGCCTGGATCTCCTCGACGATCTGATGCTCGAGATCGGGGCCGATGCTGCGCACTCCCGCAGCGACACGCAGCACCGCCTCTTGGATCTGGCGCATCGACGAGTCCTTGGTCACGTAGCCGTAGCCACCGGTGGCCAGCGCGTCGTAGACGGTCGCGCCGTCACGGTGGGCCGAGAGGAAGAGGATGCGCGTCGGCACCCCCAGCGCGACGAGCCGGGCCGCGACGGCCGGCCCGTCGTGAACGGGCATCTCGACGTCGAGGACCGCCACGTCGGGCCGGACGCGCTGGATGACGTCGATCGCCTCCGCACCATCGGTCGCCGTGCCGGCGAGCGACAGCTCCGGGGCGGCGTCCACCGCGCGGCTGAGCGCGTCGAGGTAGACCGGGTGATCGTCGGCCAGCACGACGCTGAAGGTCAGCGGGGGCTCTTCGAAGGATTCTGCACTCACCGAATGCTGAGTATGTCCTATAGAGCAGCGACGACGGAGAGACGCAACACCGATTTCCGCCGATCACCGCTCAATTTGCGGCCTTCTCGCCGCGACCGCCTGGTCGGCGCCGATGGTCGCGATCAGCACGCCGAGCACGAGGATCGCCACCGTCAGCGCCGCCGCGTCGGCGAAGATCAGCCCGATCGCCACGCAGGCCAGCGCGGCCAACGGCCTGCGCCAGCCGACACGGCCGCTCAGCCGCAACCGGAAGAGCGCGTGGGCGAAGAGGTAGAGCGCCGGACCGCCGACCACTGCTGCGACCTCGGCCGAGGACGCCAGCGCCTCCCGCGGGTGGGCGATCACCAGCTCGTCACCGACCGCCGAGACGACGACGCCCGCTACCAGCACGACGTGCAGGTAGGTGTAGGCGTCGCGAGCCAAGGTGGTGCGGTTGATCGTCGCCGACTCCAGTCGCCGCTCGGCGATCCGCGCCACCACGGTGAAGTACAGCCACCACAGCGCGGCCGTCGTGAGGAACGCGGTGCCGAAGGCGAGCGCCGTCTGACCGGTCAGCCCGATCTCCGACGTCGTCGCCCCGGTCACGACGATCGACTCACCCAGCGCGATGATGATGAACAACCCAAAGCGCTCGCTGAAGTGCCCGGTCTCGACCTCCCAGGCGCTGCCGTGCAGCCGTGGACGGCCCGGCACCCAGAAGACCGCCAGCGGCGCCCCGTAGTCGATCGCCAGCGCGAGGAGCCACAGCAGCGTCCGCGCCTCGCCGTCGGCCAGCGCGCCGGCTACCCAGAAGACACCCGCGAACGCGAACCACGTGAGGATCCGCCCGGCGCGCTCGCGCTCGGGCTCGCCACGGTCGGCCGCCGCGAAGGTCAGGAACGCGTGGCGCCCGAGCTGGATCGCCAGGTAGCAACCGAACGCCGCCGCCCAATATCCTTAGCCGCCAATGTTCTTGCACAGGGACTGCAAATGAACGCCGACGCCATCGTCGTCGGCGGCGGCCTTGCGGGGCTGGTCGCCGCCGCAGAGCTCGTCGACGCCGGCAAACGCGTCGTGCTTGTCGACCAGGAGCCCGAGGCGTCGCTCGGCGGCCAGGCGTTCTGGTCGTTCGGCGGCATCTTCCTGGTGGACTCGCCCGAGCAGCGGCGGATGGGCGTGCGCGACTCCTATGACCTGGCTTGGCAGGACTGGCAGGGCACCGCGGGCTTCGACCGCCCGGAGGATCTCTGGCCGTCACGCTGGGCCGAGGCCTACGTGCAGTGGGCCGCGGGCGAGAAGCGCTCCTGGATGCGCGAGCGCGGCATCCGCTTCCTGCCCAACCCCGGCTGGGCCGAGCGCGGTGGCTACGGCGCGATCGGCCATGGCAACTCGGTCCCGCGCTTCCACGTGACGTGGGGCACCGGCCCGGGCGTCGTCGATCCGTTCATCGCGCGCGTGCGCGCGGGAGTAACTCAGGGACTCGTCGAGCTGCGCTTCCGCCATCGCGTCGACGCGCTGTCGGTGACGGCCGGCGCGGTCGACGGCGTCAGCGGCGCGGTGCTCGCGCCCTCAGACGCCGCACGCGGCCAGGCCTCCTCGCGCGACGTCATCGGCGACTTCACGCTCAGCGCGCCCGCCGTCATCGTCACCTCCGGCGGCATCGGCGGCAACCACGCGCTCGTGCGCCAGAACTGGCCCGCGCGCCTCGGCCAGGCGCCGGCCCGGATGATCTCCGGCGTACCCGCGCACGTCGACGGCCGCATGCTCGCGATCGCCCAAGACGCGGGCGCCCGCTCGATCAACCCCGATCGCATGTGGCACTACGTCGAGGGCATCAACAACTGGGATCCGATCTGGCCGCTACACGGTATCCGGATCCTGCCCGGGCCCTCGTCGCTGTGGCTGGATGCCCTTGGCCGCCGTCTGCCGGTCCCGCTCTTCCCCGGCTTCGACACGCTCGGCACGCTGGAGCACATCATGTCGACCGGCCACGACCACACGTGGTTCGTGTTGACCCAGAAGATCATCGAGAAGGAGTTCGCGCTGTCGGGCTCCGAGCAGAACCCCGACATCACGAGCAAGTCGATCAAGGCGGTGCTGCAGTCGCGCGTCGGCTCCGGCGCGCCCGGGCCGGTCGAAGCGTTCATGCGCCACGGCAGCGACTTCCTGGTGGAGCCCACGCTGGAGCGCCTCGTCGCGGGTATGCGGACGCTGGAGCCCGATGCCGAGCTGACCTTCGCGCAGGTCGAGCGCGAGGTGCTCGCGCGCGACCGCGAGATGGACAACAAGTACAGCAAGGACCTGCAAGTCGTGGCGCTGCGCGGGGCGCGCAAGTACGTGCCAGACCGGATCGCGCGCGTCGCGACGCCGCACCGCCTGCTCGACCCCAAGGCGGGCCCGCTGATCGCGGTACGGCTCTCGGTGCTGACGCGCAAGTCGCTCGGCGGGTTGGAGACCGATCTGTCCTCGCGCGTGCTCGGCGACGACGGCAAGCCTGTGCCGGGGCTGTTCGCCGCCGGCGAGGTCGCGGGCTTCGGTGGTGGCGGCATGCACGGCTACCGCTCGCTGGAGGGGACGTTCCTCGGCGGCTGTCTGTTCAGCGGTCGCGCGGCGGGACGAGCGGCCGCTTAAGACTCACCCGGTCCTCCTGGTCCGCGCGCGCCAACCCGTCAAGATCTGCGTCCATGCCGAACGTCGCGACCACCGTCAGCATCCGCATCCCCTCCGCGCGTGAGCCGCTGTTTGACTGGTTCATCCCGATCGAGTTGCCGCGGATCCTGACCGGTTGGGGCCCGGTCCCCGCGGTCGTCGCCACCAGCGAGCAGTCGGGCCCGTGGGACACGCCGGGCTCGCGGCGCACAGTGCACCTCGCCGACGGATCGACTGCGCACGAGCGCGTCACGGCGTGCGAGCGGCCAGCCTCCTTCGGCTACACCGTCAACGGGTTCTCAGGTCCGGTCCGCCACGTCGCGATCGAGGGCCGCGGGCAGTGGTGGTTCGAGGCGGCCGGCGCCAGCGCTACCGACGTTCGCTGGACCTACACCTTCCAGGCGCGCTCGCGCGCGGCTGCACTACTCCTGACGCCCGTCGTCAAGATCGCCTGGCGCGGCTTCATGCGCCGCGGGCTGGACCGCCTCGCTGCGCTGGCGCACGACGAGGTCCGCTGACGGCGCCGACGAGCACGCCGGCCAGCACAAGCGCAATGGCTGTGGCGGCACCGCCGAGCACCCAACTACCCAGCGGCTCGGTGAGCACGTCGTAGACCGCGCGTCGCAGCGAACCGGCCACCGCGCCTCGCGCCAGCGCATCGGCCACGACCAGCAGCAGCGTCGACACGCCCAGGCACAGCCCGGCCCGGACGAGCCCGCCGCCAAGCCGCGGTGCGGTCAGCACCACGCCGAGCAGCGCGAGGACCGCGAGCGGGATCGCGATCCCGCGGACGATCCGCACCGCGTTGGTGGCATCGTGCGCGCGCCGCACTTCGGCGCGGTCGAGCAGGACGACCGGCGCCGGATCGGCGATCGCGTCGGCCACGGGCGCCAGGCCCGCGGCGGAGACCCGTGCGCGGAGCCTCGTGGCGACCGGGGCGAGGTCGAGCGTCAGCGGCGTCTCGACGTCACCCGTCAGCCGGACGGCCAGCCGCGCGTGGGCCGAGCGCTGGATCGCCAGCCAGCTCGCTCGGTAGGCCTTCGTGCGGACGAAGGCCTCGGCCAGCGGTCGCAGCCGTGAGGGCGCACCCGTCCTAGAGACGAGCTCGTCGACCACGGCGCGCTGCACGGTCGCGTCGGTGGCCAGCGGGCGTGCGGTCTCCATGAAGCGCGTCGTGTCCGTCGCCTGGCCGTAGATCCACCACGCCGACAGCGCCGCTGCAGGTGCGAGACAGGCCAGCACGAGACAGACGGCCGCCAGTGTCCGACGCACTACGTCGACCGCCTGACCACGACGGTCGAGATCACATGACCGTCGACTATGGTCGCCATGCGCTTCACGGTAGGCCACGCGGGTTCGCGCACGCGTTCCGCCGAGCACCGGCGGCGGCCGCATGGGCTGTCGTCTTCCTGACAGCCGTCCGTCGAGGGTGGCTGTTCTCAGGATCCCCGGCGGCGCACCCGATCCAGTTGTCATGGGTCGTCTGTAGCGGACGGCCGCTCTCCCCCGTACCGTCACCGGAGGTCCCCACGCCATGCCGCCGTCCACGATCTGCCCCCGCCGCTGGGCCCTTGCCGCGACGCTTGCGCTGTTGGCGAGCGCCGGCTCCAGCACCGCCGTCGCCGTGGCGAAGACCAGCCACGAGGGCTGGCCGCGGATCAACGGCGTCCTGCTCATGAACAAGCGGGACCAGAACCGTCCGCTGGATGCGCGCCCCGGACACGACCTCTTCGGCGGCGCCGACCGCTCCTACTCGTGCGACGGTTTGCACAAGAATCGTTCGTGCGCCCATAGCTCAGGCGTCGTCGCGCGCCGCGGCCACAACGAGTTGCTCGGCGGCCACGGCAACGACACGATCTTCGCCGGTCCACAGGGCGACGTGATCTGGGGTGACTACAAGCCCTCCGGCCAGCCGTCCTCGCAGGTCGACCGCCTCACCGGCGGCAACAGCCGCGACTTCATCTACGCCAGCCACGGCACGAACATCATCCGCGCCCGCGGCGGCGACGACTGGATCAAGGCCCACTTCGGCCGCGGGTTCATCGACTGCGGCGACGGCCGGGACATCCTCTACGTCAGCCGCCGCGCGCAGAAGGGCTACAAGATCCGCCACTGCGAGACGATCTCGCACAAGACGCTGGGGTACTGAGCGCCGCAACGGCTCATCTCCGCGCTGGCCCGCCAGCGGCTGACTGCCGCCGCGGTGATCCGTTCTGCGCCAAGCAGCGCAAGAACGGACATGACCAGCCACCGACTCCTCCTCGCCGCCGGCGCACTCTGCGCGTGCGCATCAGTCTCCTCTTTGACGCCCGCGCTCGCCGCCGCGCCGCCGCGCGCGCACGCGACAAGCACGACCACGGTCACGCTCAAAGACATCTCCTTCAAGAGATCCACCGTCAAGATCGCCAGGGGCGCATCAGTCAAGTGGGTCTGGAAGGACGGCGACACGCCGCACAACGTCACCTTTGCAACCAAGCACAGCAAGACGCAGAAGTCCGGGTCCTACACCCTGCGCTTCGCCCGGACCGGCACGTTCACCTATCACTGCACGATCCACCCAGGGATGAACGGCAAGGTTGTCGTTGGCTAACTGACCGTCAGGTCGGTGTGCATGCCGCCCTTGTAGTGGCCCTTGAGGTTGCAGATCAGGGCATAGTGGCCCTTCTTAAGGTTCAACGTCAGGCTCTTGGTCTTGTGACCGTCATTCCCCAGACCCCATGCTCTGCGATTCCTTCCGAAGAACGCCAGCAGGCCCCTGCCAAACGGCCGGGACGCTTACGTGAGCTAACCCCTGGTCGTGCTCGGCTCCGCGGCCACCGCCGACTCCTCCGCCGGAATCGGCGCCGCGCCCGTGAACAGGAAGCCGTGCAACGCGGCGCCGACCACCGCACCGATGATCGGCGCGACGATGAAGAGCCAGAGCTGCTCGAGCGCCCAGCCGCCGACGAAGAGCGCCGGGCCGAGGCTGCGCGCTGGGTTGACGCTGGTGTTGTCGACCGGGATGCCGACGAGGTGGATGAGCGTCAGCACGAGGCCGATCGGGATTCCCGCGAAGGCGACGTTGGCGATGCGATCGGTGGCCGACAGCACGGTGAAGACGAGCAGCGCGGTCAGCACGACCTCGATGATCAACGCGCCGCCAAGCGGATAGCCGTCGGGCGAGTGGCTGCCGTAACCGTTGGCGCCAAAGCCATTGTCTGACAGGTCATAGCCACCGGTACGCGACTTGATCACCACGAACAGCACGAAGGCCGCGACGACGGCGCCAATCACCTGACCGATCCAATACTGGACCGCCTCGGCCACGGTGACCCGCTTGCTGACCAACAGGCCGACCGTCACCGCCGGGTTGATGTGGCAGCCGGAGATCGGCCCGATGGCGTAGGCCATAGCGAGCAGTGAGAGGCCGAACGCAAAGGCAACCCCCAACGGTCCGATCACCTTGCCAGCGATGACCGCCGAGCCGACACCCCCGAACACCAAGACGAACGTTCCCAGTGCTTCTGCTGCGACGATGCGCCGGTCTCTCATGACTTCCCCTCCGAAGGTCGGTCGACTTCGCCACCCTAGTGCGCGCCATGCCGAAACGGCAAGTGCGCCGACACGCCACCTGTCCTAGAGCCAACCGCGCGCGGTCGCGTGCAGGACGGCCTGAGAGCGGTCTGAGACGCCGAGCTTGCGGTAGACGTTGTGGCAGTGCGTGCGCACGGTGCTCGCCGACAGCCCCATGTCGGCCGCGATCTCCTTGTAGATCTTGCCGTCGGCCAGACCGCGCAGCACCGCCGTCTGGGCACGCGACAGCGGCGAGGGCTCGAGGGCGCGGGGCGTCGCATCGCCCGTGCGCGACATGTCGAACATCAGCGCGCGCAATTGCTGGGGCAAGAGGCCGGCGGCGCCCGCGGCGTGGAGCATGACCTGTGGATCCACGGGCCGGGCGTGGGCGTAGTGGGCGAGCATGTCGGCGAGGCGCAGCACCGCCGCCGGGCCCTCGGCGTCGATCGCGTGGTGGCCCTCGACCATCACGGCGATCTCCTCGGGCATCGCCCAGCGGCGCAGCATCAGCCCACCGACGAGCGCGTGGTCGATGCCCAGCGCCCGCTGCTCGGCGCGGACGCGGCCGTCCGGCGTGTCGGCGTCGCCGTGCACCGCGCGCGGGTAGCCAGGCGAGGACTGCTCGAGGACGAGCTTGCCGATGTCGTGCAGCAGCGCGCCGACCAGCAACGTGTCGTGGTCGGGGTGGTGCAGCATCCGCGCGACGAGATCGGTCGCTCGCTGGGTCGCCATCGCGTGCAGGCGCAGGTGCTCGAGTGGCTTCTCCCAGCCGGCGATGTGCTGGAAGTAGTCGATCGAGCCCGCCGCGGCGGCGATGTCTGCGAGCTGCTCGCGGTTGAGCTGGCGGAGGGCGTCGGGGATGGTGGTGATCGAGCGCTGGGTGGTGCTCAGCGCGTTGGCGGCGCGGATGGTCGCGACGGTCAGAGCGAGGTCGGACTCGACGATGCCCAGCAGTTCGGCGTCACCACGGGAGGGGTCGGCGAGTATCTGCTCGAGGCGCTCGCGCGATTCGCGTAACGCGGGCAGGCGCGCGACGCGTGCCATGGCGCCTGAGAGTGCCGAGGCGCGACGCCGGCGCTCCTCACCAGCAGTGGCCGGAGCGGGCGCGGGCTCGGGGGCGGACACCTGGTCGCCCTCGCGGTGAAAGCGCCCTGCGCGGTCTCGGTTTGCCGCCGTGACGACTAGCAGCGCCTCGACCACCGCGGGGTCGAACTGCTTCCCGGCCCCGTCGCGCAGCTCCTGGCGAGCATGCTCCTCATCGAGCGCGCGGCGGTAGGAGCGGTTGGAGGTCATCGCGTGCCAGGCGTCGGCGACAGCGATGATGCGGCTCGCGATCGGGATCTCCTCGCCGCAGAGCTCGTCGGGGTAGCCTCGGCCGTCCCAACGCTCGTGATGGCCCCGGACAGCGGCAGCCACGCCCGCGCCCCCGGGCACACTGGCCAGCGCCTCGGCGCCCCACCCGGGGTGCATGCGCATGACCTCCCACTCGGCCGGCGTCAGACGGCCGGGCTTGTGGAGGATGACGTCGGGCACCCCGATCTTGCCAAGGTCGTGCAGGCGGGCGGCCGTCTCGAGCTCGCGGACGGTCACCGGCGGCAACTGCAGGTGGCGGGCGATCGCGTCGCAGAGCGCGACGACCTCCTCAGCGTGGCTGCCCGTGTAACCGTCACGGAGATCGAGCAGCCTGGCGAGCGCGCCGACGCCGGCCTCGAAGACACGCTCGACCGCGGCGGCGCGCTCGGTGTGGCGCCAGCCCAGCGCTGCCAGGGCGGCAAGGCCGTTGACCGCGTCGTCGAGGCCAGTGCCAGCGGCCGCCGCGGCGCCCCCGATGATCGCCAGCGTTCCGAGCTCCTCACTATCGCTGTCGGAGATTGGGACCTGCGCGACGACGCCGAGGCGATCGAGGTGCCCCGGCGCGTGCATGGTGCCGCGATGGGTTGCGCCGGCGCCAGCGCCCGCGACGACCCGCATCGCGCTGGTGGCCGCGCTGTCGGCGACGAGGATCAGCGCGCCCTCGACGCCCGGGAGCCGGCAGGCCTGGTGCACGACCAAGTCCACGGCCTGCTCCTCCCCGGCGCGCTGCTGAGCCTGATCGGTTGCGATCAACGGCCACGACACGATGCTGCCCCCTTGCTCACGGACCGATCGGTGATCGATCGTTTCCTGGCGCAATGGGATTCCCTGGAGGCGTCGCGCTAAACGGTGGCGGCGGGAATTCGCTTGGCGGGCTGCCCGGCGGAGATTGGGGTCTCCGCCGGGCGCCCTGGGTGTTGCGGGTTAGCGCTTGTTGGCCGTCTTGGCCCTGGATGAGTAAGCGACGCGGGTCTTCTTGGTGTTCTTCGGGGTAAAGGACACCTTGACACGAACATCCCGCTTGGCCTTGCGCAGAC
>JBEVLC010000074.1:0-4184 GCA_040509415.1 Baekduia sp. | reverse complement strand
TGTACGCCCACAACGATCTGCGCTCGGAGTTCACGAGGATCTGCGACGACGATGAGATGGCCGCCGCCGTCAGTGATGGGAGGGACGCTCGAGCAGCGGCTGAACTGGATGTTCATGGAAGGGACCGGTTTGCGCTGCGCGCAGCGTCCGATCTCCGACCCCAGCGGCCCGGCCGGCGAGAAGACCTTCCTGCTGAACAAGGACTACATGCGCGGCGCCCTTCGGCTCGCCCGGCGGTAGCGGATGTGCGTGGCCAGCGGCGAATGCAGCACCTCCACCGGCTCCATGCCGAAGGACTCGACGCCATCGAAGATCCGCTCGCCGGACCCGAGCAACACCGGGGCGATGTCGAGCGTGAGCTCGTCGACGACCCCAGCGATCAGCGCTTGCCGCACGGTCGAGGCCCCGCCCGCGATGTCCACGCCGTCATCACCGGCGGTCTCGCGCGCCTGCGCGTAGGCGGCGTCGAACCCGCCGGTGACGAAATGGAAGGTCGTCCCGCCGTCCATCTCGATCGGCGCGCGCGCGTGATGGGTGAGCACGAACACCGGAGCGTGGTACGGCGGCTCGGGTCCCCACCACCCGCGCCAGTCCTCCTCCCACTCACCGCGGATTGGCCCGAACATATTGCGGCCCATCACATAGGCGCCACGCGGACGCATAAGCCAGCCAGCCGCCGTCTCGTCGGCCTCATTGGCGCGCTCGTCGCCCAGGTGCCAGCCGTGCACCTCCCTCCCGCGCTTACCCAGCGGGTGCTCGCGACTCTGCTCTGGTCCGGCGACGAAGCCGTCGAGCGAGATCGACATATGGCACGTGGTGTTCTGCACCAACATCACTCCCGAGTGGTTGCGACCTACAGGCGGAAATCACCCTAGGCCAAGTGATAGCCGACCGCCCGACGCAACCCCGCCCGGACGACACTCGTCCTACCTACCCTTCGGGTCAGGGCGAGCAGGCCTCACGGGACGCAGGCATCGGTCTTCGCAAGCGTGGTGGCAGCGCTTCCCTCGTCAAGCATGTGGGCGGGAGCCCCTGGCGCGTGTACTGAGCAGCGCTGCAGCACAGCGCTATTGCGTGACTCCGTCGCGCTCCATGATGGCTGCGAGTGCGCCATCGCGGTCGAGGGTGGAGGGGTCGAGATCGATCTTCCCGCGCTCGCGCAGCACCTCGAGGTGATCGCGCAGTCCTGCCAGCAGTGCGGCGTCGCTCTCCTCGGTGTGCTCGAGTGGACCGCCGAGGACGACCGTTCGCCCCTCGACCAGCAGATCCAGTGGCGTGCCGTCCGCGTCGAACACACGGAGGGCTCCCGCCCGGACCTCGGGTGCCTCCACTTCCTCGATGAGCGCCTCCGATGTCGCGAACAGCGTCACCGTGCGATCGTCCAAGAGGAGGATGAGCTGAGACATCAGAAGCGGTCCCGGAAGCTCGTGTCCGGGCTCTTGGGCTGCCACGGCCGGTGCCGACCGGGGAGCGGGGCTCCTTCTGGACCATATCGGCCGCGGTGGTAGTGCGGCAGCCGTGACCACCACTTGCCCTTGGGTGCGCCGAACGGCGCGAGGCGCGTCTGGCCGACGTCGAACTCCGGTCCCCATGCGTTGCCTGCCCGCCCGCCGGTGACGGCCGCGATCGTGACATAGCCGCCGACCTTGCCACCCTTGTACCAGCCGAGCAGTATTGGACGACGTCGTCGACGCCGATCCACTGGCGAATCGTCTGCGTGGACGGCAGGTCGATCGGCAAGTGCATCTGCATCTGCAGCCCGGTCTCGGCGAGGTCGATCGCGGTGTTCGTGATCCCGTCGCCCCAGCCGATGGCGGTCTGCTCGAGGTCGCCGAGCGACGGAAGCCCGATGAGCCCGGATGGGTCCACAGCGTTGATGGGGTCGCCCATCACGTAGCCATAGAGGTTCGGGTCGCCAGCAGCGAAGTCGAGCGAGTCCTTGGCGGTCCAGCGGCCGGTCTCCGGGTCGTAGTCCCTCAGGCCGAAGCGGAGCAGGCCTGTGTCGGCGTCGCCCCGCCCACCGGCGAACCCGAACGGCTGGAAGCCGGGTGCCGAGTCGCTGAGCATGCGCCCGAACTCGTCGTAGTCGATGCGCTGAGGACCTCACCGCTGTCGACGTCCACAACGAGCCGTGGACTGCCGCGTTCATCGCTGAGGATCCGGTAAGTCCGACCGCCACGCACCACGTACTCCGGCGTGGTCGACGTGCCGGTGTACACGAACTGCGACGTCACGTCGCCGTCGGCGTCCAGCTCCGCGATCGGGCCCAGATCTCCCCAGAGCAGTCGCTCGCGGATCGTGCCGTCCACACGCTTGCCGACGCGGTGACCGGCGCCGTCGACCAGGTACTCGATCTCGCCGCCGTTCGGCAACTCCACGCTGCGGAGGTTGCCTAGCACGTCGTAGGCGTATCGGGTGACCGCACCGGTCGTCGTGTCGCGCTTGGTCGCCAGCTGGCCGTCCTCGTTGTGGTGGGTGTAGCGCAGCGACCCATATGTGACGAGGCGGTCCTGGTCGTCGTAGGTGGCCGGCGTCGGCAGGCCGCTGTGGGGTCGTCTCGACGCTCGAGGCACTCGCGCTGCGCTAGCCGATATGCCCTTTCGGCCGTCACGGCCCTGAAGCTGCGAGCCCGATCTGCTCAGCAGACTCGCGGGCGTGGAGATCAGCCCGTGAAGTCCGGTGCCCTGACGATCCCCAGCTGGAGCGCGCACTCCGCCAGCTGGGCGCGCTTGCGGCCTTGAGGCAGGTCGTCCAGCTCGAACTTCCGGAACAGCGCGCGGAGGTGCGTCTTGACGGCGTCGAGGCCAATCACGATCTCGTCGGCGATCTGCTGGTTGGACGCCGGTGAGGCCACGATGACGCCAGGGGCGAAGTACGGTCGGCACAGCGCGACCAGCACGCGGTGCTGAGCCGCGCTCACGTCGATCATGGTCTGCGCTCCCGCGGCGATCGTCGTCGCGAGCGTGGGACCGGGCGCCTCGTACGCCAGGACGGTGTGCCCGACGCGGATGCGGTCGTCGGGGTTCAGCCGGCGGCGTCGCGTCACCCGCTGTTCGTTGACGTACGTCCCGTTGGTCGAGAGCCCGTCGTCGCGGAGGCTCCAGGTCCCGGCGGCTCCGACGAGCTCGCAGTGCAGCGCCGACACGCGGCCGTCCCAGGCGATCACGATGTCGGAGTCCTCCCGCCGCCCGATCGTCAGGATCCGGCGTGTGTCCTTGGCCAGCGGCTCGAGCCGCAGGCGGCCATCGCCGTCGCGGAAGGCGAGGAACGGCGCGAGGGACTGCCGCAGCGCGAGGAGGGACTGCAGCTCCGCGGGCGTCGCCGCGTGCCGAGCGAGCGGGTCGGCCGCGTGCGCCGCAGCGTCGGGCGAGGCTCCGGACATGATGCGGAGCCTAGTTCCGACGCGGCGACGCACGCGCGGCGGCCTAGAACCAATAGCTTTGCCCGGACCGGCTGGGCGTGATGGAGCGCTGGCTCACGACGCCACGGTAGGTGTAGAACCACTTCTTGCACATCAGCTGGTAGCTGATGGTGTTGGCCGCGCCGATCCGGACGCTCGGGTAGATCACCCGGTCGCCCCAGTCGCCGCCGGGCGGGCCGACCGACAGTACGTCGTTGGCCCAGTAGACGCCGACGACCGAGCCGCCGGACGGGCAGTTCCATGGACCGAAGTTGACCCACACGTTGCCGCGCGACCAGGCGCTCGCGCTGCCGGCGGTGGCCGCGAGGGCGCCCACGACCAGGCATGCGATGAGCGCGAGGACGCGTTTGCGGGAGCTGAGCATCAGAAGTTCCTCCGTTGTTGGCGAGGGCGGCGATCCTGCGCCGCGCCGATGCCGACCAATCTGCCGGAGCCGCGCGTGTCCTCCAAGCCACGAAGGGGCTGGTCTGAGCACCACCTTCACGCTGGGGGAAGAACTTGCCCTTTACATCATCAAAGCGCTCGAAGAAGGTGCGTGCTCTTGACCGGCGGGACGCCGGTCGCCACCGATGAGAACTCGACGCGTGCGACGACACACGACCGCGGCTGCGATGGTGCTCGTTGCGGCGTGCGCCGGGTTCAGCGCGGGTCCCGCCGCGGCCGCTGCGCCCACCGTTGACGACTACCTCTCGGCCCGGCCGCTGGTGCAACGGCCGGGGGGGGGCCCCGGAACCCCCGTCTAACGCCCCCCCAACCACCCACC
>JBEVLC010000073.1:0-11743 GCA_040509415.1 Baekduia sp. | reverse complement strand
CCAGCGCCAGATCGCGTACATGGCCAGCGAGCCCTGCACCGAGACGAGTGAGCGGATGCCGCTGTCGCCGGCCTCCAGCTCCAGGCAGGCCAGGCCGTAGGCGGTGGCCGAGGCGCCCGCGCAGCCGTAGCCGGTCAGGTGCATGCCCAAGACCCCCAGCTTGCCCAGCGCCGGCGCAAGCTCGGCGTATGGGATCTGGGCCGCCTCGAACCACTCGCCGACGTCGGGCACGATCTGGTCGTTGACGAACGCGCGGACGGTGTCGCGGATGTCGCGCTCCTCGTCGGAGAGGAGGTGATCGATGCCCAGGAAGTCTTTGGGGCGGATCTCGGGCGGGGCGGCAGCGGTACTCACAACAGGGCTCCTTGCGGATGAATATTCGAAGATCTAATATCTAACCAGATGGCCCAAGCGCTCGAAGACCTGGCGATCGTCGACTTCTCGCGCGTGCTCGCGGGACCTCTGGCCACCATGGTCCTTGCCGACCTCGGCGCCACGGTGGTCAAGGTCGAGCGACCGGGAGTCGGTGACGACACCCGCGCCTGGGGCCCGCCATTCGACGAGCGCGGGGACGCCACCTACTTCCAGGCCGTCAACCGCAACAAGAGCTCCGAGGCCATCGACCTGACCACGCCGGAAGGCGCCGCCCGGGCGCGCGCGCTGGTCGCGAGCGCCGACGTCGTCGTCGAGAACTTCCGCCCCGGCGTCATGGACCGGCTCGGCCTCGACTGGCCAACGCTGTCGGCGGCCGACCCCAAGTTGGTGTACTGCTCGATCACCGGCTTCGGCGCGGGCGCCGGCGCGGCGCTGCCGGGCTACGACCTCCTCGTCCAGGCGCTCGGCGGCCTGATGTCGATCACCGGCGAGGCCGACGCCGAGCCGCAGAAGGCCGGCGTCGCGCTGGTCGACGTCATCACCGGTCTCTTCGCCGCGGTCGGCGTCCTGGCCGCGGTGCGCCACCGGGATCGCACCGGCGAGGGCCAGCGCGTCGAGGTCGACTTGTTGTCGTCCTTGCTTGCCGCCCTGGTCAACCAGGGCTCGGCCTACACGCTGGCCGGTGCCGTCGCCGGACGGATGGGCAACGCGCACCCGTCAATCGCGCCGTATGAGCTCTTCCCCACCGCCGACGGCGACCTCGTCCTCGCGGTCGGCAACGACAAGCAGTTCGCCGCGCTGTGCGAGGCCGTCGGCACGCCCGAGCTAGCTCGCGACGAGCGCTTCGCGACCAACGGCGCGCGGGTCGCGCACCGCGGGGCGCTGCGCGACGCGCTGGTCGCACGCCTGGCGGGCCGTGACGCGGCCGCCTGGGTCGCCGCGCTCTCGCCGGTCGGCGTGCCCGCCGGGCAGGTCAACGATATCGCCGGCGCCTTCGCGCTGGCCGAAGCGCTCGGGCTCGATCCGATCGTCGAGCTGCCCCGCGTCGACGGCAGCCTCGCGCGGCTGACGCGCAACCCCATCACCTTGAGCGCGACGCCGGCCACCTACCGGTCCGCGCCGCCGCCACTGGAAAGCCCGACACTGTTGGCATGACCGACGCGCTGCCCCGATCCCAGGACGTCGCGCTGCGGTGGCTGGACGAGGGCCATCGCGTGGTCGCGGCGACACTGATCGAGACGCTCGGTTCAGCCCCCTTGGATCCGGGCGCCGAGATGCTGCTGGACGACACTGGCCGCATCGAGGGATCGGTCACCGGCGGCTGCGTCGAGGGAGCGCTGGTGGAGGAAGCGGCGCGCGTGCTCAACGGAGCCCCACCGCGGACGGTGCGCTACGGGATCACCGACGAGCAGGCGATCGGCGTGGGGCTCATGTGCGGCGGCACGGTCGAGCTGCTCGTGGCCGAGATCACCGAGGCCCATCGCGACGCGCTCACTGCGGTGCGCGACGCCGTCGCGGACGGCCGCCCCGCGGTGCTGGCCACCGTCATCGACGGCGACGGCGCCGGCGCCAAACTCGCCGTGCTGGAGGACCGTGCGATCGGGTCGCTCGACGGCCCGGAGCTGCTGGCCCACTCGGTCGTCCGCGACGCGCGTGGCTTCCTCGACGAGGGCATGAGCGCGGTCCGGCGCTACGGCGCCGGCGGTGAGGTGCTGAGCTCCGAGCTGCGGGTGCACCTCCAGGCGTTCGCCGCCCCGCCGGTGATGGTCATCGTCGGCGCCATCGACTTCTCCGCCGCGCTGGCCCGCCAAGCCGTCGAGATCGGCTACCGGGTGACGATCTGCGACGCACGGCTGGCCTTCGCACGTAACCCGCGCTTTGCCGTCCACGCCGAGGTCGTGGTCGACTGGCCCGACCGCCTTCTAGCCGGCCGCGCGCTGGGCCCACGCGACGCGGTGCTCGTCTTCACCCACGACCCCAAGTTCGACGAGCCGGCGCTGATCGCCGCGTTGGCCAGCGGCGCCGGCTACGTCGGCGCCCTCGGCAGCCGGCGGACGCATGCCGCGCGCGTCGAACGCCTGCGCGCAGCCGGCATCACCGACGCCGAGCTCGACCGCATCCACGCCCCCTGCGGGCTGGACATCGGCGCCCGCACCCCAGCCGAGACAGCGATCTCGGTGCTCGCCGAGATCCTCGCCGCACGGTCACACCGGCCGGGCGGCCGGCTCGTGGACGCCGACGGGCCGATCCACGCGCGGGCGAGCGCCGTCGACAGGCCTTAGTTCAAACGCTGACGTAATCAATGAGACGACGAAAGCCGCTGTCGCGATCCGCGCTGAGCACGCCTCGAAGCGCCGCGATTTGCCATCTGTCCAACGGCTTGAGCGCGCACGCCGTGAGAGCGGCCGCCGAGAAGTACTGGCGTCGGCCATCGACGTCGTGGGACGGCAGCAGCCCGCCTTTGTCCCAGTCGCGGATCTGCTTGTACGTCACACCTGCAAGCGTGGCGAGCTCGGTCGCGTTGACCGGATAGCTGCGGGCCTCGCCCAGCACCTCCTCCGGCCACTCGCAGCGGTCGATGTCGGCGGCGTCAAGCGTCTCGTAGACACCGGACTCAACGAGACGTGGCACATCGTGATCGCCATCGCGATGCGCCGCCCTCAAGATCTGCAGCTGCGCTTCCGGCGGCGTCGGACGCGTCTGGAGGAGCACTTGCTGCGCGGCAGAGAGCTCATGGTCAAGCGCTTTGGCCCACTCGGCGATCAAACGCCGCTGAAAGGGCGGCAGCTGCGGCTGGTCAGGGAACCCATCGACGACCTCGTCACCCAGGTGGTAGCCCCGGTGGTTGCCGCGCAATTGAGGACCGCTGAGATCTATCGCCGAGGCGCGGGAGTCAGCCATGAGTGCACCGATGGTAGCGACATCAAATGACTTTTGAAAGTCACTTGTCATAGCAGCCGTAGGAGAGTCGCCACTCGCGTTGCCGTCCGCGTTCGCGGACGCCGTAGCCGAGGACATGAAGCGGCAGATGAAGCTCGGTCCCAGCTTCCGCCCGGTGACACCACGCATCGCCCCTGACGTCGTCTCGCTCGAAGCTCAGCGGCGGGAGAACCTCGATGACGACCACTGCGTACGTGCGGCGCTGCCACCCAGCCGCCCCATCGAGAACAAGCGAACGCAGTTCGGTCGGCGTCACCGCGCCCGGCGCGTACCCGCAGACATAGAAGCCCGGTCGCCGTGGATGACGCCAGCCAACCTTGACGGTACGGGTCGCGAAGATCGCCCGGGCCGCTCCGACATCCGTGTAGTGGAACAGGAACCGACGCTCCGGCGCCACGTCCCAGATCCGCTTGGACTTGTAGGACTTGGGAGCAAGATCGCCCATATGCCGTATAGGGGCCCTGGGTTGCTGATCTCGCCCCCCAAGCGGAGCATGATGTTGCAATGACATCAAAATGATGTCACAATGGCGCCATGGATCTTGCGCCCTACGTCGAGTCGCTTCACCGCCAGCTGATCGTCGCTGCCGAGGCCGGCGGCGAGGAGGCTCGGGCGCTCGCCGAGCGGTTGACGGCGCCGTTGGACGCGGCTGCGCGGCTGATGCTGCTCGACGCGCTCTCGGCGGCGGCCGGCGAGATCACGTCCGAGCTAGCCCCGGGCTCGGTCGACGTGCGACTGCGCGGCGGCGAGCCCGAGCTCGTCGTCGTCGCGCCACCGGCTGAGGAGCCGGCGAGCGCGACGGCGCCCAACTCCCCAGTGGGCGCAGACGACGACGGCGTACAGGCCCGTATCAGCCTCCGGCTCCCCGACTCCCTGAAGTCGCGCGTCGATGGTGCCGCGGCGTCCGCCGGCCTCTCGGTCAACGCGTGGCTCGTCCGCGCCGTGGCCGCGGCCGTCGAGCCTGGCAGCAGCACGCCGTCCGCCGACCACACCCGCAGCGGCGGCGAGAAGTTCTCCGGCTGGGTCGTCTGACCCGTCGGCCCCTCTGACCCCTCTCTCCCCAGGAAGGACACCACCATGCCCACGTTCCCCACGCCCCAGCCGATCCAGGTCAGCCTCGATCTCGCCGCCGGCGACGCCCACCTCACCGCAACCGAGCGCGATGACACGGTCGTCGAGATCCGCCCACGCGACGCGACCCGCAAAGCCGACGTCCGCGCCGCCGACGAGGCGCGGGTCGAGCTCGCCGGCGGCCGGCTGCTCGTCAAGACCCTGCGCCAGGGCCTGGGCTGGTCGCGCACCGGCGCCGTCGAGGTGACGATCGCCCTGCCGGCCGGCTCACGCGTCGACGGCAAGACCGGCGTCGGCGAGCTGCGCAGCGAAGGGGTACTGGGCGAGTCCACGTTCAAGAGCGGCGCGGGCGCGATCCGCCTTGACCGGACCGGGCCGCTGAAGGTCATCAGCGGCGCCGGTGACATCAGCGTCGACGCCGCCAACGGCACCGCGCTCGTCGTCACCGGCACGGGCGCGGTGGCGCTCGGCGCAGTCGACAGCGACGTCATCGTCAAGAACGGCAACGGCGCCACGACGATCGGCAGCGCCGGCGGCGACGTGCGCGTCGCGGCGTCCAACGGCGACATCGTCGTTGACCGCGTCGCCGGTGGGCTCGTCGCCAAGACCGCCAACGGCAGCCTGCGCATCGGCGCGGTGCGTCACGGCGACGTCGAGTTGCGCACCGCGTTCGGCAGCATCGAGATCGGGGTCGCCGAGGGCACGGCCGCACGCCTCGACGTCCGCACCAGCTACGGCTCGGTGCGCCAGGAGCTCGAGGCCGCCGGCGCACCGCCTGCCGCAGCGCAGACCGTCGCCGTCAAGGCCCGCACCAGCCACGGCGACATCACGATCCGCCGCGCGACCGCAGCCACCGCCGGCGCCGCGGCCGCGTAGTGGGTCTCAGGCGTGCACGAGCTCGAGGACGTCTGACTCCGCGCGGTTGACGAGCACCGCCCCGGTGAACGCCCCGACGCGCTCGATCTGGAAGTCGGCCAAGTGCTCGTTGATGAACTCGGCCGCGAGCTCGTTGGACCGCATCGAGGCGGCTCGGTCGGTGAAGACCGTCGTGGTGAAGACGTCGCCCGAGCCGCAGTCGATCAGCTCATAGGCGATGAAGCCTTCCATCTGCGCGAGCTGGTCGGCGAAGTGCTCGTCGGCCAAATGCGCGATGTCGCGGGCGTCGTCGGGGTTGCAGCGGTACTGGCGAATGGTGGTGAACACCACTTCTCCTTCTCTGTGCGTGGATGACCATGGACATCCGGCACTGCCGGGGCACGTGCGTCACGGGCCTCCTTCCGACGGGCTCAGCCGATGCTACGCCGGGTCCGCGAGCCCTGCCGAGAATCGGTTTGCCGACGAGCCCGGCAAAGGCTCGGCAGGCCGTTGCGCGGGGCGTATCATCGACGTGAGGCCTCCCCCATGACCGCTCTCGGCATCGTCCTGCTGCTCTCGGGCATCGCGCTCGTGGTCGCCGAGGCGCACGTGCCCAGCGGTGCGCTCGGCACGGCCGGCGCGATCGTGCTGGTCGTCGCGGTCGCGGTCCTGGCGACCGCGGTCGGCGCCAACGCGATGGTCGCCGTGCCGGTCGGAGCGGGGCTGCTGCTGGCCGCCCGCATCCGCGCGGGCCCGGAGGCGCTGTCGGGACGTGTCGGCGTCGTCCGGGCGTGGAGCGAGCCCGATGGGCAGGTCTACGTCGACGGCGAACTGTGGCGCGCGCGCCACAGTTGGGGCCCCGGCGAGGAGGCCGACCTGCACGAAGGCGATCCTGTTGTCGTCGAACGCCTCGCGGGCCTCACGCTCTGCGTGCGCCGCGCCGAGGAGTGGGAGCTGATCGCATGATCCTCGCAGTCGTCATCTTGATTCTCTGCCTGCTCGGGGCGGTGCTCGCGCTCGTCTTCGCTTCAGTGCGGGTGTTGCGTGAGTACGAGCGGGGCGTCGTCTTCCGGCTCGGCCGCGTCACCGAGCACCGCGGCCCGGGCCTCGTGATGTTGATGCCGGCGGTCGATCGCATGGTGCGGGTGAGCCTGCGCACCGTCACCCTCAAGATCCCCGTCCAGGAGATCATCACCCGCGACAACGTGCCCGCCCGCGTGACCGCCGTGGCCTACTACCGGATCGTGGATCCGACCCGCTCGGTGATCGAGATCGAGAGCGTCGTGGCGGCGACCTCCCAGATCGCGCAGACGACGCTGCGCTCGGTGCTGGGCAAGGCCGATCTGGATGCGCTGCTGGCCGAGCGCGAGCGGCTCAATGAGCACCTGCAGCAGATCATCGACGACCAGACCGAGCCGTGGGGCGTCAAGGTCACGACCGTCGAGATCAAGGACGTCGAGATCCCGGAGCGCATGCAGCACGCGATGGCGCGCCAGGCCGAAGCCGAGCGCGAGCGGCGCGCGAAGGTCATCGGCGCCGAGGCGGAGTTCCAGGCCGCCGCCCGCCTCAGCGATGCGGCGGACGTGATCAGCCGCAACCCGGTGACGCTGCAACTGCGCTACTTGCAGACGCTCGTGGAGGTCAGCGGGCAGCAGGGGGCGTCGACGATCGTGTTCCCGCTGCCGGTTGACATGATCAAGCCCTTGCTCACCGAGCATCCCCTGTCGCAAACTCTGGAGGAAGCGAAGGACTATTGATGGGAATCTACGGCGAGAAGATCCTTCCACGGCTCATCAACGTGGCCTGCGGCATGCAGGCCAACGAGCCGCATCGGCGCCGTGTCTGCGCAGGCCTCGAAGGGGACGTCGTCGAGATCGGCTTTGGCTCAGGGCTCAACGTCCCGTTCTATCCGCAGGCCGTCAGGCGGGTCGCTGCGGTCGAGCCGGCCGACGTGGGATGGAACCTCGCCGCCAAGCGCGTGAACGCGTCGAGCGTCGCGATCGAGCGCGCGGGTCTCGATGGCCAGTCACTGCCGTTCGAGGACGACAGCTTTGACTCGGCGGTGTCGACGTGGACGCTGTGCACGATCCCTGACGTCGCCACCGCACTGCAGGAGGTGCGACGCGTCCTCAAGCCCGGAGCGACCCTGCACTTCGTCGAGCACGGATTGGCCCCCGACGCGGGCGTCCAGCGCTGGCAGCACCGCTTCGAGCCGCTGCAGAAACGACTCTTCGGCGGCTGTCATCTCACGCGGCCGATCGTCGATCTCCTGACGACCGCAGGCTTCACCATCGCCGAGCTCGACGTCTTCTACGAGGACGGCGCGCCCAAGCTCGTGGCCGCCGACTCGCTCGGCGTGGCAGTGTCACCCTAAGAGTCGATGACCGAGACCTGGAAGAACTGGGCGGGCGATCAGCACTGCGCCCCGGCACGGATCGCGCGGCCGGCCAGCGAGGACGAGCTGGCCCAGGTCGTCGCCCAGGCCGCAGCCGACGGCCTGCCCGTTCGGGCCGTGGGCAGCGGGCACTCGTTCACCGACATCGCCTGCACCGACGGCCTGCTGGTCGACACCACCGGGTTGCAGCGGGTGATCGACGCCAACGCCGAGTCCGGCCTCGTGACCGTCCAGGCGGGCATCACGCTGCACGACCTCGGGTTGGAGAACGCGCGCCACGGGCTGGCGCTCGAGAACCAAGGTGACATCGACGCGCAGTCACTCGCCGGCGCGCTGGCCACGGCGACGCACGGGACCGGCGCGCGCTTTGGCAACCTCTCCACGCGGGTCGTCGGCATGCGCCTCGTGACCGCATCGGGCGACACCGTCGACGTGACCGATGCGTCTAACCCGGAGGCGCTGCGCGCCGCACGCGTGTCGCTCGGCGCGCTGGGGATCGCGTCACAGGTGACGATCGAGTGCCTGCCCCTGTACACCCTGCAGCGCCACGACCAGCCGCTCCCGCTGGCTGACGTGCTCGATCATCTCGACGAACACGTCGACGGCAACGACCACTTTGAGTTCTTTCTCTGGCCCTACACGCGCACGGCGCTGACGCGGTCGACGGTCCGCAGCGATGCTGCTCCCAAGCCGCAGGCCCAATGGAAGCGGACCATCCAAGAGCAGGTGATCGAGAACCACGTGCTCAAGCTGAGCTGCGGGACCGGGCGGCGCTTCGAACGCATGGTGCCACGGCTGAACCGGATGATGGCCGGGGCGATGTCGGAGGCGCGCGTCCAGGACCACGCCTACAAGGTCTACGCGACCCAGCGCGACGTGCGCTTCACCGAGACCGAATACGCGATCCCGCGCGCGCACGCACGCGAGGCGCTGGAGCTCGCGCTGGCGCTGGTCGAGCGTCGCAAGCTGCCGATCCTGTTCCCGTTCGAGGTGCGCTTCGCGGCCGGCGACGACGCCTTCCTGTCGACGGCGCACGAGCGCGAGACGTGTTACATCGCCGCCCATCAGTACACCGGCATGGAGTTCGAGTCGTTCTTCCGCGGCTTCGAGGAGATCATGGACTCCTATGGCGGGCGCCCGCATTGGGGCAAGCGCCACTACCAGTCCGCCGCGACGTTGCGCGAGCGCTACCCGGAGTGGGACCGCTTCCAGGCGGTGCGCGCCCGCATGGACCCGGACGGCGTGTTCGCCAACGACTACACCCGCCGCGTCCTTGGGCCCGTCACCGCACCGGTGCGGTCCTGATGCTCACCCCCACCCGGCGGCTGGAGCGCTACGAGACGGCGTTCGCCGACCTCGACGCGCCGTTCGCGTTCGTCGACCTCGACGCGATGTGGTCCAACTCGGCCGGCATGCTGGCGCGCAGCGCCGGCAAGCCGATCCGCGTCGCGTCCAAGTCGCTGCGCTGCCGGGCGCTGCTGCGCACGATCCTCGACCGCGACGCCGGCTACCAGGGGCTGCTGACGTTCACGCTGCCCGAGACGCTGTGGCTGGCGCGCGAGGGCTTCACCGACCTCGTCGTCGCCTATCCGACGAGCGACCGCGCTGCCCTGCGCGAGCTCGCCGCGCTGACCACGGAGGACCCCGACGGCGCGCCCGTGGTGATGATCGACTCGGTCGAGCACCTCGACCTGATCGCGTCGGCGGTCGGCGACGTCGCCGCGCCGATCCGCGTCTGCCTGGACTTCGACGCGTCGTTCTGGACGGCGGGCTCGCGCGTCAAGATCGGCGCCAAGCGCTCACCGATCCACACCCCCGAGCAGGCCCGGGCGCTGGCCGAGACGATCGTGGTGCGCCCCGGGTTCACGCTCGCGGGGATGATGTCCTACGAGGGCCACATCGCCGGCCAGGGCGACAAGATCGCCGGCGCGCGCGCCAAGAGCATGGTGATCGCGCGGATGCAGCAAGCGTCCTACGCCGAGCTGCGCGAGCGCCGCGCCGCGGCGGTCGCCGCCGTCTCGGAGGTCGCGCCGCTGGCGTTCGTCAACGCCGGCGGCACCGGCGACCTCGAGCGCGTCGCGACCGAGCCGGCGATGACCGAGGCGACCGCCGGGTCAGGGTTCTACGCGCCGACGCTGTTTGACAACTACGCGAGCTTCCGCCTGCAACCGGCCGCGATCTTCGCCCTGCCGGTCTCGCGACGTCCCGGTCCCGGCATCGTCACCGCGCTCGGCGGCGGCTACCTGGCCTCCGGCGCGGGCGCCAAGGACCGCATGCCCACCCCCTACCTCCCAGAAGGCCTCAAGCTCGACGCGATGGAGGGCACGGGCGAGGTCCAGACCCCGCTGCGCGGCAAGGCCGCCGACGGCCTGCGCGTCGGCGACAGCGTCTACTTCCGCCACACCAAAGCCGGCGAGCTGTGCGAGCGCTTCAACGCCCTCTACCTGCTCGAAGGCGACCAGATCGTCGACATGGTGCCGACCTACCGCGGCGAGGGCCAGTGCTTCTTGTGAGCCCGTAGGCGGCTCACCCTCTTCGGGTGATGTCAGGGCATGAGCGCCGGAGGAGCATCGGCGGTGCCATGGGACCGAACCCGACGCCCCCATTGACCGCCAACGTGCCACGGTCGCAGTCCGATCAGCTCGTCACCCACTGGTACGGCTGGTTCTTCTTCGTCAGCTCGCTGTTCTGGCCGCGCATCTGCCTACTCGGGTTCTGGATCTTCGGCAGCTTCATGGCCGACGCGTTCGACCACAGCTGGGTCCTGCAGGCCGTCGGCTTCCTCGTCCTGCCGTGGACGACCATGACCTACGCCTTGATGTGGGGCTTGACCTCCGACGGCGTCTTTGGCTGGGAGTGGATCTGCGTCGGCTTCGCGCTGCTGCTCGACCTCATCACCTGGGTCGAGGGGCGCAGGCTGATCCGCGGTCTAGGCCGGGCCTAGCCTGAACCAGGCCAATGAGCATCATCTTGGCGATCGCGGTCGTCGCGCTCGTGACGAGCATCGCCGTCGTGGCGCTCCTGCTCGTCCGGCGCCGGGCGCCGGAGGGCAGCGTGTTCGAGGACGGCGACCGCGCCGCCGGCGTCTTCGGCGTGCTGGCCACCGGGTTCTCCGTGCTGCTCGGCCTGATCGTCTTCCTGGCCTTCTCCAGCTACGACCAGTCGCGCAGCGGCGCGGAGACCGAGGCGCTCACGCTGCGACAGCAGTTCGAGACCGCGCAGTTCCTGCCGCCGGCGGCCCGCGCGCGCCTCGGCGGCGAGCTCATCTGCTACGGGCGGGCCGTGGTCGGCCAGGAGTGGCCCGCCCTTGCCAACGGGACCGAAGGCGAGGCCTTCAACCCCTGGGCCGTGCCGCTGTTTCGCACGATCAAGTTGGTGGCTCCCAGGACAGCCGCCGAGCAGACGGCCTATGACAACTGGATGGACTTCACCAGCGCCCGCGAGCAGGCGCGCAGCGACCGCGTCCACGGCGCGGTCGGGGTGATCCCGCGCGCGCTGTGGATCGCGCTGTTCTTCATCGCCATCACGATCTTCGTGTTCATGCTCTTCCTCGCCGACAGCGCTGAACGCTGGTACGCGCAAGCCATGTTGATGGGGTCGGTGTTCGCGGTGATCACCACGACGCTGTTGCTGATCGCTGTCCTCGACAACCCGATCCGCGACCACGGCGGGCTCCAGCCGGTCGCCATGCAGCGAGCGCTCAAGACCCTTGAGCGCGAGCGGGCCGTCGTGGGCGACCGCTCGCCGCTGCCGTGCGACGCGCGGGGCGCCCCCGTCTAGCCTCGCTCAGCAGGTCGGCGCCACGCCGGGCCCGCGCCGTGTCAGCACGCGCGCGCCGTCGAGGAAGACGTCGACGCGGACCGCCGTCGGCCGGCAGACGCGAGGCGCCGGCGCAGCGATCCTGCGCGCCCCGCTGCCGCTCGCGTCCTCGAACAGCGCGAGCGCGGCCGGCTGGGTCCACGCACCCCCAGGGAGCGGACGCTCGTAGGCCACCGCGGTCAGGGCGGTGCGCGCTGGCAGCCGCGTCCACGCCAGCCCCAGGCGCAGCCGCCCGGCCGACCAGCGCAGGCCCGTCACGCTGACGGTCCCGGCCGGCGGCCGGACCCT
>JBEVLC010000072.1:0-22778 GCA_040509415.1 Baekduia sp. | reverse complement strand
CGGCCACGGAGGTCTTCCTCGAGCAGCTGCGCGCCGGCAATGGCGGCGACCTCATCAACATCTCCTCGGTCGCCGGGCGCACCGCGCGCCCCGGCAATGCCGGCTACGCCGCAACCAAGTGGGGGATGAACGGCTGGTCGGAATCGCTGCGCCAGGAGCTGCAGCCCGAGGTCCGCGTGACCGTCGTCGAGCCCGGTGCCGTGGGCACCGAGCTGACCGACCACATCACCCACGCGGCGACCAAGGAGGCCACCAAGGAGTTCGTCAAGGACCTGGCGATCCAGCCGGAGGACATCGCCGAGGTCATCGCCTTCGCCGTCAGCCGGCCTCAGCGCATGACGCTCAACGAGATCCTGGTCCGCCCGACCGCCCAACAGGGCTGACCCCGTCCTTGGTGGCCTACGCCAACGCCTCGGAGATCCTGTTCCTGGCGATGAGCTCATGATCGGCCGCTGCGCATGAACGCCGCCTGAACACCGCGTTGACATCGTGTCGAGCTTGATCCGAAATCGCCGGAGCGCCACCATGTTGACTATCGGCCCGTCGTTCGCCACCGATCCCGCCACCACTGGTGTGTTGTCCTCGTCACGGGTTGCCGCGCTGCGTCAGCAGTCCGGACGCTCCATCGAGCAATTGATGGAGGAGTTGGTTCCGTTCGCGCGGGTGCTGGCCCAACCGATGGTCTCGCGGTACCACGTGGGTGTGGTGGCGCGTGGCAGCTCGGGGGCCCTGTACTACGGCGCGAACCTGGAGTTCCCGGGACAGACGTTGCCGTTCACGGTGCATGCAGAGCAGTCCGCGACGACCAACGCGTGGAACAACGGGGAGACGGAGCTCACGTCGGTGGCGGTCAGTGCGGCGCCGTGTGGATACTGCCGTCAGTTCTTATATGAGACAACCGGTGCGGCGCGGATGGATGTCATGGTCGCTGGTCGAGCGAAGACGACGCTCACCCCGGGACTGCTTCCTGAGGCGTTCGGGCCCAGTGACCTTGGGGTCAAGACGGCGTTAATGGCGCCGGAGAGCGTGTCGTTGCAGTTGCAGCAGCCGTCGAGCCACCCGCTCGTCCTCGAGGCGCTAAAGGCCGCCGAGCGGTCGTATGCGCCCTACACCAACAGCTACGCGGGTGCGGCCGTGCAGGACACGACGGGCCGGATCTTTCCGGGGCGCCTGGCCGAGAACGCAGCCTACAACCCGAGCCTCTCGCCGCTGGCGTCCGCGTTAGCGATGGCGGCTTTGGCCCGCGTGTCACAGACCGCGATCGCTGAGGTCGCGCTCGTCGAAGTCGCCAACGCCGCCGTCAGCCAGCTCCCGGTCACCCAGACCCTAGTTGATGCCCTCGGTGTCGGGTCGTTCACCTACGCCTTGGCGACCTGAAGCACCCGCGGCGTGCTACTCGCGCGACCAATGCTGGTCGAAGGTGTCGATGCGGCTCTGCCAGCGCTCGCGGTCCCCGCCGGACTGGGCGTTGAGGATCGACATCAACAACGGTCGGATCGCCGCGACAAACGCGGGCGTCCCGTCGCGATGCAGGGCGGCCTGAGCGATCTCGCCGAGCGCCTCGGACGGCAGTTCCGACGCCTCCTGACGCAACTGCTCGACGATGTGATCGCGTAGCGCTGGGTCGTCGGTGGCCGCGGCAATTTCCACCAACGAGCGCACCGCGCCGTAGACCACCCAGTTGCTGCTGTCGCCCAGCGCGCGCAGGAGCGGCTCGGCGCTCGCCGATGTTGGCCACGCGCCCAGCGCATGGACGGCGCGCCAGCGAATCGGCTGGTCGTCTGGGCGCTCGCTGAGGCTGCGATCGTAGAGCGCACCGATGGCGGCGATCGCCTCCGAGGACGCCGGCAGCCGCCGGACGACGTTGGCCGCGGTCCAGCCCAGAAGCGCGTCGGAGCTGGCGAGCAGCGCGACCTCCGCCGCGGTCGGCGCGATGTCCAGCGGCCGGCAGAACAGCTGCTGCCACTCGCTGAACCAGGGCGCGCTCGACTCGATCGCCGCTACCGCAGCGATCAGGGCCGCGACGTCGGGCAGGCCGTGGAACGTGGCCGCCAGGCTGTCCTCAAAGCGCGCCAGCTGCGCCTCGGCGCGGGTGCGGCTGCCCTCGATGGCGTCAAAGCGCTTCTCGGCCGCGAGGGCGAGGATCGCGGCGCGCAGATCCGGTGAGGCGGACGGCCGCCCTTCGCGCTCGACCCACTCCATCGCGGTGATCGTGCCGCGCCAGTTCCAGTTATAGAGCGCACGGACGAAGCGGTCGCGGTCAGCCTCCTGCGCGATCGTCTCTAACGCCATCGCCGGCGCGTCAAACGACGAAGCCTCAAACGTCACCTGATCAAAGGTCTCGGGCGTCCACAGGTCGGGATCGGCCATGAGGTGCCGTGCCGCAAGATAATCATGTTCGAGCTGGTGGCCGAAGACAAGGTGCTCGTCGTCGCCGCGCACTGCCTCGGCAACGCGGAGCTGATCGACCAGCTCACCGCCGATCGCGTTGGTGATGTCCTCGATCGTGAACGTGCGCTGGAGCGCCTCGACGTAGGTCGCAAACGCCATCGCGGCTAGGGCATCCAGCTGCTCGTCGGTGAGGCGGAGGTGGTCGGTGAAGAACGAGGCCAACACCGAGGCGCGGGACGCGTTGTCGATGCGGTCGCCCTGGAGCGCGCGCTCCAAGAAGAACGGGATGCGCAGCAGCTCGATCGCCGACTCCAGCTTGTCGGCCGCGCCGCGGCCGAAGCGCTCGTCGAGGCGTTGCCGGACAGCCTCGATCGCTAACGGCTCGAGCCGGAGCGTCTCCCACCCCGACGTGTCGTAAAAGCTGCGCGCCTCGCGGTCGGTGACGAGCACGCGGGCACGGGGGAACTTCCGCATGTACTCGTGCAGCAGCTTCAAGATCGGGTACGCGACGTCCCCATAAGGCACCTCGTTGATGCCGTCGACGAACAGCAGGACATCGCGCCGCGCCACGATCAGCTGGAGCAGCTCCACGCCGAGGCGCTGCAGCGAGGCTCTCAGCAGGACGTCCATCGACGGCAGCAGCGCGTCGCCGGTCGGATTCTTGGCGAGATCGCCGCTGTCTTCGGCCTGCCAGCTCCGGAGGTCGATCAACAAGGGGAACGGTTCGAGCGGGCTGGTCGAGGCCAGCGCCGCCTGGTGCAAGACCGTGCTCTTGCCGACCCCCGCGCTGCCGATCAGCGCAATCCCGTGGCGACGGGCGACGTGGGTGACGACGTCGTTGCGGGTTGCGGTGCCGAAAGGACCGCGGACCGTCGACGGGAACGCCTCGCTCGGGACGGTGAAGTCGTTGTCCAGGCGGCGATGGAGCTCGTCAACCGCTTCCGCCTCCTCCGGGGTGGCGCCGGCGACCTCGGCGGGCGTGGCCGCGATTACCGCGAGCGCCGCGGAGACGGCGGCGTCGCACGCCGCCGGCTTCCAATCGTCCCGGGTCTCCTGGTTGTCGGGACGGTCGATCCAGTCGGAGATACCGCGCAACGCCACCCAGCTCAAGGAGTGGCCGTCGTCGACGGCATCCATGGCCGCGACGGCCACGCCCACGGTCTCCATGTCGACCGCCAACGCCTTGTCGTAGGTCTCGACGATGTGCTGAACCTCATCGGAGGCCTCGTCGGCCAGCAGCTTGTCCCCGCACACCAGCTGCCCGGCGAGCAGGTGCGGGACGCCGTCGCGGGCGACCTGAAGGCGATCGCGCCAGCGAGGCTGGATCGCGTCGAGGTCTCGCGCGGTGGCGCTCAAGCGCATCGACGGCGCGAGCCAACGCAGATCGCGCGGGATCCGCTGGCCGTCGCGGAGCTTTTGCAGTTCGTAGTACTTGATGAAGTCGCTGATGACGACATCGCCGAGCTCCAGGCCATCGCGCGCGCGATCAGGATCGGCACCCCAGATGCCGCCACCGCAATCGGCGATGATGAGCGTCCGTGGCCGCCAGGACTGCAGCATCCGCGTCGCGAACGCTTGGGCCGGCAGGTGCGACCGCTCGGGCGCCTGGGCTTCGACGACCACGTGCACGCCGCCGTCTGCGGCCGGGAGCTCCGCGACGGTCCAATGCCAGCCGTCGCGCTCCTTCGGTTGTGGGTTGCCGATGGCCGCGCGGAACAGCTGGTGCGCCTCATCGACGACGGTGATGACCGCGACCGAACAGCCGTACTGGATGGGCGACGCGGCCATTCAGGGCTTGAGCATAAACCGCGATGCACCGTGAGGAGGGAGAATGCGCAGGACTATGACCCGCCGCTTCCCGTTCTTCGTCCAGGCGCCGCCGGCCCAGGCCGAAAAGGGCGACGACCCCGAAGGTGCGTGTGACCGGGCGATCGTCTCGGTCACCGAGAAGGCCGACCGCAACGAGCGCCTGTCGCGCTGGATCACGTTCGTGATCATCGTGTCCAGTGCGCTGATCCCGGTGTTCGTTCTCGCTGGGACCGCCGGCCACCCGTTTCTGTGGGGCAAGCTCGCGCCGAGCCTGCTCGCCGCAGTGTCGGCGGCGGCCGCCGGGCTGCTGCAGTTCGAGCGCCCTCACGAGCGGTGGAAGCTCTACCGCGGCTATCAGCGCGCGCTGGAAGACGTGCGCTTCCGCTATCACAACCGCCTGCCGCCCTATGACCAAGGCGACGAAGACGACCGTCGTCGCCGCCTTGGCCTTACGGTGAGCGAGATCGAGGCGCAGTTGCACCGCGATTGGGGTGGGCTGATGCCGGCGAGCGCGGCCGTCGCGGCGGCGACGGTCGAAACGGGTCAGTCGAGCAGCGACGGCAGCTGACCGCCAGTGCGGTCCGAGCCGGCGGCAAAGCGCGTGTCGGTCTGGACGAGCACGCAGATGTCCAGCGCGCTGAGGACGCGCCCGAGGCGGTCGGCGATCGGCGCGTTGGTGACCAGGCAGAGGCGGTCGTCCTCGCGCCCGTAGAGCACGCGGTACTCCAGGAGCTGGGCCAGCGCGGACCGGACGCGCGCGAGGTCCTTGCCGGGCGTGATCGTCTTGGCCTCGAAGATCCAGCGCTGGCCGGCCGGGTCGGTGCCCTGCAGGTCGATGGCGAGCGGGATCTCGCTGATCGCGCTCCACCCGGCGTCTCGCAGGTGCGCGTCCAACGCGGTCAGCAGATCATGATGGTCTTGGGTGGCCTTTTCGGATCGCGCCGCCGCTTCGGCCGGATCGACGCGGCCGCGGGCGGGCATCGCCGGCTGCGGTCGACGCTGGGGATCAAAGCGCCGTGGCTGACGCAGGAGATCACGACGCACCGCGACCGGTGGCTTGGCGGTGGGGGTTGCGCCGGTCGTCGGCTGATCAAACCGCAGGCGAAAGCGCAGGATCTGCCGCTGCTGACCGCTCGTGTCGGTGCCGAGCGCGGTCCATTCCTCGACGGTGCGGGCACGGCCGAGGAAACGCAGCTGGCGGGAGCCCGAGGGTTCGAAGACGTAGGTGCTGCGCCGGTTGTCGCCCAGGTCACGGTTCTGGCCGGTCCGTTGTTGGTCACCGACCTTGCCGCGACCGGTGTAGATCAGGTCGTCGCCGTCCCAGTAGTCGTCGTAGTTGATCGACCGCGCGCCGCCCGGGTGGGTGATGATCAACAGCGCGTCGTGATCGGGGCGGCTGATCATCCCGCCGGCGGCGCCAAGGTAGTCCGGTGCAAACCCAAACCGCTCGCCGAGCTGGTCCCAGGTGTACACCGCGTTATCGACCAGTTCGGGCGCCATGTCGGGGACCGCGGACTCTAGCCGTCGCGACCTACCAGACCGGTTGTGAATGCGTCCAGCTGCCCGGGTGCGGTGGCGTAGCCACACTGTCGGCTGGCGGGCGGCAGGTCGATGGTGACCCGGTTCGGGCTGCGGCCGCGCACGAGCGCTTCGGCTGGTGCGTCGCGCGGGCCAAGGACAGCCAGCGCGAAGAACCGGCCGCGGGCAGCGATGCCGGCCCCAGACGGGAAGGGCACCATTCGAGAGCGGATCGTGCGTCCGTCTTTGGTGCGGACGATGAGCCGGTCGCCCGCGTGTCGCAGCTGCGCCGAGATCAGCATCCGCCGCGGGGCGCAGCGCGCCTCGACTCGTACCGTGGCGGATCCTGTGCTCGCCTGGCCGTTGACGAGACCCGCGGCACAGTCGAGGGCGTCGTCGCGGACGGTGCCGAAGACCACGCAGGTCAATCCGCTGAACACGGTATCGGCGGGCACGGCCAGGACCGCAGGGACGCCATGAGTGGCGGGCAGCACCGTGACGGGCCGACCCCATGCGGTTGGGTCGACGTTGGCACTGGCCTCGGGGCTCAGCACACGCCCGCGGTCATTGAGCGGCTCGACCTTCCAGACCGCGTTCGGGCCGGGCAGGTCAGCCGTGACCGCGCGCACGACGTCGGTGTAGATCCCGTCGTAACCCGGCAGCGGGATGGTGGGCAGCGTCTGCGTGCTGCGGTCGGCGAGCGTGATGCGGGCCGCGGCGATCTCGCCGGCGACGATGCCGAATAGGTGGCGGCCGTCGGCGGTTCTGGTGATGTTGATCCTGGCCGAGTCGGGCGCGACGGGAGGCAGCGCGCAGTCGGCGGGGATCCGCGGCGCTCGGTCGACCGCGGCGCACAGCTCAACCCCGTGGTCGGTGACGTGCGGCGTGTGCGGGGCGGCACCCAAGCGCTCGGGCGGCACGTCCACGACGCCGTAGTCGCCCGAGAGCGATCCGCAGTACGACCGACGATTCGGCGCGGGACCCCGGCCGATCTCAGAGACGGCGAGACGGCGTCCATCGACACCGAACGCGATCACGCGCCGTATCGCGATGCCGGTACCGAGCACCACCGCTCCGGCGCGCTCACCGGCGACGAGCGCGACGAGCCGGACTGCGCGATGCGTCCCGTCGCCGGTGACCACGACGACGCGGCGGACCGTGGCCGCGGCGATGACCGCCACGGCGGCGCCGACCATGCAGGAGGAACTGGTGGTGACGGCCACGGGCGTCCTGGCCAGGAGGTCGTCGCACGGCGCAGACCCCCACTGCGTCGTGCGAGCCGCGCGCACGACGAATGCCACGCACGCCTGACGCGCACGGCGCTCCGGCTCCAGCGGCGTCGGGGCCAAGACGCTCGTGACGCGGCGGCGCAGCTCCCACGTGGCACGGCCGACGCGGCCGTGGCGCAGAACCGGGCCGGTGGGTTCGGAGTCCACGCCGGTGTCTACCGCGTTCGAGATGCCCCCGAACCGGTCGGGCGCAAACGCTCGGCGCACCACCCCTGCGTCGTCGAGCAGCGCGACCTCGTCGACGCTGGCCGGTGCTGCGTCGTCGGTCTCGATCGCCCAGAAGCGCACGTCTGCGACCGGCGCAGGCAAGGCACCGGGCGAACTGGTGGCGGCCTCCGCGACGACGTGGCCGCGTGCTTTGTGCTGGATGGCAGCGGTGCCCAGGCCGGCGTAGCCCCACGTCAGCTGGCGGCCGGCGCCCAGGCGGATCGTGCCCAGAGGCCCGCCGTCGTACCGGAACGGCGCCGGCATCGTCACACAGCCAAGTGGCGCGATCTGAGACTCCGGGTCGATCCGCGTGGCCGCCGCGACCGACGGCCGGGCCCGGCCCGGCTCTTGGACGGTCGAGCACATCTGGCCGCCCGCGAGCCACGCGATCACGGCCGCGCCCGACGCCGTCGTGGTAACTGTTGGCGCACCGGTCGGTACAGGTGTCGACTCGTCGAGCTGCGCGTGGGCAGGCGCGGCAAGCACCGCGGAGCAGAGCAGGCCGAGCAAAGCGCCCTTGCACGACCTCGGAGCCGTTTCAGTGATGAAGGCGTACATGATGCACGATCTGGCGGTGATTGCCGACGCGGTCGGTGATTGTCAGGACCACGTTGAGGCTTATCGTTGGTTGGAGGCTGCGGCAGACCCTACCGATGAGGCCCGCTCTACGTGAGCAAGAACTGCCCAATAGAGCAGGCGCGCCCATGCGCCTCGGTACTGGTGTGTTGGATCAAGGGCTGATCAGCTCTGCGCCGGGGATGTAGGTCGCGACGCGACGTGGGTCGCGGGTCAGTAGCGGGCGGCGGGTGACGGCAGCGTGTGCGCCGATGAGGAAGTCAGGGAGCACGGCCTGGCGTGCGCCGCCGGCTCGTCGGTAGGCGGCATGGGCGTGTCCTGCCAGGAATGAGGCTTCAGGCGGGATCTCTTCTAGGACGGCCATCGACGGGAGCGCGTCTCGTAGCGTCTCGATGCGTGAGAAGCGCGGTGCGATCTCGGCGAGCACCACGGCGTTGAGGATCAGGACGCCTCGTTGCGCGGCTTCGGTCAGGTGCTCCTCCGACCATGGCAGCCATCGGCGATCCTCGGTGAAGACGTCAAGCAGGACGCTGCTGTCGACGACGGTACCCGCGCGCGTCACTTGCGGGTGAGCGCGAGGATCTCGTCCGTGGTCATCGCGACATCGCCGGCGCCGCGCATGCGCCGGATCTCCCGCGCAGCACGAGCGGGCTCCACGACTAAGCGCGCTCCGCGCCGATCCAGCTCGAAGGAGACTTCCGTGCCTGTCTCGATCCCCAGGGCGCGGCGGACGTCGAGCGGGATCGTGACCTGGCCCTTCTGCGTGACGCGCATGTAGTAATACTAACAGGTATTACCGGCGGGGTCCCGGTTGACCGTTCTCAGATGGTGAGGACGTGTGCGGTTGCGGGGTCGACGTGGCCGGCGAGGACGGCGAGGTAGGCGGTCTGCACGGCGTCGAAGCCCTCGCCCTCGATCGGCTCCAGCCAGCCGGCGACCCACTCGCGGAACGGGTGCCAGGCCGCGGCGACGCGGTCGTTGAGGCCGGCCGGGCCCCAGTCCGCGCCGCGCTTGGTGATGCGGTCGGGCGCGAAGAAGAACTGCGGCGCTGGGCCCGGAAGGACGGCCGCGCCGGGCGCTAGCTCCTCCCAGTGGGTCGCGCCGACGATGAGGCTCGCAGCGAGCTGGTCGCCGAAGTGGGAGTGGACGGCGAGCCGGACTGCGGCGTCGCCGGCGACGTCGACGAAGGTCGCGGGGCCGGCGTCGAGGCCGTCGAGCTCGTCGGGTGTAGATCCCAAGGGCCTCGACGAACGCGCGGCTGCGGCTCGACGTCAGCCCGATGATCTCGACTCCGGGGCGCTGGGCCAGGAGGAACGCGGCGGCGAGCGAGGTCTTGCTCGAGGCGCTGGAGATGACGATCGGGCCAGCCTCGGTGCGACCGTCGTCGTCCAGCGCGTCGTCGATCAGGAACGACGTGTAGAACAACGGGCGCAGCAGCATCTGCAGCGCCTCGGTGTCGTTGGTGTAGAACGGATCTGTGGCGGTGCTCAGGTAGCGCTGGTAGGCCGACGGCAGCGGCTTGCGATGTGGCGCGGCGTCGACGAAGCCGTGCTCGTCGGCGCTGGCCGGCGTCACGACCAGGTGCGTCGAGGGCGGCAGGTAGCCGTAGACGCGCGTGCCCTCCTGGACTCCCTCGGCGCGGCTCGCCTCGACCTCCGCGAAGCCCCACATCGGCACGTGGCCCCAGCCGTCCTCGGCGGGGAAGAAGTCCCAGTAGCGCATGCCGTCGCCGAACACCGCATAGGTGATGTTGTTGGCGGTCAGGCCGAAGCGCTCGACCCGCAGCAGCGCCTGACCCTCGTCGAGTTCCGGCGTGGCGGACTCCGCGACGCGACAGGTCCGCAGGTCATCTCGGCGGACCAGGAAATCGCTCATGGGGCGAAGCCTAATCAGACGGCCAGGCCCGCGGTCGGCGACTCAGAGGCGAGCGCGGGGCAACGCGCATGTCGGGCGCGCCGCGCGACTGCAGCTTGCGTTCTGCTGACGCGGTCGGCTGCATCTCGCACGAGGTTCCGATGAGCCGCACCCGCCTGAGCAGCCAGTGAACGACGCCGTCCTCGTCGTTGGAGGCCGTTGCGGCGGTGGCGGCGGCCAGGACCGAGGCGTGGGCGTTGGCCGGTGCGATGGATTCATCGGCAGCGGCGAACATCCCGAGATCGTTGAGGTGATCGCCACACGCAAGCACCGTCGAGCCGCGGAGACCGGTCAGCTCGAGGAGGAGTGGGACCGCGTGACCCTTGTCGGCCTGCGGATGCTGGATCTGGAACTCCGTCCAGCCCGTGCAATAGATGTGCTGGCTCGCGTGAATGATCGCCGCTCCGGCGAGCTCGGTCCGCAGCTGTTCGAGCAGGCGCTCGGCGGCTTGATCGGGCACGAACCCGGTGATCAGTACGACATCCTCTTGACTGGCGACGCCCTCGAGGTCCTCGCTGAGTCGCAGCCGCGGATCGCCGTACTCGCGCTTCTCCGCCACCCACCAGTCGCTCGCCGCGTTCATCGTCTTCACATGGTGGACTCGGTCTTGGGTGCCGTCCCAGCTGGTGATCAGTGGGCTGGCGCCATGGGCGGCGAGGATCGCCACAGAGGCGCGAGCCGGTGTCGACTCAAGGGCTCGGATGAGCAGATGGCGGCCGGTGTCCAGCTCGGAGATCAACGCGCCGTTCAGTCCAATCACCGGCAGCCCCAGTTCCACGCCATTCAGCAGCGCCCGCATCGCCTGCAGGCTGCGCCCGCTGGCGACGGTCACATGCCCCCCTGCGTTGATGAGCCGGTTCAGACCGTCGCGAGCGAAGCCGCTGAGCGTCGCGTCGGAACGCAGCAGGGTCCCATCCAGATCGCACACGCACACCAGCGGGGCCACCAGCGCGTCGGTCCGCTGGGCCTCGATCACATCATCCACCAGCGCACGGCAGCCAAGCTAGTCCTCAGGATCACGGCCGTGATCAACCACTCGCCTGACACCGCGTGTCCGCGCCGGAATACTCGGCATCTTCAGGAGCGCCATCAGGCCGACAGTTTGGCGAGCAGCGCGGCACGACGTTCTCTGCCCAGCCGCCGCCGAGCTGCTGGCTGCCGCCGACGAGACTTCGGCCGTTCTCCCGATTCACCCAGGCGACCCACGACGGCTGGCGTCGGCACGTCGCGATCCTGCTGCGCGAGCTCCAGCCCGACACCGACGCTCTCGTCCTCGCGACCTCGTGCTGGCGCCGTTCTCGGCCGGCCTCCACGTAAGTCCGATACGAGCGTTCGATCCTCACGCCCCCGAACGCTAGACAACCCACGGTTCGCCCGGCGCCCGAATCCCCGGCGAACCAGTCGCATATCTCGGAATACAGGCACTGGTGCCTGAAACGGAGCGGAACTCGGCCGATTTCGGGCGCACCCCACAACGACAGAACCCCCGCGTATGCAGGGGTTCCGTAACGATGGAGCTAGGGGGACTCGAACCCCCGACCTCCTGGGTGCGATGCAGGAAGCCTACGCCGAAGAAGTTGCTGATTTGCAGGGATTTCTGCGGTGCTTCGTCGTTCGGTTCGTGGCGCGGATTGCCGGGGATTACCGGTGATTCTGGGCGTTCCAGGCACTGGGGAATCCCAGTGCCTGAAGGGGTCCAGTGCCTGGCGCTGGGCGCCGACTATGCGCAGCTCCGTCAAGGAAGAGGCTCAGCGTGACCGTGGTCCTCTGCGGCGGGCGCTACAGCAGGTCGCGGAGCGCTTGGAGCCGTTTCAGGACGTCGGCGAACGGAGGGTGCGGGCCGTAGAAGAGGCGAGCGCACTCGCGTTCGTAGTCGGCCTCGATGACGTGGCGCAGCTCGCCGGAGGGGAAGAGGGCGGTGCTGGCGGCGAAGGAGAGGTTGTCGGGTGGCCGGTAGCTGCGGGGGAAGTACTCGCGGCTCTTGGTGTCGTAGTCGGCTTTGATCGCGGCGTACTCCTCGGAGCGCAGCATCGCGTCGACCTCGGGTGTGGCGGCGAGGGCGTAAAGGTCGGCGTAGTGCCTGGCGTCGCGGCCCAGCGGATGGGCTTCGGTCACGAGGCGCTCGATCTTGCCGTGCAGGGCGAACAGCTTCTCGACGAAGGTGCGGCGGAAGTGCAGCAGCGTCATCGTGAACGGCCCGAGTCCTTCGACGTCGGTGAGCTCGTCGCTGGCGCCGCGGTCGGTGAGCAAGGCGGCGACCAGTGAGGTGAGCGCGACGTCTTCGGTGGGCTGCTTGCCGCTCTGGATGCCGGGCTCGAGCCGGAGGGTGGCCGGGAAGCCGGCGATGCCCTCGAAGTGCGTGGTGTAGGCGAAGGTGTCGATGCGGCCGAACCCGCCGATCGTCTGTGTCTCCTGCAACTGGAGGCCGTCGATGGCGGCGACGTCGTCGCGTAGGCGCTTGAGCGTGCGGTCGATCGCGCGTCGCGCCAGCGGCGGGTCGACGGCCGGATCGACGAAGAGGTCGATGTCCTCGGAGAATCGATCGAGCAGCCCCCAGCCCTTGGAGAGGCTGGTGCCGCCCTTGAAGATCGCGCGATCGGGCAGCGTGGTGGCAATGGTCCGCAGGATCTCGGTGATCCAGTAGTCCTTCTCAACGAACTGCTCGCGCAGGTCGTGTTCGGCGGCCGTCGCGGTGACGAAGGCCGCGAAGTCGGGATGTTGATGAAGTCTCACTTGGCCTGCCACGAGCGGGCGTTGGGCAGCGCGGCCAGCGGCCCGAAGTCAAACCGGCTCAGCGGGTTGAGACTGGCACGCAGCTCGCCGGTGTCTTGGTCGGCGAGCTCGCCGAGCGCGCCGAGCATCGCGCGGACCCGCGGCGGTTCGCTGAGCGCCGCTCGCGCGAGACGGGCAAACCGCTTGCGATCGGCCAAGCGCGAGACGAGCCGGCCGATCGTCTCGCGGGGCTCGAGGTCGCTAGCGCGCGCACGGTCGCGCAGCAGCTCAAGCAGCGCGCCGTCCTCGTCGTCGAGCTCGTAGCGGGCGTGCGGGCGGCGGGTATGGACCGTCGCGCCGGAAAGCATCCCCGGTCCGGCCGCTGCCGGTGTCGCGAACTCGCCGTGTGCGGGGTTCTGTGTGGTCAGCCCCAGCACGTTGGCGGCTGTCAGGCCGGACGGATGCAGCGGCGCTGAGAACGTGGACGTCAGGGCCGCGGTCGCGCTCGGCAGGCTCGGTCCCAACACCGTTTCCTTGGCACGGTAGTACAGCCCCTTGCGGATGCGGCGAAGCTCTCCGTCGGCGGCCAGTCGCGACAACGCGTGCGCGACCGCGCCGGCCGGGAGATCGCCGAAGTCGGCATGCGTCCAATGTCGCTCACCGCCTTCGATGACGCGGCGGCGGACCTCGGTCGCGACGCTGGCCCTTCCCGGACCTCGAGCAAATGTGGTGTGGGATTCCACGGCTGAACCGTAGCTCCGTGCGCCACGGTTAGCAAGTTTTTCTGCTTTAGAACTTGCCAAATGGCTACGGGTCCAGCGTCGCGAGGTCTTAGGCCGGGCGGTCGCTGACTTCGATTTGGGTTTGAGCCAACGGCCAGCCGGTCGGGTTGTCGCAGGTGCGGACGAGGAGCGCGCGTACGGGCGGGGCGGCAGGGGTAGCGTCGTGTACGAGCTCGTTGAATCGCTCTGCCGGCGTGGCGTCTGCCAGGGCTGCACTGGGCAGTGAGACGAACTGTGCGAGGAGGTGGTCGGTCAGCACGGTGGTGACTGTCGCTTCGCTTGTTCGCCGGGCGATTGCGTCGGCCTGGGTCAGGGTGGTGGACAGTTGCAGCAGTTGTTCCTGGTCTTGGTCGAGCAGGAGGTGTGAGAGGACGAGCCAGCCTGGCGGCCGGAGTTGGTCGAGGGCCAGGAGGGTGGGCCACAGGTGGAGTGGGTAGGGCAGGCCGTCTCCGGGGAGTGTGCGTCGGCTCGTGCCGTCGGCGCGCACCAGAACGTCGAGGTCGGGGTAACTCCACCCCGTGACGTGCGCTTCGAGGCGATCGGGTCCGGATTTCAAGTAGAGGCGTAGCCAGTCGTCTTCGTCTACGACGCGTGTGGTCTGTTGACCGAGCCACTGCCGCAGGATGAGGTAGTGGGCAAGCTCGGCGGGGAGACGGACCATTTCTGTGCACCACGCGAGGTCGTCGATCGAGAGGGCGATGAGGTTGTCGGCGAGGCCTGGCGGCATGAGCCGGGTTATCCTGGGGGTGAGTGACGCGACGTCTGGCAAGGTGACGGCGAGCGGTATGGCGTGGCGGACTTCGACGTGCTGTTGGCCGCTGACTCCTTTTCGGGAGACGTTGGCGCCGGCGATGACAGCGTCGACGGTGTCACGGGCCTGTCGGGCGGCCTTTTCCAGGTGGGCTCGGTAACGCTTCTCAAGTGCGGCGAGGTTCCCGCGTTCCCCGCTGGGCGGTAGTTGGAAGGCTTTGGCCTCGAGCGCGATCGCCACGTCGTCGAGCACGATGAGCCCGTCCCGGTCGAGCCGGACATCTCCGTAGCTGATCGTCACATCGGTGAGCGCGAGGTCGGGCCGAAGAGCCTCGGCCAACAACCTCACCGCCTCACGCTCCAGCCATCTTCCTCGGTGCTCGGTGTACTTGGCCTCGAGCTCGGTGCTAGTGAACGCTCGCTCGAACTGGCGGCGTGGAGCGAAGGCCAGTGGCCCACCAACGGCGATCAGCACACCTGCATCACATGGCAGAAACGGACGGATCCGATGACAGTCGAGCTGTGCGATCGCGTCCGACGGCCATGGCTCGTCAGACTCTGGTGACATAGCCGTCAGGTAGCTGCGACATGCGTCGAGCGAGACGGAAACATCATGGCTGGCGACCGCGTCAAAGAGTTGTTCGCTGGTGACCGCGAACAACTGGGCCGCCCCGGGCGCGACCTCGCGGGGTCGGGCGCGGAGCTTGGCAGCGATGCCGTCAGTCGCGCGCCAGTCCTCAGAAAGGCGCCGGAGGATCACGTCGCTGACGCACTCGACCAGGATTGCGACCTGCCGGCTGTCAAACCCAAACTGTTTGATGAGCGTATCGTCGAAGGGCGAGAAAAGGGGCTCGATCCGCCCGATTTCGCGGTCGGCTATTCCGGGGTCGTATTCCCATCGCAAACCTGTTTGGAGCAGCACGCCCATCTCGGAGAGCTGTTCATCTTCCGGTGCCGTGGCCTCAGCCGCCTGGTAGGTGACCATCGTCGTGATGGACCAGACCTCAAGTGCCTTAACGAACGTGCTCAGGTCCGAGACGGGCAGATCGAGCCGTCCGCGGGGTGGAGGCTCCTGCTCCTCTGCTCCAGTGCGCAGCAGCTCTCCGCCAGCGAGGTGAACCGCAAGATGCTCCAGCATCCATTCCGTGACCTCCGGTGAGCCGGCCGGGCGGGCATTCAGCATGCCTAGCCGGTTGAGCAACATCATGGTGGCTAGGACGTCGTGACCGTCCTGTTGATCGAGCCAATGGAGCGCGACCTTGAGGCCTGGCCAGACGGGTGCCGCATCGTCATCGCGTGCGGTGGCTGGTGCCGGCTTGCGGTTTGCCCGTGTCCTGCGACGTCGTTCGTGCTGGTGGCGGCGTCGCTTCATGGAAGTCATCAAGGAAGCCTTCGGGCGTCAAACCGTTCGATGTGGAGCCCGCGAGTGCGTAGGGGATCATCACCTCCGGGATGGAAGGCGTCAACGCGGTGGGTACAACACCGAGTACGTGACCTATGAAGACTCGCTTGGAGTCATCGGGGCCGCAGGGGCGGCGACGGGCAAGTCGCACCAACGCGCCAATCGTCGGTAATCCGCGGCAAACCACGGGCATCTGAGCGAATAAAGGCACTAGTGCTGAAACGGCGCGGATAGCCGTCGCTTCAGGCCGACCCTCAACGACAGAACCCCCGCGCGAGCAGGGGTGATGACGTCTGCCATGCGGTTTGCCGTGACCGTAGATGGTCACGTGGGTACCAGGACGGGCGTGATTGCTCGGCAGTCGTGCGGGCTGGCCAATTGCGCGTTGTTGTATTGAGCCGCGAAGGCGGCCGACGTAGACGCAGAGCTGCCGCAGCTGAGCTAGTTCGCATATGGGGGTGGTGGGTGAGAAACTCTGCGCAGAGGCTGCGGTGTCTCTTGCTGTGCTGGACCAGAGCCGACGGCCTGCACGTTTAAAACACGGACAAGAGCCTGTCTACGCGAACGGGTCCACGCGACGACCATGAGTGTTCGCTGCCTCCGCCGACGGGCCGCCGAGGTTGCGCAATGTCGCTGCTAGGCTGCATGTGGCAATGGCCACGAACAAGTCGAGCCGCCCATACCCTAGGCGCACGCTGGAACAGGCGCTCCGTGTTCCGCGGACATTGCGCGACAAGAACGGTGGCCAACCTTGGGAAACGAGCGAGGTTGCGAAGGCTCTTAACCTCGGTGCGAAGAGCGGGAATTTCTTCTACCTCACGTCCGCAGCCAAGCAATACGGGCTCATCGAAGGGACGAGTCAGACCGCGCAGATCTCGCTGACCGAACTCGGCCGGAAGGCGACGTATCCGTCGTCGCCGGAAGAGGAGCGGGCGGCACTTCGCGATGCGTTCCTGCACGTGCCCAGCTTCCGCCGGGTGTTAGAGCACTACGGCGGCAACAAGCTCCCCGAGAAGCAGTACCGCGAGAACACCCTGTTTACGAGGTTCAACCTCGATCCGTCAGTTCAGGACGAGTTCGTGGACCTGCTGAATAAGAACAGCCGATTCGTTGGTATCGGTGAACGGCTCGACCCGTCGGTTCGAACGCCCGGGACCGTGACGCCTATCACCGCAGTCGTCGGCGAGACGCCCGAGCCAGACGTAGAGACCATCGCGCAACCGGCCGAGGATGGAGACACGAAGCCCGTCTGCTTCGTGATCATGCCGTTCGTCGAGCATGACGAGGACCGGTACCCGACCGGGTTCTTCGAAGAGGTCTTGGAGAGCCTGTTCACCCCCGCAATCACCAACGCAGGGCTTCAGGTGCGAACCGCGCAGCGCCACGGCAGCGACCTGATCCACTCCACGATCATCCGCGAACTGCTAAGCGCGGACCTGGTCCTGGCTGACTTGACCGAGCACAACCCCAACGTCCTGTTCGAGCTGGGTATGCGTATCGCGGAGAACAAGCCCGTCGTGCTTGTACGCGCGACCGGCACCGGTCGCATCTTCGACGTAGACCATGTTCTTCGGATCCAGGAGTACAGCCCAAACCTCTGGCCGTCCACAGTAGCTAACGACTTGCCATCGCTGCAAGCGCACATCAAGGCAGGTTGGGACCATCGCGAGTCAGCCGATACCTATCGCAACATCTTGCTCGGCGGCCCTAGCGCAGCCTCAGCCGCGTAGGCTTGGCGCGCGGGTCCACGTTTCAAACGCGCGAGTGGGGGCTCGACCTCTCCGTCACGGCCTCGTCGAACCCAGCTGCCCGCTACACGGCGGCGCATTCGAGCGGTACGCGTGGTTTCCGCCTGCCGCGCACGGCTCGGTACCGCCTATTTCGTTGCGGGCAACGGCCAGTAGATGAGCTGGGCGATCCGTTCACTCAGGTCGCGGCGGGTCATGTTCCCGAAGAGAAGGGGCGCGTCGTCCTCGCCGTATCCCCGGCCTTCGAAGACCTCCAGCCCCAGGCGCCCCCAGTAGGCGGCGAGCGCCGCGCGGGCGGCTCGCCGCTGCTCGGGGTCGCGCTCCTCGCCGTCAGTGGGCGATGCGAACAGCACCACCAGTGCGCCTTCGCCCCAGGTGCGGATAGCACGGGCGAGTGCGTGCAGGCCGATCTGCTGGCCTCGGGCCTGCTCAGCGATCTGGACGCGATCGCAGATCAGGACATGCCGGAAGTCGACGCCATCGTCGACGACCTCGTCGAGCGCTGGCCAGTACGCGGCCCACTCCGAAGACTCGGCGTCCAAGACCTCGAACAGGTCGAGGTCGTGCTCCCATAGATCGATCCGGGCCAGCGACAGCTCGCCGATGGGTTGTGCCTCGCCATCCGCGACCTGCATGGTGATCACGCCGGTGATGCTCTCCAGCTGATCGTTGGGCTCGGGGCTGTCGACGCCATAGCGGTCCGTCAACGTGTAGCAAATGTCGATGTAGTCAGGAACCAGCACCATGCTCCCGACTGTAGACGAGGATGGCTACGCGTCGCCGGCTGCCACACGATCTTCGTTGTCGCCTTCGTCACGCGGCCGTCCGCCCGGACCGGGGGGACCATCGACCAGGTTGGCGGCGGCGCCGGCGTCCTCGTCGGTCTCGCCGGCACTTGAGTGCCTGGCCGCCGTTTTGAGTTCAGGGTCTTGCGCCTACGCGGCGTGCAGGTAGTCGCGCAGCGCCTGGCGGATGACCTCTGAAGGGGTTGTTCCGTCGGCCTTGGCGCGCTCTGTGAGTCGGTCGCGTAGCTCGGGATCGAGGCGTACTGACTCGACGCTGGCGGGTGCCGAGCCCAGGGACGGGCGTCCGCGCTTGCCGCGGCGTGCGATCAGCACTTCGGCGTCGTAGCCGCGCTCGGCCTCATCGGCGAGCCGTTGTACGTCGGCGTCGGTGATTGCCCGTCCGGACTTGGCGTTGCCGTGCGTAGATTTGCTCATCGTCGTAGCAGCCGTTCGTAGATCGGGCGCATGGGCATCGCGTGGATCGCTAGTTGGGTTCCCTCGGAGGTGATCAGCACGACGACCTCGAGCATGTTGATCGCACGGTCTGGGCCGAGGACGAGCCAGCGGTCTGGGTCTTCGCCGATGTCTTGCGTGCCGACCTGTGAACCTCCACCCCGAATACTGTACTACGAAAATGAGCCGACGCACACGACATCCGTGCGTTGCTGCGCCGTCGGGCGCAGGCGCGCAGCTTGGACCGATCGCCCGTGCCGACGCGTTCCGTTGGTCGTGCGCGGACCCTAAGTACAAGGCCATTACTCATCTGCAATTTTGCGATCAGTGGATCAACTAAAGATGAGTACTACAAAGCCGCTCGAACAGTGCTCGCATGTCGGCGTTGTCGCGGTACATGAGAGCGGTCGCGCGGATCCACAAGAGCGGCGAGGCCTCAGAAGAGACCTCCTACTACCCGGCTGTCGCAGCGTTGCTCAACGAGATTGGCGGCAGCTTGAGCCCGTCAGTGCACTGCGTGCTCACCCCGAAGAACAGGGGCGCGGGCATTCCGGACGGCGCACTGTTCATCGAGCGGCCAGGCGGCGACGACCGTGACATGTCAGTCGATCGCGTCCCCGAGCGTGGGGTAGTTGAGGTCAAGGGGCTCTCGCATGACGTTCAGCGCGTTGCCCGAAGCAGCCAGGTTCGCCGCTATCTGAAGCGGTATGGGACGGTGCTGGTAACCAACTACCGCCAGTTCGTTGTTGTCCACGGGCACACCGACGGATCGATCAGCGCCAACGATGAGTTCACATTGGCAGAGTCGGAGCACGACTTCTGGCGGTTGGTGTCCAAGCCAGCTGAACTCGAGGGCAAGGCGGAGGCGTTCGAACTCTTCCTAGCGAGAGTCCTCGAAGCGGATGCCCCGCTGGCTTCACCACAGGATCTTGCCGCGCTGCTGGCGGCATATGCGCGAGTCGCACGTGCGCGAATAGATGAGGCGGGGAATTTTCCCTCGTTGGCGACGTTGCAAAGTGCCTTGGAACAGGCTCTCGGTCTCAGGTTCGACGCGAAGCGTGGCCGAGAGTTCTTCCACTCCGCGCTCGTGCAAACCTTGTTCTACGGATTGTTCTCCGCCTGGGTCGTATGGACGGAGCGACCTGATCGGCGAGCGGGAGATCGCTTTTCCTGGAGAGCCGCGCAGTGGACCTTGAACGTCCCGATGGTTCGCGTTCTGTTCGAGCAAGTTGCCACGCGCAGCAATCTTCCGGCGGGGGTTGACGAGGTGCTCGACTGGACCGAGGATGCCTTCGCGCGGGTTGACGAGACGCCGTTTTTCGAGCGGTTGGCCAGGCGGGAGGCGGTGCAGTACTTCTACGAGCCGTTCCTGGAGGCATACGACCCAGACCTCCGTCGCCAGCTCGGCGTCTGGTATACGCCGCCGGAGATCGTCCGGTACATGGTGGCACGGGTCAACGAGGCGCTCATCAACGACCTCGGTGTACCCCTTGGACTTGCGGACGAGCGAGTCCACGTGCTCGATCCATGCACGGGGACCGGATCGTTTCTTGTCGAGGTGCTCCGCACGATTCAGTCGACGCTGCTCGATCTCCACAACGATGACCTCGTCGCGCAGCAGGTAAAGGAAGCTGCGCGCACCAGGGTGCACGGATTCGAGGTATTGCCGGCGCCGTTTATCGTCAGCCACCTCCAGGTGGGGCTGGCTCTCGCTGAGATGGGCGGCGCGCTTGACGCCAACGAGGAAGAGCGCGCGTCGGTCTACCTGACCAATGCTCTGAGTGGATGGGTTGGTGGGGATGATTCCGTGCTTCCGTTCGAGGCCTTCCGTAAGGAGCGAGAGGCGGCTGGCAACGTAAAACGCACGGAGCCCATCTTGGTCGTGCTTGGCAATCCGCCGTACAACGGATTCGCCGGTATTGCCGCCGACGATGAAGGCGATCTCATCGAGGCCTATAAGGAGGGCCTATCGGACGAGCCATGGGGCGTCACGAAGAACAAGCTTGACGACTACTACATCCGGTTCTTCCGGATCGCAGAACGACGCATCGCGGAGCAGACCGGCTGCGGAATCGTCTGCTTCATCTCCAACTTCGGTTGGCTCGGCGATCCCTCAGCGGTCATCATGCGCAAGCGGCTCCTGGCGCAATTCGATCGTGTCTTCATCGATAACTTGAACGGAGACAGCCGGGAGACCGGCAAGAAAACGCCAATGGGCGAAAACGATCCGAGTGCCTTCGCGACGGCGATGAACCCGAGAGGCATCCAGGTAGGCACGGCCGTCAGCCTTTTGGTCCGGTCCCCGAATCACGCGACGACTCCTGCGCGGGTGATGTACCGGGACTTCTGGGGTCCTGGCAAACGATTGCGACTTGAGGCGTCCGTCGAGAGCGGTCACGCTGAGGATGTCTTCGAGCTTCTTTCGCCCGACAAGCACAACTGGTTCCGCTTGCGTCGGTGGGCGCCGCGCAAGGGCTACGAGTTTTGGCCGTCGGTGGTCGAACTCGCAGACGAGAGGCCGCGTCTGGGCCTCAACGAGAACCGGGACGAGGGCCTGATCGACGTTGACCGCGAAAGGCTTGCTGATCGCATGGGACATTTCCTGGATCCGGACCGGGCCTTCGAGGATCTCGAACCCGACAGGGTCGGGAAGTTGTTGCAGCCGTGGGCACGGTATGACGCGAGGCGGGTTAGAGATCGTCTGCTCAGCACAAGTCCCTACGACTCCAGCAAGATCGCGCATCTGCAGGTCAAGCCATTCGATGTTCGCTTCGCATATGTCGATGACGCCGCGAAGCTCTGGAACGAGGTGCGGCCCGAGTACCTGGCGTCGGCAGTCGTCCGTAGTGAGTCCCTCCTCGTACGCAAGCGCGCGCCCCGGGCGTTGGACGGCGCCAGCGTGCTTCTCTCTCCGCACCTGTGCGATCAGCACGTGCTGCACAAGGACGCCTATGCGATCCCACTGCTCCGGCCTGTACCCCGTGACGAAGGTCCCCCGCGATTGTTCGCGCTCGATCCTGCGCCCTTGGACGCACAATGGCGGCCGAACCTCTCCGGATTCGCCTTCGACTACCTGACTCGGCTAGGCCTCGGTGACGCAGAGACCTCCAGGTGGACCGCGCGCATGATCTGGCTTCACGTTCTTGCCGTCAGCTTCTCGCCCCTATATTTGGATGAGAACGGCGACGCGATTCGCAATGACTGGCCTCGCGTTCCACTACCGGATACGCGTCAGTCGTTGGAGGCGTCTGCGTCGCTCGGGGCGCAGATCGCTGCGCTCCTAGACATTGATGCTCCGCTGCCGGGTCTCGATGTGAGCGTTGCGCCTCATCTGCGCGCGGTGGCGGCGTGGTCCACTGGAGCTACAAAGGGCGTCACTGGGGACTGGGCTGTCACGGCGGGATGGGGGATCCGCCAGGTGCGGCTGCAGAAAAGCGGCGCGGTAAGCCATCTCGTGATGCCGGGAGAGGGGAAGACATGCCGCAGAGCACGAACCGATGAGGAAAGGGATCCGCTTTCGGTTCAGGACATCGCCCTGCTGGGCGACGAGGTAATCGATGTATATCTCAACGATGAGATGTGTTGGAAGGGGATCCCGGAGGCCGCTTGGAACATGAAGATCGGCGGCTTCCAAGTGCTTCGGAAATGGCTGTCGTACCGCGAAGCGCCGATTCTGGGACGGTCGTTGACCCTTGGCGAAGTCCGGCAGTTCCGAAGCATCGCGAGACGCGTTACCGCGCTCAGCCTGCTCACGCCGCAGTTCGACGCCAATTATCGGGTTGCGGCAGGTGTTGTCGATCAGGAGCCTTTCCCGCAGCTTGTAACCGATCAGGGCGCCTGAGCTCGATCATGCTGGTAGCTCCGTGCGTGACGCGCCGCACCAACGGGCGATGTGGTCTGCGGCACGGATCGCGCCTTCTGGTCTCAAGGCGCTCGGTCACGCTGTAGTCGAACGCCAGCGCGCGTTCTCGTTCGAGGCGTGGGCGCGCGTCGCGGCGAACAGCGGCGGCGGGCCCGCGGTGAGGCCAAGCGATTTGCAGAACGGAGATGCGCGAGAATTTCGCTACGTGCCGAGGGCCCGGTTTTCGATCCAGGCCGCCTCGGGCAATGGCGTCCGGCGGGGCACTTTTTCAGGGTTATTCAGGCGGAGCGGCGTTAGCTCGCCCGCGGCCCCGAATCCAGCCCAATCGCCGGCAATCCACGGCAATCCACGGGCATCTGACGGAATAAAGGCACTGGTGCCTGAAAACGCGGCGGATAGTCGTCGATTCAGGCCGACCCCCAGAACGACAGAACCCCCGCGCTAGCAGGGGTTCCGTGTCAATGGAGCTAGGGGTGTGTGGGTTCAGGACATATGTCTCAGGTGATAGGTCGCTCATGAGTCGGGACATGGGTCACACTTGGTGTCAGTGGTCGTGGCGGAGGCCGAGCCCGTAGGGCGA
>JBEVLC010000071.1:0-4757 GCA_040509415.1 Baekduia sp. | reverse complement strand
TGACAGTGTCCCGCCGCACGCCGCACGGCGCGCGCTGGCCGCCGCCCGCAACGTCGTCGACGGTGGGTCGCTGACCATCGTCGCCACCGCGACGGCGCCGGGCGGCGGCGAGACGACGATCATCGCCCGGGATCGCACGCTGACGCGGACGGGCCGCTTCCCGGCGCTCGACCTCGTCGCCAGCGGCACGCTGCGCCCGGAGCTGTTGGTCGGCGACGCCGGCGCGGATGCGATCGCGCAGGCGCGGGCGCAGGCGCTGGGCGCTTAGAGCGTTTGAAGCGGGCCTACGTGCTGCTCAGCGCGGCACGTAGGCGACCCGGCCCCACGAGGGCTCGGGCGCCAGCTCGACGGGCTCGCCGTCGCGGTCCGGCTGGACGTACATGAAGGTCGAGCTCTCCTCGTCGAACTCGATGTCGAGCTCGTTCTCCTTGACGCGCTGGTCCAGCCAGGCGGAGCGGAAGACGAGGCGGCGCAGCCAGTGCACGAGCGAGCGATCGCTTGGGCCGACGAGCTCAGGCCAGCAATCGTTGACGTGCTCGCCCAGCGCGGACGCGGGCTCCTGGATCTCGCCGTTGACCGACAGGGTCACGAGATCCTCGAGCTCGGGGTCGTCCAAGCGGCCGGAGACGAACCCCAGCTTGTTGGCGGCCTGCTCGCAGCGCTCGCGGAAGTCGCGCTCGTTGAAGGTGAACCGGAGTTCGCCGTATTCGAGGACGAAGTCCTCACCGCTGTCGTAGTTGCCTCGGCGTGCGTCGTTCATGAAGGTGATCAGTTCGAGTCGCGCCGAGGTAAGACGGCTGCTCCCGAAGTCGTCGGCATCGTATGCCCGATCCCTTCGCGTTCGCAGGTCATGGGATGGATCTTGCAGTCCGTCCGCGTCCGGCACTTACGAAGTGCCGGCCGATCTGCGGCTCGCCGTCCGAGGGGATTCGGGGTGTCGGCGCGCGACCCTGCATCGCAGGTCAAGGGGGCGAGTTTGCAACGCCGCGCCCTAAGGGGGCATGACCCACGACACGCCCGCCACCATCCTCGTGGCCGAGGACGACGACACGACGCGGACGTTCCTCGCCGACGAGCTGACCGCCGACGGCTGCGAGGTCCTGGTCGCCGAGACGGCCGCAGACGCGCTGCGCCTCCTGGAGGCAAAGTTCCCCGACCTCGCTGTGCTGGACGTGGGCCTGCCCGACCGCTCGGGGCTGGAGATCGTCCGCAGCGTCCGCGCGGCCGACGGCGTCGCGAGTCGCATCGACCCCGAGACGCCGCTGCTGGTGCTGAGCGGTCGCTGCGGCGACACCGATCGCGTCCGCGCCTTCGAGGCGGGCGGGGACGACTTCTTGGCCAAGCCGTTCGTCTACGCCGAGCTGCGGGCGCGGGTGCGCGCGCTGCTGCACCGCTCCGAGGGCCGTCGTCGCGGCGGGCGTGTGCGCGTCGGCGCGCTGGAGCTCGATCCCGCTTCGCGCACCGTGCTCGTCGGCGGTCGCTCGGTCGACCTGACGCAGACCGAGTTCTCGCTCCTGCGCGTCTTGGCGGCGGCGCCGACCACCGTCCACACGAAGGCCGAGCTGCTGCGAACGATCTGGGGCTACCGCTCGGTGAGCGACAGCCGAACCTTGGACAGCCATGCCTGCCGCCTGCGCGCCAAGCTTGGCGTCGACGGCGATCGCTACGTCCTCAACGTCTGGGGCGTCGGCTACCGACTCGTGGACGCGCTGGGTGTGGATGCCGCCCTCGACGCTCAGGTGGCGGCGTGACCGTCGCGCTCATCCTGGCCGGCGTCGCGATCGCAGCGCTCGTCGCGGCGGTGCACGTGGTGCGTGGGCTGCGCGAGCGCGCCGCTCGTGTCGCCCATGAGGTTCGTGGCCCGCTGTCGGCCGCCCACCTCGCCCTTCACGGCGCGGCGCGCCGTGGCGACGTCGGCCCGGTGCTCGTCGCCGCGCTGGAGCTGGAGCTGCGCCGGGCCGCGCTCGCGCTGGAGGATCCGTCGGCGGCGCGTCCCCATGACGTCGATCTCCACGCGTTGCTGACCGTCCAGCTTCAGACCTGGCGGGATGTCGCCGCGGCGCACGACAAGACGCTGACGCTGGAGCCGGGTCCCGACACCGCGCTCGTCCACGCCGACGTGCTGCGCCTCGTGCAGGCGCTGAGCAACGTGATCGCCAACGCCATCGAGCACGGCGGCCGGCAGATCGTGATCCGCACGGTCGGTGCCGGTGACCGCATCCGCGTCGAGGTGACCGATGGCGGCCCGGGCCTGCCCGCTTCCGTCGCGGAGCTCTCGCGGCGGCCGCGGGCCGGTCGTGGCGCGCGCGGTCGTGGTCTGGCGATCACTCGCTCGGTGTTGAGCCACTGCGGCGGTCGGATCTTCGCGCTGCCGACCGCGCCGGGCGTCGCCATCGACCTGCCCCGCGGTGGCCGGTCGGCATGATCCGTGGCCGTCGTGCCGCCGTCTTGCTCGGCCTGGCCCTGTTGCTCGGCGGCCTTGCCGCCTCTGACGTGGCGGGCCGCGAGGCGGCGCTGCGGCGGGCGGTCGGGCCGACCGTGCCCGTGGTGGTCGTCCGTGGTCGCCTTGGCGCGGGCGACGTCTTCGCCGCGCGTCACCTCGCGATTCGCCACGTGCCGGCGCGTTTCGCGCCTGCCATGGCCTATGGGTCGACACGCGCGCTGATCGGCGCTCGCGCGGCCGTCGCGCTGGAGGCGGGGGAGGACGTCGTGCCGTCCGCGGTCGATGACGGCACGCGCTCTGCCGGTGCGCCGGTGCGGCCCGGCGAGCGCGTCGCCGAGCTCGTCGCGCGTGGCTCGGTGGCGCTGATCAGCGCCGGTGGCCGCGTGGACGTCCTCGTGACGCGGGAGCGCGGCGACGGCAGTGGCGCCACGACGGTCGCGCTCGAGGACGCAGAGGTGCTCGCCGCGCGCGCGGCACCGGCCGACGATGGCGGCGCCGGCGCCGCGGGAGACCGCGTCGCGGTGTCGCTGCGCGTGACCGTACGCCAGGCGGTCTACCTCGCCGCAGCCCAGTCCTTCGCCCGCGAGCTGCGCTTGCTGCCGCGCGCGGCGGGCGATCGGCGCCACGGCCTGGCAGGAACCACGGTGGGATCCGATCTCCGATGAGCGTCGCGAGGGAGCACAGCGACGTCCTGTGGCGGGTGTCCGAGCACCATCGGCCACCCGTCCACACGGGGGTCCCCACCTCAAGGGTGGCCCCACGCGACCGATACCCCGGGCCGAGGCTACTCATGCTGCGATCTCTTCGTTCCCTTTCTCTCGTCCTCGCCGTGGCCAGTCTTCTGGCCCCCGCGGTTGCCAACGCGGCTTCGAAGAAGAAGCCCGTCTACCCGACGATCTCGAGCATCTCCCCGCGCAAGCTCATGATCGGAGAGAAGCTGACGATCAAGGGCGCTCATCTCAGCGCTGGGAAGACCAAGAGCAGCGTCGCCTTCTATCGCGCCGGCAAGCCGGTCGTCTTCGTCAAGGCGGACTCGGCGACGAGCACCAAGCTCGTCGTGACGGTCTCGACCAAGGTCGGCGCGCTGCTGGCCCAGCGCGACGGCCTCGGTGTCGCCACGCAGCTGCGGCTGCGCGTGGTCGCGACGAAGATGAGCAAGAGCTGGACCAAGAACAGCCGCTCGCCGGTCGTGACCCCGCTGCCCGGCGGCGGCGTGACCGCGCCCCCCGGCTCGGCTGCTGCCGCGCAGCAGGCGGCCGCCCTGGCCTACAAGACCTGTCGTGAGCAGGCCGCGGCCGCACTCGCCGCTGACGCTGACGCTGACGGCGTCGCCAACGGCACCGAGCTGCAGTACGGCCTCGATCCCTGCACCGCCGACACCGATGGCGACAGCCTGATCGACGGCTACGAGTTCTGGTCGGCGGTCGACCTCAACGGCGCCGCGACGCCGTACCCGGACAAGCGTCCATGGCCGAACCCGCTGGATCCGTCTGACATCAACTACGACTTCGACGGCGATGGCCTCCGTCTGTGGCAGGAGTACAAGCTCTGGAAGGCCACCAACACGGGCTTCCCGCTGGTGCAGTACAGCGACGGCACCCAGAACACCGCGGGCTCGCAGCCGGTCACCACGGTCGCGCAGCGCTACCTCGACCTCGACCGTGACGGCAACCTCACCGACGACGAGCGCGACTTCGACGGCGATGGCCTCTCCAACATGGTCGAGTTCAACTACACCGGCACGCAGGCGTGGTGGAAGACCATCAACTGGCACTACAAGCCGCATGGCCCGCCGACCCCCGGTGTGGTCAGCTACGTCGAGCCCGTCTACGAGCAGCGTGCGTTCTCCGATCCTGACCCGGTCGATCCCGACAGCGACGGCGACGACATCGTCGACGGCCTCGACGACCAGGACAACGACGGCTGGTCGAACTTCGTCGAGATGCAGCTGGGCCGAGCGCGTGCCGGCTACCGCGTGCACCCGTTCAACCCCTGCCTGCCCGATCCGCATGCCATCGTGTGCAGCCGCTGGATCCCGGAGGACGGCAAGCGCTTCCCGCCCTACGACATCGTCGACTCGTTGACCAACGCGATGTCCGGCATGCCCGGTGACGCGATCCCGTTCGCCTGGTACGAGCCGGTGAACTACCAGGACTGGGTCGACGATGGCTCGATCCCGCCGACGGCGACCGACCCGTTCATCGAGGTCGGCCCATGGGACAAGACGCCGTGTTACACGGAGGATTGGGACGGCTACACCGGGCCACAGGGCCCGTAGGCCTCTCCTCTCACCAAACGACTCTCGACCACGCGG
>JBEVLC010000070.1:0-8892 GCA_040509415.1 Baekduia sp. | reverse complement strand
CACAAACTCACACCGCTAACACAAACTTCCGATCAATCAATGACCCTCAACGCGCCAGTCGGAGTCAAACTGCCGAACAGCACGAGGGGGAAGGTGGCGGGACCAGGGAAGTGCCCGACGAACGTGCTTCCGGAAGTGAAATCGAAAGTGTGCGCGGCCGCAGTGTATTGCAGAGCTAGCGACCCAGTCAGCCGGAGAGTGAGACCAGTGTTGGCGCACTCATTGAGAGTGCCGGGAGTAGTCTCAAACACGACGTGGATGTTGACGTTGTGGATGATGATGTTGTGAGTGCTTTCCGCAGTAGCCACCCACGGGAAACCCGTACCGGTCCAAGTCGTAGTGCACCCAACGGACGCGCCGACACTGCCGTGGCAATTCGCGATACGGCTGGCGGTGATAGTCGCCACAGTAGTGCTGTGAACCTGCATATGGAACTGCGAGCTCGTACAAAACAATCCGGAATTAATCGCCGGAACCGAGAACCCGAGGTTGCCCGAGTCAATCGTGCCAGTACCCACCGGCTCGAAACCCGCCGCCGAGGCCACCGACGGCAACACAAACGCAGCCAACGCCAACACAACACCAAAGAGCAACAAGCTCTTCTTTGAAACCATCTTCAACATCTGAAAAACTCCTAAAGAATTCCGGCTCACGCCGGGATCAACGGTCCCGGAGCGCTGACAAACCAACGACGCGCTTCCGGGCCGCCCAAATGAGAGCTGCCTGCCCAGGACGAAGGACCAACGCCAAAAGACAGACCAACGCAAACCAGCTCAGGGTCGAGATACCCCCTCCCGGCAGGCGACAGCACCACCAGTGCCGACCAGATCGGTCCCCCCAACCTGGCCTACTCGAGCAGTACTCCAACAAGGTCAGTAGTACTCTTCGGTCTCAGCTAAGTCAACCAAGAAGACAACTCCCACCGAACGCCGTTACGGCAGCTCCAAATAGTCGGCAGTCAAGGTTGCCCTGGAAATCCCAGGAATCGACAGACCTCCGCGCGAGAGCACCATAAGCTCAGCCCCTGCCGCATGGCAAGACCTGCCGGTCTGTCAAGGCTTCGAAGGACGGCCAGTTACTCGGGGACGAGCTCGAGATAAGCGACCGGCGTCAGCGGCCGCGAGGCGCGCTCGAAGAGCCGGCGCAGCGGACCCCACGCGCCGCGGATGGTCGCCGCGGCGTGGGCCCGCTCCTCCTCGGTGTCGAGCACGCGGCCGCGGGCGGCGAGCGGCGGGCCGAGCGGGACGCCACGTGGTGAGCACGGCGCGAGCAGCGCCCGTGGGTCGCGCCGGAGTCGCTTGGCCTTGGAGGCCTGGTGCTCGGTCCAGATGTAGAGCCGTCGCCCGTCGGCGTCGCGAGCGAACCAGACCGGCGCGGCGATCGGGGAGCCGTCGCGCTTGTAGGTGACCAGCAGGCAGTGGGCGTGCCCGTCGAGCGGGCTGAAGTCGCCGTGGACGACCTCCTGGTCGACGATCGAGGCGGCCGCGCCGGAGCGGGTGCGGTCGAGCGCGCGGGCGTTGAAGGTGACGAGGGCGTGTCGCAGGTCGGCCATGGCCGGTGACCGTACTATGTCGAGCGTCATAGTCAAGGCGTGACTATGATGGCCGTCATATGTCGATGGCACGTGAGCGCATGATCCAGAGCGCCGGAACGCTGCTCCGGGAGCGGGGCCTGGCCGGCACGAGCTTCCGCGAGGTGCTCGCCCACAGCGGAGCGCCACGGGGCTCCATCTACCACCACTTCCCCGAGGGTAAGAACCAGCTCGTCGAAGAGGCGGTCAGGGCTGCGGGCGTGGCCGGTGGGCAGCTGATCGCCGCGGGGTCGGCAAGCGGTGATCCCGTCGCGACCCTGCGCACCTTCATCCGCCTGTGGGGTCAGGGCCTCAAGATCTCCGGCTACGAGGCCGGCTGCCCGCTGGTCGCGGTCACGACGGCGGCAGGCGCCGATGAGCCCGAGTTGCGTGGCGCCGCGGCCGACGCGTTCGCGGCGTGGCATGACGCGCTCACCGCTGGCCTGCGCGACGCCGGTCTGTCGCGGGCTCGCGCGCGGCGGGTGGCCACGACGATCCTCGCCGGCGTCGAGGGTGCCGTGATCCTCTGCCGCGCGCAGCGCAGCGGCCAGCCGCTCAAGGACGTCGGCGCCGAGCTGGAGCTGGCGTTGCGCGCGGCGCTGCCCGGCGGTGACGCCTAACGTGGCCGCACCGTGCGGGTCCCGGCGCTTGGTCTCTCGCGCGCGCGGGCAGTCCTGCGGAGATGCGCTTGCTGATCCTCGCCGACGAGGAGTCGTGGCTACCGCTCCCAGCGCTGATCGCCTCCCACACGCCTGACCTCGTCGTGACGCTCGGCGATCTGGCGCCGGACATGCTCGATCCGCTCGGCCGCTTCGCGCTGCCGGTCCTGGGCGTCTACGGCAACCACGACGACGGCCGCTACCTAGAGGCGGCGAACACCACCAACTTGCATCTGGCGTGCGCGAACGTCGACGGCATCACCTTCGCCGGCTTCGAGGGCTGCGTGCGCTACAAGCGCGGCGTCCCGCTGCAGTACACCCAGCGCGAGGCGTCACGCATGGCCCGGCGGCTGCCGGCCGCCGAGATCCTCCTCAGCCACGCGCCACCGCGGGGGGTCCACGAGGAGCCCGACGACCGTGCGCACGAGGGCTTCGATGGGCTGCGCGACTACGACCTGCGCGCGGTGCCGCGCCTGCATCTCCACGGCCACACGCCGGCGCCGGCGCGGCGGGCACGGCGGCTGGGGGAGACGACGGTTGTGCACGTTGTCGGCCATCACGTGCTGGAGATCTGAGCGGCGTGGATAGCATCGGCCGACGATGGCCGGCCGCGAGACCCCAGCCACCCGCGCCGTCAAGGCCGCGGGCATCACCTACACCTTGCACGAGTACGACCACGACCCGCGCGCGGCGTCCTACGCGGGCGAGGCGGCGGAGGTGCTGGGCCTCGATCCGCGGCGGGTCTTCAAGACGCTCGTGGTGAGCGTCGGCGACGACCTCGCGGTCGCGGTGGTCCCGGCCGTCGATCAGCTCGATCTCAAGGCCGTTGGCAAGCGCGCCGCTATGGCCGACACCGCCCGCGCGGAGAAGGTCACCGGCTACGTCGCGGGCGGCATCAGCCCGCTCGGTCAGCGCAAGCGCCTGCCGACGCTCGTGGATGAGAGCGCGACGGGGCACGACACCGTCTTCGTGTCGGCGGGCCGCCGCGGGCTGGAGATCGAGCTGGCGCCCGCCGATCTGGTCGCGTTGACCGGGGCCGACGTCCGACCGCTGGCACGATGACCTTCAAGCGCGTCTTCATCACGGGCGCCAGCGGCTTCATCGGCGCGGCGCTGGCGGAGCGGTTCACCGCGCTCGGCGCCGAGGTCCGAGGCGTGGACGTGCGTCCGGATCCTGCTCGCGCGATCGTCGCCGGGGACGTCGCTGAGCCGGGCGACTGGCAGGACCACGCCGCCGGCTGTGACCTCGTCATCCACACCGCCGCGATCGTCTCGATGCGCGGAGGCGACCCGGGCGCGGTCTGGCGGACCAACGCGCTGGGCACACGCCACGTGCTCGACGCCGCCCGCCGCGCCGGCGCGGCGCGCGTGGTGCACCTCTCGTCGGTCACGGTCTTCGGCTTCGCCTTCCCCGACGGCGTCGACGAGTCGTATCCGACGCAGCCCAACGGCGTCCCGTACGTCGACACCAAGGTCGCGGCCGAGGCGCTTGTCCTGCGCGCGCATGCCGCGGGGGAGATCGCGTGCACGATCGTCCGGCCCGGCGATGTCTACGGCCCGCGCTCACGCCCGTGGACGGTGCTGCCCGTGGAGGAGCTCGCGCGCCGGCGCTTCATCCTGCCGGCGCTCGGACGCGGGATCTTCAGCCCGGTGTACATCGACAACTTGGTCGAGGGAATCGTGGGCGCCTGCGGGCCTGAGGGAGCCGGGGGCGTGTTCACGCTCACCGATGGTGTCGGCGTCACGACGCGCGAGTTCTTCGGGTTCTACGCGCGGCTGCTCGGGCGGCGCCTGCCGGGGCTACCGACGGGCGCGGCGACGGTGCTGGCCTCGGCCGCTGCGTTTGGTGCTCGCGCGGCGCGCCGAGAGAGCGAGGTCAATGCGGCGGCCGCGCGCTATCTCGCGCGGACCGGGACCTATGCGATCGACCGCGCTCGGGCGCAGCTCGGCTACGACCCGCAGGTCAGCCTCGTCGAGGGCATGGAGCGCACCGCGGCCTGGCTGCGAGCCGAGGGTCTGATCTGACGGCCGACCTGGGGCGGGGGCTGTAGGAGGCGGTGATCGCGGTCGGGGTTGCCCGGGCTGGCGCGATCCGGTGAGTTTTCGGTACTCGTGAGTGTCGCTTGGACCCGTTGCCGAAGCGGCAGGTTCTGCTATGTGGGCAGGGGCGTGGGCGTTGACTCTGTTTCGTATGAGGAGTACTACTGATCTTATTGCCCCGGCGTGAGCCCGGAACTCACTAGGAGTGTTGCGAGATGTTGAAGATGGATTTGAAGAAGAGCATGTTGCTCTTGGGCGCTGTGATGGCGTTGTGTGCGTTTGTGTTGCCGTCGGTCGCGTCGGCGGCGAGTTGGTTCCCGGTCGGTACTAGCGATGGCAGGATCGACACGAACAATCTCAGGTTCTCCATCCCGGCGCTGGGTACATCGTCGTCGTGTACCTCCACGTCCCTAGGCGTCACCGTTGACAGTGCGGCGGTAGCGACTATCACCAGTGCCAGTTTCGCGAACTGTATGGGCAACTTCGGTAGCAGCATCGGCTGCACTCAGACTTCTGTCAGTACTAATTTCCCTTGGCGCGTGACTGCTTTAGGGACTACCAGTCTTCAGATCCATGGCCTTGATATTGACATTTATTTTGAGACTACTCCTGGAACTCTCAACGAGTGCGCCGGAACTGGTATTCAATACCGACTGACTGGGACGACGACGGTGAGCTTCACTCCGGGTGCGGCGGGCTCGAGAACGTTCGATTTTGACGGCGCGGCAGGCCTATTCGGGCATCTTCCTGGTGGGCTTAGCTTTCCCCTCGTTCCGCACGGCTCGGGTGTTGCTACTGGTCTGTTGAATGTCCTCATGTAACTGAGTGAGGTTTGGTGGGGCAGGGTGCCCCGCTCGCCCTCTACGCCGTAGCCAAGATCCGCGTCGTCTGGCTCGTCGGCGGCCCCGCTGCCGCGGTCGCCTCGAGCTGCAGGCTCACGTCGAGCCCCTTCTTGCCTCGCAGCGCCTTGCGCAACTTCCCCGCAGCGCTCTTGGAGATCGTCAGTCGCACGATCTGCGACGTGCCCGCCGGGATCGTGAGCTTCTGGCGCCCGAGGTCGATCGACACCGGCTTGACGACCTTGCGCTTCTTGCCCTTGCCGACCACCTTCGCGCTCCCACGCTGGACCAGCGTCGCGGTCGCGGTCAGCGAACAGGTGGTGTCGCAGCCGACACGCACCGGCAGGTTGCGCGCGGTCAGCAGGCCGGCCTTGCGCAGGATCTTGACCGTCAGCTGCGGGCCCAGCGGCTCGGGCAGCGTCGGGTACTTCAACGCCGGCGGCCCGCCCGGGGCCGGCAGCGGCGTGCAGGCCAGCCCGACAGGCGGGTTGGCAAGCGTCAGCGTCGTGACGCGGTTGTTCTCGCTGTCGGTGACGGTCAGCTTGCCGTTGCAGTCGGCGCTGACACCGGTCGGGTGGATGAACTGACCGTCGCCGATGCCTCGGTTCCCGATCGTGAGTAGACGCTCGCCGGCCGGGCCGAACTGCTGAACGCGGTTGTTGCCGCGGTCGGCGACCCACAAGTTCCCCCCGGCGTCAAGCGTCATCTGCGCCGGCGAGTTCAGCTTGCCGAGCTTAGAGCCGGTGCCGCCGAACTGGTCGAGCTCGGTCCCGCCGCCGTCATAGACCGTGATCCGGTTGGCCATATCGGCGACGTAGATCTTGCTACCGTCGGGCGTCACGGCGATGCCGCGCGGCGCGCTCTCGGTCGGGAAGGACCCCAAGTAGGTTCCGTCGCCGGCGAATCGGGCGATCCGGTCGTTGCCGGTGTCGGCCACCGAGATCGTGCCCGAGGCGTCGATCGCCAGCGCCCGCGGAGAGAGCAACTGCGCCGGTCCCGAGCCCGGCGTGCCAATCCGGCGCGTCGTCGTCGCGGTCGCGCGGTCAAAGACGACGATCGTGCTACGACGGTTGTCGAGCACGAAGCCGTTGCCGCCCGCGTCGAAGGCGACGGCGACCGGGTTGGGCAGGATCGTCGGCCCGGGGTTCGGCGACCCCCAGACGGTGGCAACGGTGCCGTCGGGGTTGATCAACTGGACGCGGCCGTTGACCGAATCCGTCACGGCGCGGATGCCGGTGCTGTCGGCCGCGACGCCCAGCGGTCCGTCGAACTGGCCGATCGCTCGGCCCGAGGTGCCGAACGAGCGCTTGAGCGTGCCGCTGGCGTCGAAGACGTCGATGCGGTCGTTGCCGGTGTTGGCGACGTAGAGCTCGCCGGTGGTGTTGGTCGCCGCGCCGCGCGGGTAGGCGAGCCGGCCGGGGGCGGTGCCGTAAGCACCCCACCGGGCCTTGTACTGGTACTTGGTCGCCGGCGTGCTGTAGCGCACGATCCGGTGGTTGAGGTCGTCAGCGACGAAGACGCGACCCTGCGGGTCGATCGCGACGCCGTAGGGGAAGTTCAGCTGGCCGGGTCCCGCGCCCTGGCCGGCGCCGATCGACGCGAGCAGGTGGCCGCCGGTGTCGAAGGCGGCGACACGATGGTGTTGATCGTCGGCCACGAGCATGCGGGTGCCGCGGACCGCCACGCCGCGCGGGTTCTGCAGCGTGCCGGGCGGGACGATCTCGGCGCCGTTGCCGCCGGACGCGGTGAAACGCACGACGCGGTCGTTGCCGGTGTCGACGATGTACAGGACGTTGCCCGAGGCGGCGAGGCCGCCGCCGGCCGCCGCGTCGTTGCCGCCGCCGGCGCCGAAGTGGAACTTGCCGAGCGCCGTGCCGGGTCCGCCCCAGCTGTCGATCAGGCCGCCCGTCGCGTCGAAGCGCACGATCCGGTTGGTGCCGCCGTCGGCGACGACGACCTGGTTGTCGCCGGTGACCGCGACGGCGCCCATGGCGCTGAGCTCGCCGGGGCGCGAGCCGGCGGTGCCGATGTCACGCAGCCAGGTGCCGTCGGGGCCGAACTGCTGGACGATGTGCGAGCCCTGGTCGGTGACGTAGACGGCGCCATCGGGGCCGACGGCGACAGCCTGCGGGAAGCGCAGGACACCGCCCCCGCGCTGGCCGTTCTGGCTCAGGCCGGAGTATGGGCAAGCCGACGCCGAGGATCCGGGGCAATCGGCTTGGGCGGCGGCGGGGACGGCAACCGCCACGAGGGCAGCAGCGAGCATCAGCGGGGAGAGGAGGCGGCGCATCGACATCTAGGAACACCCTAGGAACGGGAAGTCGCGGTTCTTGCACGATGGCTCCCGGGAGGACACGCCCGCCGCCGGTAAGGTTGCCGCCGGTGTCCGGGATCGGCGTCCTGCGCGAAGGGCCGCTGCACGCGGCGGTGAAGGACCTGCTCGCGCGGCCGGGCGACACCGCCGAGGTCCCGTTCGGCCGCTATGTCATCGACCTCGTGCGCGCCGACGGCGAGCTGGTGGAGATCCAGACCGGCGGCTTCTCCCCGCTGGGGCCGAAGCTCGACGCGCTTCTCGACGCCCATCGCATGCGGATCGTCCACCCGGTCGCCGCCGAGCGCCGGATCGTGCGCGTCGACGACCAGGGCGAGGTGCTGTCGTCGCGGCGCTCGCCGTTGCGCGGGGTGGCGCTGGACATTTTCGACCGGCTCGTGTCGTTTCCGTCGCTGCTCGCGCACCCGAACCTGACGGTGGAGGTCCTCCTCTGCCGTGAGGACCACATCCGGGCGCCGGAGGCGGGGCGCTCGCGCTCGGGCCGGCGGCGGCGCGATCCGGGTGAGCGGCGGCTGGTCGATTTGCTGGGTCGCGAGGTGTTGGCGTCCCCGGCCGATGCGGCGGCGCTGCTGCCCAACGTGCTCGGTGTGGGTGGCGAGCCGTTTACGACGCGTGAGCTGGCTGGTGCGCTGGGGTGCCGGATGCTGCTCGCTCAGCGGGTCGCCTACTGCCTGCGGGGGATGGACGTGCTCGTCGACGCGGGCAAGCGGGGCCGTGCGCCGCTGCACCGGCGTGTGAGCTGAGCTGAGCTGAGCGGCGCCGGCGCTCAGCGCTTCTTAGCGGACGCGGCGATCGCCTTGTCCTGCTTGGCCTTGGCGGCGGCCGCCGCTGCCGCGTCGAGCTCGTTGCGCACCGGGACGCCCCAAGCGGCGTCGACGGCTCCGATCAGCTTGTCGCTGGTCGCGCAGTTGACGCAGAACGACTTCTGGCCCCACCCGATCGCGCGCGCGACGACCTCGTTGGCGTAGGAGACGCCGGTGGCGTCGTGGCCGTAGTAGTCATAGGCGGCGCGCCAGGCCGAGGCGTCGAGGTTGCGTCCGGCGCCCGAGTCGCGCAGCAGCGCGGCCCCGGCCATGATCGCGTCGTAGTCGTCGTAGATCGACGGGTGCTTCTTGGTCGCGTGCGGGTACTTGGCGGGTCGCGGCGCGGCAGCGCTCGCGTTGCGGTAGCGCGCCCAGGTCGAGACCGGCCCGTTGGTCACGTTGAACTGCATCGGTCCGGCGCAGCAGCGCGCGAAGTTCAACCCGCGGTAGGTCGTCGGATGCGTGGAGAACGCGGTCTCCTGCTTGTGGACCGAGGCGATCAGCAGCCAGTTGACGCCGTAGGTCTTCTGAGCCTGGGCGTAGATGTCGTAGAACCCCGAGACCCACGAGGCGGGCACGTGGGCGACGTCGTTGGTGATGAAGCGCTGCTCGTCCTTGACGCGCTGGACCTTGGAGGGCTTGTGCTTGGC
>JBEVLC010000069.1:0-4622 GCA_040509415.1 Baekduia sp. | reverse complement strand
CGTGTCCGGCGACCGCGTCGGCGAGCGCGGCCTGAAGCCGCGCTCGCTCGCTGCGCCGCCCGATCAGACCGTCGGTCACGGCGCGAGTCTCATCCGGCGATGTGCGGACGTCAACCTCAGACGGGCAGGTCGCGCGGGCCCGACGCGTCGAAGGTCGCCGAGACCTCGGCGACCAGGTTGGCGGGAAACCCACCGCAGCGCGCGTGCTCGAGGACGTCCTCGACGTTCTCGGCGTCGTGCACGCAGTAGATCTTGTCGCCGGCGACGTAGCTGTGGCGCCACGTGTACGGCCGACTGAGACCGGCGACGGTGTCGTTGGACTTCGTGGTGATCCCGCGCAGCTCCTCGTCGGTGAGGGTGCTCGCGCCGGGGATCTCGCGTTCGATGAGGTAGGTGGGCATCAGGGCCTCCTGGAGGTCGGGGGTTGGTGTCGAGACCGACCGTACGGCGGACCGTGGCGGGCGCCATCCGCAGGACTGCCGTAGTGCGGGCGAGGCGTTGCCGTATGCGAGTGGCGCTGCGGCCAAGCCCCTGAGGTGTCCGGCCACGGACGAAGTACGATCCCGCCATGAAGCGTCATGTCGTCATCCTGGGGGCTGGGTTCGCCGGCCTGGAGCTCGCGACGCGCCTCTCGGAGACGATGGCCGACGCCGTGCGCGTCACGCTGCTGGACCGCAACGACTCGTGGTACTTCGGCTACTCCAAGTTGGAGGTGATGCTCGGCCGGGAGTCGGCGGCCGAGGTGCAACTGCCCTATGCCGAGATCGCCAAGGACGGCGTCGAGTTCCGGCAGGAGACCGTGGTCGGCATCGATCCCGTGGCTCGGCGGGTCGTGACCGACAAGGGCACGCACGACGCCGACTACCTGGTGGTGGCGATGGGCGCCGACTACGACATGGCCGCCACGCCCGGCTTTGCCGAGGGCGGCCACGAGTACTACACCTTGGCTGGGGCCGAGCGCTTGCGCGACGCGCTCGGCGACTTCGAGGGCGGCCGCGTCCTCGTCTCGATTCTCGGGCAGCCGTTCAAGTGCCCGCCGGCGCCGTTCGAGGGCTCGTTCCTGTTGCACGAGCACTTCACCAAGCAGGGGATCCGCCAGGACGTGCAGATGGCGACGACGTTCCCGATGCAGCGGCCGGTCCCGGTAACCGGTGAGGTCTCGCAGATGTTCCGCGACGCGCTGGCCGCCCGCGGGATCGAGGAGCTCCCGCAGCACCTCGTGACGTCGATCGACCCGGCGGCGCGCGAGGCGACGCTCGCCGACGGCAAGACCATGGCCTACGACCTATTCGTTGGCATCCCGATCCACCGCGCGCCGGAGCCGCTGTCTGCCTCGGGCTTGGCGGTCAACGGCTGGGTGCCGGTCGACCAGGCCAACCTGCGAACGACCTTTCCCAACGTGTACGCCATCGGCGACGTGTCGACCGGCCCGCGCACCGTGCCCAAGGCGGGCATTTTCGCCGAGTCCGCGGCACTGGTCGTCGCCGATGACATCGCCGCGGAGATCACGGGCGGCGACCCGCCGGCGCCCTACGAGGGCTCGGGCGTCTGCTACGCCGAGTTTGGCGATGGCCTGGTCGGCAAGGTCGAGGTCAGCTTCCTGCGTGGCGACGCGCCGGAGGCCCAGCGTCACGAGCCCGCGCTTGCCTTCGCCGCCGAGAAGGCGGCGTTCGGTGCGACCCGTCGCGCCCGCTGGTTCGGCCGCGACTGAGGAGCGGCACTGCCTCCACCGGCCTGGGGCCGCGAGGTGGGGCGGGCGCGCTGCACACCCGCCCCGGGGTCGCTGGATGGTGGTGGGTTAGCCGAGCTCGTTGCAGCTCACGACCGGGTCGTTGGGGTCGGCTTCGACCGCGTAGTCGGCGCCGGCGCCGCAGTTGACCGCGGCGTCGGTGCGGTTGTCCTGAGAGCGCAGCTTGTCTGAGCCATCGCCACCGTAGAGCTCGTCGACGCCGTCCTCGCCCCAGACGGTGTCGTTGCCCTCGTTGCCGTAGACGATGTCGGCTTTGTCGTGGCCGTGGAGGATGTCGTTGCCGCCGAGGCCGTAGATCGTGTCGGTGCCGTCACGTCCCCAGATCTCGTTGGGGGCGTCGTTGCCGCGCAGCTGATCTTGCTGGTTGGTGCCCTCGAGGATCTCGCCGCCGCCGAGGATCTGGGAGTGGGCGCAACCGCCGGGCTCGGGAATGGCGTAGGCATCACCGGCGGTCGTCGCGGTGCCGAGTTGAGCCCAAACGCCTCGGGGGCTGCCGGGCAGTCGGATGGTGCTCTGGCGGGCGAAGCCGATGATGTCGCCGCTGGCTCCGGTCCCGGTGTCGTTGCCACCCCACAGGGTGTGTCCGGCGCAGGCGTTGTCGGTCACGAGTTGGTCGTTGTCGTCGCCGCCGGCGAGGTAGTCGCCGCCGGAGCCGACGGGGTCGCCCTCGCTGATGAGGGCGTCGGTGCCCGCGTTGCCGTAGAGCTGGTCGGCGCCGCCTTCACCGGTGTAAAGGATGTCCTGGTTGGGGCCGCCGGTCACGATGTCGTCGCCTGGGCCTCCGTTGGTGTCCAGGCTCGCCTCCGCGGGGAACGGCGTGCCGCTCGTGCCGATCGACAGCGTGTCGTTGCCGAAGTCGCCCCAGGTCGTGACATAGCGCGGCGTCGAGATCGTGCAGGTGAGCGTCAGCGTGCCTGTCTTCGGGCAGGATGCCGTTGCCGTAGGCGCCTCGTCGAAGTCGACGCGCACCTGCGTGGATGAGGGGCGCGTCACGGTGAGCGTGTCCGGGTCGCTGCCCAGGTGCCCGAGCACGACCACGCCTGAGTCGGCGCCGCGGTTCTCGACATAGGCATGGGGAGCCGCCGGACGAGGCGCGCCTTCGGGCCCGTCGGCACACGCGACCACGACGCCGGAGTTGCGGCACTCGTCGGTGCCGGACTCGCCGCGCAGGCCGTCGTCGACGGCTCCGCCGCTGCGACCGCGTACGACGTCGTTGCCGCCGCCCCCACGGATGTCATTGGAGCCGTTGTTCGCTGCTTCGAGGTCGTCGTCGAAGGCGCTGCCGACGATGTTCTCGATGCCGACCAGTTCCTCGTTGGCGCCCTCGCCGGTTGCGAGGCCTGTACCGTCGAAGTCCGTGCAGCTTGGCAGCGGATCGGCCGGGAAGCTGTCGACTTGCAGGTCGACCGTCACGCCGGCGGTGTTCGGGTTGCCGCTGCCATCGGAGCCGCTCGGGGTGAAGCTGGCGAAGCTGGCCGTGTCGGTGCCGTCACCGCCTACGTAGCAGTCGCGGTTGGTGCCGCCGCGCAGCACGTCGTTGCCGGCCTGGCCGTGCAGCAGATCGGTGCCGTGGCCGCCGATCAGCACATCGTTGCCGCCACCGCCGTAGATCTCGTCGTCGAGCAGGCCACCGTAGATGACGTTGTCACCGTCGCCGGCGCAGATCACGTCGGACTGCGATGTCCCAACGATTACCGCCGCGTTGCTCGTGATCGTGCATGCGGCGGCAGCGGCGTCGTTCGGCCGGGCTGCGGCTGCCAGTGCCAGCAGCGCGCAGCAACTAGCCGCGACCGCCGCCCGGCGGAAAAAGTACATGGACACCATTTGCGAACCTTCCTGAGTTGGTGCAGAAACCTCGGCCTACCCAGAGCAAACCGCGAACACTCAGATGTTATTTAGCATCAATAAGCGTCCATTGCTCCAGTATCTGTTAAACGTCCCGGCCAGGGCATCCAGTTTCTGACGGCGGCGAGCGATGAGTTCTCGCGGGCGGGCAGGTCTCTCCTGTCATGAGCGAGAGGAAAGTCATCCTGAAGATGGTCCTGTCCCTTGACGGTTTCGCTACGTCGCTCGACGGGACGCATGAATGGATGTTCGAGTGGTTTGGCGAGGACTCGAACGAGCGAAGCCTGCGGGCGCTCCATGAGGCCGGCGTCCACGTGATGGGCCGCCGCAGCTACGAGATCATGGGTCCGCACTGGGCCGCGTCAGAGGGGCCGATTGCAACGGCGATGAACGACAAGCCGAAGGCCGTCTTCTCACGCACCCTGGAAAAGGCGGAGTGGGGGCCGGTCGAGATCTTCGGCGACGTGAGCGCGGGCATCGCGGAGCTGAAGGCCCGAGATGACAAAGGGACGGTCCTGGTCCATGGTGGTCCTGTTTTCGCGAAGTCGCTGACGCGTCTAGGTCTCGTCGACGAGTTCCAGCTGTCGACGGTCCCGATTGCGATCGGTGCGGGCCGCAGCCCATTTGCGGACCTCGACGAGCACCTGAAGCTCGAGCTCGTTGATGAGCAACGCTTCCGCAGCGGAGCCCTCGCGCAGGTCTTGGTCCCGAAGCGATGATCGATTAAGGGCTGATCAGCTCTGTCGCCCCATGGCGAGCGCGGATTAAGGGCATCATGGATCCATGACCACCGAGAACAGCTCTGACCGCGTCGCGGTCATCACCGGCGCCTCGTCGGGTATCGGCGCCGCGACCGCCCGCAAGCTGCATGCCGACGGCCATCGGGTCGCCCTATTGGCGCGCCGCGCCGATCGCATCGGAGCGCTCGCCAACGAGCTCGGCGATGGCGCGATTGCGATCGAGGCCGACGTCACCGACCGCGAGGCGCTCGTCGCCGCGGCACAGCGCGTCGCCGAGGAGCTCGGGG
>JBEVLC010000068.1:0-7508 GCA_040509415.1 Baekduia sp. | reverse complement strand
GTTCGGCGTACGGGCCGCGTGCCGCATGGCTCAGCGCCCCTCGTAGGTGGCTTTGCCGGGCCCGTCGGTGAGGAACGAGCGGACGGCGTTCTTGAGGTCCTCGGTGTCAAAGAGCGCGCCGGAGACCTCGCCGACGATCGCGTCGGCCGCGCGGGCGCCACCCTCCTTCTGGGCACCGACGATCGCCTTGGTCGCCGCGTGCGCCTTGGTCGGGCCGTTGGCGATCTTGGTGGCGAACGCGCGCGCCTCCTCCTCGAAGGCCTCGTGGGCGTAGACGCGGTTGACGACGTTCCAGCGCTCCAGCGTCGCGGCGTCGAAGAGCTCGCCGGTGTAGATGAGCTCCTTGGCGCGCGCCGGCCCGGCGCGCTCGGCCAGCCGCTGCGGGCCGCCCATCGACGGCGTGAGCCCCACGACGATCTCGACCAGCCCGAACTTCGCGCGCTCGCTGGCAAGCAGGATGTCGCAGGCCAGCGCGATCTCGAAGGCGGCGGTGAGGCAGAGGCCGTGCGCGGCGAAGACCGTCGGCAGCGGCAGCTCCTCGATCGTGTGGATGACCTCCAGCAACTCGTCCCACAGCGCGCCGCCGCGCTGCGCCGACATGCCGTCGAAGACCTTGCCGACGTCGACGCCACCGGAGACGACCTTGCCCTCGGCCCGGATCAGCAGGCCGCGCGGCGGGTCGGCGGCAACCGTATCGACCGCGCGGCGCACGCCCTCGAAGACCGCCTGGTCGAAGAGGTTCAGCGGCGGGCTGTCGAAGGTCAAGACGGCCAGCGGGCCCTCCTGCTCCAGCCGGACGACGTCGGTCACGAGGAGTGCTCCTTCAGCTGCTGGCCGGTCGCTTGGATGCTGTCCATATCGCCGGGTCCGGGGGTCCAGGGCAAGCGCAGAGGGTCGCCCTCGTAGCGCGGGATGACGTGCAAGTGGAAGTGAAAGACGGTCTGCCACGCGTCGGCACCGCAGCTGTTGAGGAGGTTGATGCCGTCGGCCTCGAGCGCCGTCTTGGCCGTGCGCGCCAGGCGCTGTCCGGCGTGTGCCACCGCGGCGAGATCATCGGGGTCGATCTCCAGCAGATCGCGGCTGTGGGTTCGGGGGACGACGAGGGCGTGTCCGCGCGTGGCCGGGTTGATGTCCATGAAGGAGACCGTCCGCTCGTCGGAGGCGACGATCGTGGCGGGGATCTCGCCGGCGACGATCTTGCAAAAGAGGCAGTCGGGGTCGGTGTCGGACATGGCGGCACCTTATCCACGCGACGCGTCGTTGCGGTTCGGGTCAGCTTCCGCGGGCCGGTCCACCGGTACGCTCCGTGATCGATGTCCGGCGCGGTTAGCACCCCCACGCAGGAGGCCCTGTACGCCGACGTGGCGGCGCTGGCGGCGCTCGATCGCCTTCCCTGCTCGCCCGGTGAGGCCGAGGCGGCGGCGTGGATCGCCGAGCGGATGGCCGCCTGCGGCGCGCGGGTCGTGGTCGACGAGGAGCTCATCCACGGCACGTACTTCACGCCGCTGGGCGTCTTGAACGCGATCGGCGCGGCGGGCGGGCTCGCGGTGCTGGCAGGCCGGCGCGGCTTGGGCGGACTGGCCGCGGGGTTGGCGGCCGCTGGGATGTGGCAGGACCTCGCCGGCGGCCGACGGCGAGCGGTGCGGCGGCTGCTCAAGCGCCGCACGACGACCAACGTGGTCGCGCAGTTCGGTCCCGAGGACGCGACGCACACGCTGGTGGTCCACGCCCATCACGACGCGGCGCGCACGTCGTTCATCTTCGACCAGACGCTTGCGAAGCTCGTGGTGGAGAAGCTGCCGGGCGTGATGGCGCGAACGGACCGCTGGCCGCCGTTGATGGCCTTGGTGATCGGCGGACCGCTGGCGATCGCGGTCAGCGCGCTCACTGGTGGGCGTCGTACGACCGCGGTGGGGACCGTCGCGGCGGCCACGACCGCTGCCGTCATGGCGGACATGATCCGCCAGCCGGTGGTGCCGGGCGCCAACGACAACCTGAGCGGCGTCGCGGTGCTGCTGGAGGCCGCACGGCGGCTGCGCGACGCGCCGCCGCCGGACGGTCTGCGCGTGATCCTGCTGTCGGCGGGCGCCGAGGAGGCCAACCAGGAGGGGATGCTCGCCTTCGCGCGACGCCACTTCCCGCGGCTCGGCACGGAGTCCACCTCGTTCTTGTGCCTCGACACCGTCGGCTCGCCCGAGTTGGTGTTGATCGAGGGCGAGGGCTTCTTGCGGATGTACGAGTACCCGTGCGAGCAGAAGGAGCGCGTCGCCGCCGCGGCCCGCGACGCCGGCGTCACCATCCGGCGCGGCCATCGCCTCACCTTCGCCACCGACGGGCTGGTATCGCTGCGCCAGGGCTACCAGGTCGCCAGCATCGGCTCGGTCACCGAGTACCTCGTGCCGGCCAACTACCACTGGCCGACCGACACCGCCGACAACGTGGACTACGCGTCGGTGCAAGACAGCGTGGAGATCGTCATGGGGACGATCGCGCGGTCGGCTCCCGGCGCGCGTTAGACCAGGGTGCGCGCGAGCGCGATCGCCTCGTCGGCCGTGGTGACCTCGCCGGCGTAGCGCGCCTCGGCAATCGCGGCCAGCAGCCGGCCGAGCTCGGGCCCGCGGCGGATCTCCAGCGCGCGGGCCAGCTCGTCACCCCGGATCAGCGGCGGCTGCGCGGCCCAGTCGGCATAGGCGAGCGCGTGGGGCAGCACGACGCGCGCGACCTCGAGGTGCTTGGCGATCGCCTCGTCGGCCTTGCGGCCGCGGGTCGCGAGGCGATCGGCAATCGAGAGCAGCGACACGTCGACCTCGACCGGCGCCGTCTTGACGAGGTACTGGTGGATCGTCCGGCGGTCCAGCGGCGCCTTGTGCACGAGGTAGCCGAGACCGAGGTGGTGGCGGGCAAGCAGCGCGACGTGGGCGCGCAGCTTCTCGCTGGTGCGCAGTCGGGTCAGCGCGGCGCGTGAGCGCTCGGCGCCGAGGTCGGCGTGGCCAGGGAAGCCGAGGACGGTGCCGTCTTCGTGGAAGGCCTGGGTCTCAGGCTTGGCGGCGTCGTGCAGCAGCGCGCCGAAGCGCAGCGCGGTGGCGCGGGTCAGCTCGTCGGCCAGCGGCTGGGCGAGGAACGCGCGCAGCGGCGCGTCCAGCTCGGCGCCGAGGACCGCGCCCGGGTCGCGCTCCAGGGCGACCGTCTCGGCGAGCACCTCGAGCGTGTGGTCGTGGACATCGAGGTGGTGGTAGCGGTTCTGCTGCACGCCGCGCAGGGCGCTGAGCTCGGGCAGCACGTGCGGCGTGAGGCCGAGCGCGTCCATGAGCGCGAGGCCGTCGAGGACGCGATCGGCGGCGATGACGCGCTTGAGCTCGGCGAAGACGCGCTCGGCGGCGACGTCGGCGATGCGCGGTGCGCGATGCGCGGCCGCGGCCCTGGTCTCCGGGTCGGGCTCCATCGCCAGCTCGCAGGCGAAGCGCGCGAGGCGCAGGGTGCGCAGCGGGTCGTCGTCAAAGCTCGACGGCGCGACCATCCGCAGACGGCGCGCCGCGAGGTCGCCGGCGCCGCCATGGGGGTCGACGACGTCGCCGCCGGCCAGCGGCCGCGCCATCGCGTTGATGGTGAAGTCGCGCTTGGCGAGATCCTCGGCCAGCGAGGCGCCCTGCAAGCGCATGATGTCGACCTGCCAGCGATGTTCGGGACCCACGACCCGCCACGCGCCAAAGGCATCTGACAGCTCGAACGCCGGCCCGCCCGTGGCCCGCGACAACGCCTTGGCCAGCCCGCGGACGTCACCGTCGACGACGAGGTCGAGGTCGGCGGTCGGCCGCCCCACCAGCTCATCGCGCACCGCCCCGCCGACGACCCACGCCGGCACGCCGGCCAGCGCGCCCCGCGCGGCCTCCAGCACCTCGCCGCTCACTCCGCGACGCTCTCCCCATCGCGATGGTGCAGACGCGGGACGCGGGCGGTGATGGCGGTGGTGATCTCGTAGTTGATGGTGTCGATCAGCCGGGCGAGGTCCTCGGCGGTGATGCGCTCGGCGCCTTGGGCGCCGATGAGGACGACATCGTCGCCGAGCTGGGTGCTTAGTCCGGCGACACTGACATCGAAGGTCACGTTGTCCATGGACACGGTTCCGACGAGATCGATGCGGCGGCCGTGCAGGAGCGCGGGCGCCTTGTTGGTCAGCGCGCGGCGATAGCCGTCGCCGTAGCCGATCGGCACGGTCGCCAGCAGCGTCTCGCGCTGGGCGACGAAGCGCCGGCCATAGCCCGCGCTCTCCCCCGCTTGCGCCGCCTTGAGCGCCGCGACGTAGGAGACCAGCTCGAGCGCGGGCTCGAGGTCGCGCGACGCCGGGTCCTCGCCGAACGGATCGAGGCCGTAGATCGCGATGCCGCAGCGCACGAGGTCGAAGTGCGAGGCCGGATCGCGCAGCACCGCCGCGCTGTTGGCGGCGTGGACGACCAGGCCGGGATGGGCGGCGCGCAGCGGCTCGACCCAGGCCTTGAAGGTCGCGAGCTGCTCGCCGAAGAACGCGTCGCCGCGCTCGTCGGCGGTGGCGAAGTGCGTCCACGCACCGGTCAGCTCGAGCTCCTCAGCGGCCTCGATGGCGGCGACGACCGCGTCGGCCTCCTCGGGGTCGCGCGTGCCGAGGCGACCGAGGCCGCTGTCGAGCTTGACGTGCACGCGCGCCGGCCGGCCGGCGGCAACCAGCGCCTGCGCCCGCTCCACGGTCCAGACCGACACGTCGGCGTCGGCATCCAGCGCGATCGGCAGCTCCTCGTCGCTGAGCGCGCCGAGCACGAGGATGCGCACGTCGTCGCCGATCCCCGCGCGCAGCTCGCGCGCCTCGAGTGCCGTAGCGACCGCCAGCCAGGTCGCGCCACCGCGCAGCGCGGCCTGCGCGCTCGGGACCATCCCGTGGCCGTAGCCGTCGGCCTTGACGACGGCGCAGAGCGCGGCCTTCGGCGCCACGCGCTGGAGCTGAGCGACGTTGCGCTCGATCGCGCTGAGGTTCACGCGCGCCAGCGCGCGGACCGCCACGCTCAGCGCTCCAAGATGTCGGCGACGGTGGCCATTGCGTGTGAGGACTCTATTCGAGCGTCTGAGCCAGCTCCCGCACCACATCGGAGGCGATCACGCCGTCCGGGCCGCCGAGCGCGCTCGCGGCGCGCCTGCCCGCCTCCGCGTGGGCGAAGACGGCGGCGCACGCCGCTTCGAAGGGTGCCATCCCGCGGGCCAAGAAGGCGCCGAGGACGCCGGAGAGGACGTCGCCGGTGCCGGCGGTGGCCAGCGCGGGCGAGCCGCCGCGCGAGATGCCCACGCGACCCTCGGGCTCGGCGACCAGCGTGTCGTCGCCCTTGAGGACCACGATCGCCCCCGAGCGGCGCGCCGCCTCGCGCGCGCGGTCGAGACGGCGGGCGGCGATCGCGTCGGCGTCGACCTCGAGCAGGCGCGCCAGCTCGCCTGCGTGCGGCGTCAGGATCGTGGGCGCGCCGCGGCCCGCCAGCGCTTCGAGGTCGCCCGCGAACGCGTTGAGCCCATCAGCGTCGAGCACCAGCGGCGCGTCGACGCGCAGTGCCACCCGCTGAGCGAACGCGAACGCGCCGTCACTCCGTCCTAGCCCCGGCCCGAGCACGACCGCGCCACCGCGCGTCGCCGCCCGCTCCAGGACCTCGGCCGCGCCCGCCTCGGTGTGCGACCCGTCCTCGTCGGGCAGCGGCGCGCTCATCACCTCGGTGAGCTTGATCTCGAAGATGTCGTTGAGCGCGTCGGGCACGCAGACCGTCACGTAGCCGGCGCCCGCGCGCATCGCGGCCATCGACGCCAGGCACGGCGCGCCCGTCAGCCCGCGCGCGCCGCCGGCGACCAACACGTGGCCGGAGGCGAATTTCGTCGACTCCGCACCCCGCCGCGGATAGGTCGCCAGGACGCCCGCGCCGATCAGCCCGGCCCATGGCTCGGCAGGACCACCGTCCGGAATCCCGATGTCGAGGACCACGACCTCGCCCGCATGCGCCTTGCCGGGCGCGATCCACAGCCCCGGCATCGCCGCGTGGAAGGTCGCGGTGATCGCGGCGCAGACCGCCTCGCCGGCGACCGCGCCGGTCGCGGCGTCGACGCCCGAGGGCACGTCGGCGGCCACGACGAACGCGTCGGCACCGTTGATGGCCGCGATGGCGGCGGCGACGGGGTCGCGCGGAGTGCCGGTGAAGCCGGTGCCGAGGATGGCATCGACGATCACGGCGGCGCCGTCCAGCGCGCCCGCCGCGAACGCCATCGGGGGCTCGCCCGGCAACTGGTCGCGCATGACGGCGGCGTCGCCGGTGAGCTGCGCCGGATCGGAGGTGTGCAGGACGCTGACGCTCCGGCCGGCCTGGCGCAAGAGCCGCGCGACCACGTAGCCATCGCCGCCGTTGTTGCCACCGCCGCACACGACGACCACGTCGCCCGGCGGGGCGTGCTTGAAGACGGTCTCGAACAGCCCCTCCCCCGCGCGCTCCATGAGCTCGACGCCGGGGATCCCACGCTCCTGGATCGCCCACGCGTCAGACGCTCGCAGCTGCTCGACGTCCAGCAGCGGCTCCAGGCCGTCGGGAAGCCTCGCGCTGGTCACCGCACCACCGCCACAGCCCCCGCGGTTCCCCGCGAGTGCGTCAGCGACACATCCACCTCGACGCCTCGCCCCGCCAGCGTGCCATGCAGCACGATCCGCGGCGGCCCGCCCTCGCTGACGACCTCGATGTCACGCCACGACCACGCCTCCAGCGCCAGCGCCTTGGCCACCGCCTCCTTGGCGCAGAACCGCGCCGCCAGATGCTGGGCCGGCCGCGACCGCGCCGCCGCATAGGCGCGCTCGCCCTCCGTGAACAGCCGCGCGGCCAGCGTCGGGCGGCGCTCCAGCGCCGCCTCCAACCGCTCGATCTCCAGCAGGTCCAACCCCACGCCGCTCATCGATGCGACCCTAGCGCCAGGGCCGCAGTCGATCAGCCGCCGTTACTCAACTGTCACCGTTTTGGCGAGGTTTCGCGGCTGGTCGACGTTCAGCCCGCGCAGTCGCGCGATCTTGTAGGCCAGCACCTGCAGCGGGATGACGGCCAGCAGCGGCTGCAGCATCCAGTCCATTGCCGGGATCCGGATGACTTCCTCGGCGTGCTCGCCGATCTCGATGTTGCCCTCAGACGCAATCGCGATGACGTGCGCGCCCCGGGCGCGCACCTCCAGCACGTTGGAGACGACCATGTCGAGGATCGGCGACTCGGTCGCGGCGACCACGACCGGGGTCGACTCGTCGAGCAGCGCGATCGGACCGGGCTTCATCTCGCCCGCGGCGTACGCATCGGTCGGGATGTAGGAGATCTCCTTGAGCTTCAGCGCGCCCTCGAGCGCCACCGGCAGGCCGACGTGGCGGCCGAGGTAGAGGAAGAAGTTGCGGTGCGCGTGGCGTCGGGCGATCCCGCGGATCTGGTCCTCGGGGCCGTCGAGTTGCTCGATGAGCGTGCCGACGGTGCTCGGCAGGT
>JBEVLC010000067.1:0-8979 GCA_040509415.1 Baekduia sp. | reverse complement strand
GCGGGTGTGGCGGCGGTGACGCCGGCCGCGGTGAGCCTGGGCGCGTGCGGCGCGCTGGTCAGGGCGCCGCTGCTGACCGACCACGACATCTTGACCGTGCACCCGTCGCTGCGGCCGCGCGGGCGCGGCGCGGCGCCGGTCGAGCGGGCGATGATGGCCGGCGACGCGCAGACCGGTGTCTCGATCATGCGCCTCGTCGCCGAGCTCGACGCCGGGCCCGTCTACGCCCAGCAGCCCGAGCCGATCCTGCCGACCGACGACTACGCCTCGCTCTCGGCGCGGCTGCAGGATGTCTCGGTTGCGCTGCTGGGCGAGGTCCTGGAGACCGATCCCGTCCCCACGCCGCAGCCCGAGGACGGCGTCACCTACGCCGAGAAGCTGACCGCTGAAGACCGCACGCTGGACCTCACGCGCCCGCCGGAGGAGAACGTCCGGATCGTCCGCGCGCTGCATCCGCACATCGGCGCGCGCATCGCGCTCCCGTCAGGCGACTTCCTCGGCGTCCAGGAGGCGAGCATCAGCCTCGACGGCACCTTCGAGCTCGTCACCGTCCAGCCCGCGGGCGGACGGCCGATGGCCTACGCGGAGTACCTGCGTGGCCATCCGCCGGTGCTTTGACGGCCATGATCAGACAACGGTAGCCGTCCCGCTCAATGGCTTCTCCTAGTCTAGGAGCAGTGCCAGCCAGCCCCGCCCGTCGCACCGCGCTGACCGTCCTGCGGCGCGTCGAGGAGCAGGGCGCGTACGCCGATCGCGCACTGCACGGCGACGCCCGCGACCTCGACCCCCGTGACCGCGCCCTTGCCAAGCGGCTCGTCTTCGGCACCGTTCAGCGGCGGGCGACGCTCGACTGGATCATCGCCCAGCACGTCGATCGCCGGCTGGAGCCGCAGGTCCGCGCGGCGCTGCTGCTCGGCCTCTACCAGCTGCTGTACACCGACGTGCCGGCCCACGCCGCCGTCGCCGAGTCCGTCGAGCTCGCCAAGCCGAGCCCGGGCGCCAAGCTCGTCAACGCGGTCCTGCGCAAGGTCCAGCGCGAAGGCGTCCAGCTCCCCGCCGACGACACGCCCGAGGGCGCCGCGATCCACCACTCGCACCCCGAGTGGCTCACACGGATGTGGTGGGACTGGCTCGGTGCTGAGGAGACCCGCGCACTCCTGGCCGCCGACAACGAGCCCGCCGAGCTGGCACTGCGCATCAACCCGCTGGCGGGGGTTGATGTCGAGCTCGAAGGCCGCCGCGAGGACGATGCGCTCGTCGTCGACGGCCCTCTCGACGTGCTCGCTCATCCGCTGTATGCCGCCGGGGCGATCACGCCGCAGTCGCGCGCCTCGCAACGCGTCGCCCGGGCCGTCGATCCGCAGCCCGGCGAGCGGATCCTGGACCTCTGCGCGGCGCCCGGCGGCAAGACCACGCACTTGGCCGCCCTGATGGGCGATGAGGGCGAGATCGTCGCCGTCGAGCGCCATGCGCGCCGCGCCCAGGCGCTGGTGGCCCAAGCCCAGCGGCTGCACGCCAGCAGCGTGCGCGTCCAGGTCGCCGACGCCAAGGAGATCACGCCCGAGGCGCTCGGCGGTCGCTTCGACCGCGTCCTCGTCGACCCGCCGTGCAGCGGCCTCGGCACGCTGCGCACCCATCCCGACCTGCGCTGGCGCGTGACGCCGGAGTCGATCGAGGCGCTGCGTCTCGAGCAGGAGGCGATCGTCGCGGCGGCCCGCGGCGCGCTGGCTGGGGGCGGGCGCCTGGTCTACTCGACCTGCACCCTGTCACCGCGGGAGGAGATCGTCGCGGGGGAGGTCGTTCGCACCTTGCCGCATCGCGACAGGACCGACGGCTTCTATATTGCCGTTGCAGATGGTGAGTAAGGAGCTCGGCCTCAAGTGCCCCGGATGCGGGGAGCCGTGGCTGCGGCCGACCACGCTGGCCGGCCGCTACCGCTGCGTGTACTGCCTGCACCGCTACGAGCTGCGCTCCGTCTGCCCCGACTGCGGCGAGCACGGGACCATCGTCCGGATGTCCTCGACTGCCACGACCGTCTGCAATCACTGTGGCGGCTCGATGCTCATCGAGGTTTGACCCTCTAGGGTCCGCTCCGATGAAGCCCCGCCGCATCGCCCCGAGCATCCTCGCGGCCGACTTCGCCCGCCTCGGCGCCCAGGTCGCCGAGGTCGTAGACGCCGGCGCGACCGTCATCCACGTCGACATCATGGACGGCCACTTCGTCCCGCCGCTGTCGATGGGCCCGCAGGTCCTCAGCGCGCTGGTCGACCTCGGCCTCGAAGGCGTCGAGTACGACGTCCATCTGATGATCGAAGCGCCTGAGCGCCACGTTGCCGACTTCGCCAAGGCCGGCGCGCACACCATCACCATCCACGCCGAGGCGACGCCGCACGTCAACTACGTCGTCCAGCAGATCCGCGAGCTGGGCTGCACCGCGGGCGTCGCGGTCTGCCCGTCGACGCCGCTGGCCATCTTCGAGGAGGTCGACGTCGACCTCGCGCTCTGCATGACCGTCAACCCCGGTTGGGGCGGCCAGAAGTTCATCGAGTCCTCACCGGACAAGATCGCCCGACTGCGGAGCATGCTTGCCGACAGCGTCGAGCTGGAGGTCGACGGCGGCATCGACGTCGCCACCGCCGGTGCGGCGGCCGCCGCGGGCGCCACGCTCTTCGTCGCCGGGAGCGCCCTTTTCGGGGCGTCCGACCCGGCTCAGGCCTACCGCGACATCGCCGCCGCGGCCGGGGTGTAGCCAGCCGTAGATACTCGGCCCTGTGCAGGGCCGATCATTGTGAGCAAGCCCGTGAGCACGAAGGTCCTCATCGTCGACGATCACCCGACCTTCCGGTCGACCGCTCGCCTCCTGTTGGAGAGCGAGGGGTTCGACGTGGTCGGGGAGGCTCCCGACGGTCTCAGCGCCATCGCTGCTGCGGGAGAGCTGCATCCCGATCTGGTGCTGCTGGACGTCAACCTCCCGGACCTCGACGGCTTCGATGTCGCGGCACGCATCACCAGCGTGCTCGGGGCACCCGCCGTGGTGCTGACCTCCAGTCGCGACAGCTCGGACTTCGGGCCGCTGGTGCACCGCAGTGGTGCCCGCGGGTTCATCCCGAAGGGCGAGCTCTCCGGCGCGGCGCTGACCGAACTGATCCGATGAGTTCCTTGCGAGCCGCGCTGATCGCGCTGTTCGCAGCCTCGGTCGCCATGGCCGCGGTGATGGTGGCGCTGGTGGTCTCAAGCGACCACGAGAGCTCCAAGGAGCTGACGGCGGTGCTTGGTCCGTTCATCGGCCTGAGCTTCTGCGGCACCGGCGTCTTCGCTTGGCTGCGCCGCCCGCACAACCGCTTCGGCGCGCTGATGACCGGCGTCGGCTTCGCCTGGTTTCTCTCGGCGCTGACCGAGGCCAACGACCCGTGGGTCTACACGCTCGGTGTCTACCTCGGCCCGCTCTACCTCGTCCTGGTCGGGCACATGCTGCTCGCGTTCCCGTCCGGGCGGTTGGAGACGACGGCGGCGCGGGCGCTGATCGCCGTTGCCTATCTCGACGCGCTGTTCGTCCAGCTCCCGTACTTCTTCCTCAACGGCGACATCTCCGGCACCGACCACGCGCCGGCCAACGCGTGGGGGATCATCGACAACCCCGACAGCGCGCAGGTCTTCGCGACCGTGGCGCAGCTGGTCGCCGTCGCCCTGATCTTCTGGCTTGCGGTGCTGCTGTTTCAGAAGCGCAAGGTCGCCACGCCGCCGCAACGGCGCGCGATGGCGCCGGTGCTGTGGACCGGCGTCGCGCTGATGTGCACGCTGGCGGTCGCGAGCCTGCAACACCTCATCGACGCCTCGAACCTGACCGTCGCGGGCCCGAGCGTGGCGTCGTTGATCGTCTTCGCGGCCCTGCCGTGGGCGTTCGTCATCGGCTTGCTGCGCACGCGCTACAGCCGCGCCGGCGCGGTCGGCGACCTTGTCGAGCGCCTCAACGCCCAGGGTGTCGAGGGCGAGTCGCTGCGCGACGCGCTCGCCGATGCGCTCGGCGACCGCTCGCTGACGCTGGCCTTCTGGTCGCGCGGCTCGGAGCGCTACGTCGACGCCCACGGCCAGCCCGTCGACCTGCCGTCGGCGACGTCGCGCTCGCGCGCGATCACCGAGATCGAGCGCGAGTCGGTGCCGGTCGCGGCGATCGTCCACGACGCGGCGCTGCTCGACGAGCCGGGGCTCGTACGCGCGGCGGGCGCCGCGGCGGCGCTGGCGCTGGAGAACGAGCGCCTGGAGGCCGAGCTCAAGGCGCGCGTCGCCGACCTGCAGGTCTCGCGCGCCAAGGTCATCGAGGTCGGCATGGCCGAGCGCCGGGCGCTGGAGCGCAACCTCCACGACGGCGCCCAGCAGCGGCTCGTCGCGCTCTCGCTGCAGCTCGGCCTGGCCAAGACCAAGCTGCGTGACGACCCCGACGTCGCCGAGCGCATCCTCGATGGGGCGCGCACCGAGCTCGCCTCCGCGCTGGAGGAGCTGCGCGAGCTGGCGCGCGGCATCCACCCGGCGATCCTGACCGACCGCGGCCTGGCCCCGGCGCTGGAGGCGCTGGCGTCCCGCGCGCCGGTTCCGGTCGAGGTCGACGAGGTGCCCGAGGGCCGGATGCCGATGCCGGTGGAGGCCGTTGCGTACTTCGTGGTCGCCGAGTCGTTGACCAACATGGCCAAGTACGCCAAGGCCGAATATGCGAGTGTCCGCGTACTTCGAGAGAATGGCTATGCAGTGGTCGAGATCGAGGACAACGGCATCGGTGGGGCGGACCCGTCCGCAGGCTCAGGCCTGCGTGGTCTCGCAGACCGCTTGGCCGCCCTCGACGGAAGGCTTGAGGTCGACTCCCCACCGGGTGTCGGGACAACTGTGAGGGCGAGGATCCCGTGCGCGTAGTGCTGGCTGACGACTCCGTGCTGCTCCGCGAGGGACTCGCGGCGCTGCTCGAAGGCAAGGACTTCGACGTCGTGGCCCAGTCGGGCGACGCCGAGGACCTGTTGCGCAAGGTCGGTGCCCACAAGCCCGACGTGGCGATCGTGGACGTCCGCATGCCGCCGACGCACACCGACGAGGGGCTCAAGGCCGCGCTGGAGATCCGCGAGCGCTTCCCGGACACGGGCGTGCTCGTGCTGAGCGCCTACGTCGAGGAGACCTCCGCGCTGGAGCTGCTCTCTGATGACGCCGCCGGCATCGGCTACCTGCTCAAGGACCGCGTCAGCGACGTGGATCGCTTCACCGAGGCCGTCCGGCGCGTCGGGGAGGGCGGCAGCGCCCTGGACCCGGAGGTTGTGTCGCGGCTGCTTGGCCGCCGGCGCCGCGAGGATCCGCTGGAGGCGCTCTCGCCGCGTGAGCGCGAGGTGCTCGGGCTGATGGCCGAGGGCCGCTCCAACCACGCGATCGCCGAGGCGCTGGTCGTCACCGAGCGCGCGGTCGAGAAGCACGTCACGAGCATCTTCACCAAGCTCACGCTGCCGCCCACGGTGGTCGACCATCGCCGCGTGCTGGCGGTGCTCGCGTACCTGCAGTCGTAGTTCCCCGGGTGACCCTTAGGGGCTAAGCGGGGGCTAGCCGTACCTCCTGCAATTGGCTGCTCTGGGAGGGTTCTGGCATGACCTCCATCGTCTCTGCCCAGGATCTGCGCCGTGTCTACGGCGAGGGCGGCGCCGCCGTCACGGCGCTGGACGGCGTCAGTGTCGATTTCCCCGCCGGCGCCTTCACGGCCATCATGGGCCCGTCGGGCTCCGGCAAGTCGACGCTGATGCACCTCCTCGCCGGGCTTGACCGTCCCACCTCGGGCACCGCGGTGCTCGATGGCACCGACCTCACGACGCTCTCCGACGACGCGCTGACCCAGCTGCGTCGCGATCGCGTCGGCTTCATCTTCCAGGCCTTCAACCTGCTGCCGGTCCTCGACGCGCGGGAGAACATCGTGCTGCCGATGTCGATCGCCGGCCGCGAGCCCGACGAGGCCTGGGTCGACCAGCTGATCGACCTCGTGGGCCTGCGCGACCGCATCACCCACCGTCCGAGCGAGCTCTCCGGCGGCCAGCAGCAGCGCGTCGCCGTCGTGCGCGCGCTCGCCAGCCGCCCGGCGGTCGTCTTCGCCGACGAGCCGACGGGCAACCTCGACTCCTCCGCCTCGACCGAGATCCTGCAGCTGCTGCGCCGCTCGGTCGACGAGTTCGGCCAGACGATCATCATGGTCACCCACGATGAGGACGCCGCCGCCTACGCGGATCGCCTCCTCATCTTGCGCGACGGCCAGATCGTCGAGGACCGCGCCACCAACCGGACCGCCGCCCCCGCGTCGGTCTAGCGACCCCTCTCCTTCTCCGAAGCTCTCCCCGAACTCATGCGCAAGATCGCCATCCGTGGGCTGCTCGCCCGCAAGGTCCGCCTCGCCCTGACCGCGCTTGCCGTGGCGCTCGGCGTCACGTTGATCGCGGGCACCTACATCTTCACCGACACCATCAACAAGTCGTTCGAGAACATCTTCGTCCAGTCCAACAAGGGCACGGACGTGGCGTTGTCGCCCAACAACGACCTCTCGGGCGACGAGGACCCGCCGCCGATCCCGGGCTCGGTCCTGCGCAAGGTGGAGCAGGTCGACGGCGTTGCCCAAGCCGAGGGCTCGGTCTTCAGCGCCGGCGGCTCGTTCCGCAAGGCGGACGGCTCCAAGCTCAAGGGCCAGGGCTTCAACGCGATCGCGGGCGTCCACAACATCCAGCGCTTCGAGTCCTTCGCGCCGACCGAGGGCCATCTGCCCCAGACGGCCGACGAGATCGCGATCCCCAAGGGCACGGCCGACACCAACGACTTCAAGGTCGGCGACAAGATCCAGGTCGCCGACGAGGCGCCCAAGAAGCTCTACACGATCTCGGGCATCGTCAAGATCTCCGGCGTCGACTCCTTCGGCGGCGGCGTGATCGCGGTCATGACGCTGCCCGAGGCCCAGCGGATGACCGGCCACGGCGACTCCTACGACGAGATCGAGGTCGCCGCCAAGCCCGGCGTCACGGCCGATCAGCTGCGGGCGCGGATCGCGCAGGTCGTGCCCCAAGGCGTCGAGGTCCGCACCGGCAAGCAGCAGGCCGACAAGCAGGTCAAGGACATCAACGACAGCTTCCTCAAGGTCCTGCGCACCGCGCTGCTGGCGTTCGCGGGGATCTCGCTCTTCGTCGGCGCGTTCCTGATCTTCAACACCTTCTCGATCACGGTCGCTCAGCGCACCCGGGAGTTCGCGCTGCTGCGCGTGCTCGGCGCCAAGCGCAAGCAGGTGCTGCGCTCGGTGCTGGCCGAGGGGCTGACGATCGGCCTGTTCGGCTCGGCCATCGGGCTCGGGCTCGGGTTCCTGGTGGCCGGTGGGCTCCGGGCCCTGTTCAAGGCCTTCGGCGCCGACATGCCGTCGACCGGCACCGTGCTCGAGTCACGTACGGTCATCGTCTCGCTGGTCGTCGGCACGGTCGTCACGCTGATCTCGACGATCGCCCCGGCGATCCGGGCGACGCGGGTTCCGCCGCTGGCGGCCCTGCGCGAAGGCCTCAGCGCCGAGCACAAGCGCTCGCGCTGGTCGACGCCGCTGGCGACGGTCCTGACCGTCGGCGGCCTGGCGATCATGGCGATCGGGCTCTTCGCCTCGCTGAAGCCGGGCGCGGCGCTGTCGCTCATGGGTCTCGGCGCGGTGCTGACCTTCCTCGGCGTCGCGTTCCTGAGCCCGCGCCTGGTCGGCCCGATCGCCGACGTCGTCGGCGCGCCGTTCCAGCGCTTCCGTGGCGTCACCGGCCGGATCGCCCGGGAGAACACGGTCCGCCAGCCCGGCCGCACGGCGGTGACCGCGGCGGCGCTGATGGTCGGCGTCGCGCTGGTCACCTTCGCGTCGGTCTTCGCGGGCAGCGCCAAGTCCACGTTCCGCGACGCGGTGACCAATGGCTCCAAGGCCCAGGCCGTCATCCAGAACACCGACGGGTTCAGCTCGTTCACGCCGCAGGCGGCCAAGACCGTCGCGGAGGTGCCCGGCGTCAAGGACGTCGCGGCGGTGCGCTTCGGCCAGGCCAAGATCGACGGCAAGAAGCAAGGCGTCACCGGCATCGACCAGCAGACGTTCCCCGACCTCTACCGCCAGGGCTACATCGAGGGCAACGACGACACGCTGCGCCAACTCGGCCCGGGCACCGTCATCGTCGGCAAGAAGTACGCCGAGGACAACGGCACCAAGGTCGGCGACACGCTGACGCTGCAGACGAGCCTGATGCCGGCGCTCAAGTTGAAGGTCATCGGCATCTCCTATGACAAGGGCGGGTTGACCGGGAACCTGACGGTCGCCAACAGCGTGCTGGAGAAGGACTTCGGGTTCCGCAAGGACGCTTTCGTCCTGGTCGGCTATGACGCGACCTTGCCCGAGGCGCAGGTCAAGGCGGCGATCGACAAGGTCCTCGACGATCGCTTCCCTGAGGCCGAGGCGCAGACCAATGCGGAGTTCATCGACTCCCAGGCCAAGGCGATCGATCAGGTGCTGCTGCTGATCTACGCCCTGCTGGCGATGGCGATCATCGTGTCGCTCTTTGGCATCGTGAACACGCTGGTGCTCTCGATCGCCGAGCGGACGCGCGAGCTCGGGCTGTTGCGGGCGATCGGCATGTCGCGCCGCCAGGTCCGGCGGATGATCCGCTACGAGGCGATCATCACCGCCCAGATCGGCGCCGTGATCGGGCTGGTGCTCGGCATCGTCCTGTCGATCCTCGTGACACGGGCCATCGACGACTTCCAGTTGTCGATCCCGATCGGCACGCTGATCTTCCTGCTGATCGCCACGGCCATCGCCGGCGTCTTCGCGGCGATCCTCCCGGCCCGCCGGGCGTCGCGCCTCAACGTCCTGGAGTCGCTGGCCTACGAGTAGGCGTCACGGCCAGCCGACGAACGGCAGCCGCCCCGCCAGCGACGCCGCCTCGACGACCGCCATGACCTCCATCG
>JBEVLC010000066.1:0-8749 GCA_040509415.1 Baekduia sp. | reverse complement strand
AGACGACCGGCGGCGGGCCGGTCTCAGTCGACGAACAGGTCGGCCTGCAGCTCCGCGTCGTCGCCGCCGTAGGAGTACTGGCTGAGATCGGTCACGCCCTCCTCCGCCAGCACGTCCTCCACCAGCGCGAGGTTGGCCGTGTACTCACGACTGTCGCGCGTGAGGATCACGTAGGCGGCGTCGGCGACGATCTCGGGCTTGCGTGACTTGGCCATCGCGGCGTCGCCACCGAGCAGGTTCTGGACCGCCGCGGTCGCGACCAGCGTCTTCGGCCAGAGCGCGTTGAAGGCGATGCCGTCGCCCTTGAACTCCTCGGCCATCCCGAGGGTGCAGAGGCTCATCCCGTACTTGGCGATCGTGTAGCCGATGTGACCACCCAGCCATCGCGGCTGGAGGCTGATCGGCGGCGACAGGGTCAACACATGTGCGTTTTCTGACAGTTTGAGGTGCGGAATGCACGCCTTGCTCACCACATATGTGCCACGTGTGTTTATTGCCTGCATCAAGTCATAGCGCTTCATGTCCATGGCCTCGGTGCCGGACAGGTTGATCGCGCTGGCGTTGTTGATGCAGATATCGATGCCGCCGAACTTCTCGACGGTGGCGGCGACGGCGTCGGCGACCTGCTGGTCGTCACGGATGTCGCCAACGATCGGCAGCGCCTTGCCGCCAGCCTTCTCGATCTCCTCGGCGGCCGTGTACACGGTCCCCTCGAGCTTGGGATGCGGCTCAGCGGTCTTGGCGATGAGCGCGACATTGGCGCCGTCGCGGGCTGCGCGAACGGCGATGGCCAGTCCGATGCCCCGCGAGGCGCCGGAGATGAACAGGGTCTTTCCTACGAGCGTTCGGGACACCCGTGCATCTTATTCCGGGAAGGCAATTGCAGGATCCGGAACGATTTAGGTTCCACATGTACCACTTGCTTCTCAAGAACTTGCAAATTGCTGCGTAACAGGACAGCCTCGTGACCAGAATGCTCGCACGGTTCACGATTCTGAGCGATGATATGCCGAGCATCACTCCCTGACATCCGAGGAACGCAATGCCCACCATCACAAATGTCGACGACCAGCGATACGTCAAGGCGCTGTCGCATCCACTCCGAGTCCGCATCTTGGGGATCTTGGAAGAGCAGCCTGCCAGCCCGGTTGAGCTCAGCCAGGTGCTCGACGCCACGCTGGGCACGATCTCCTACCACGTGCGTCAGCTCAACGAACTCGGGCTCCTGGAGCTCGTTCGCGAGACGCCACGTCGTGGCGCCATCGAGCATCACTACCGCGCCAAGCCGCGCCCCAAGAGCGGTGGCGCCTCCTGGGACAGCGTCTCGGTCATCGCGAAGCAGGCGGTCATCGGCGCCGAGCTGGCCCAGACCACCGAGGTCGCCAGCCGCGCGGCGGGCGTCGGCGGGTTCGACAGCGACCACGCGCGTCTCGAGCGGCTGCGCCTCTCGCTGGATGCCAAGGGCGTCGAGCAGATCTCCAAGGCCGTGGCCAAGCTCGTCAGCGAGGCGCTCAAGATCCAGGAAGCCGCGGCCAAGCGCCTGAGCGGCGGCAACGGCGGGGCGACGGATACCGCGCTCGTCGCGATGCTCTTCGACGCCGTCGGTGCACCGGACCCGAGCGCCGGCCGACCGGAGCCGACCCAGAAGCCGCGCAAGCCTCGCCGGCGAACCGCTTGAGAAACCGCACCTTTTCTCAATACACCTCAAAAGCGGGGCACACGGCCCTCAACGCGTACGGCTTGCGTTGAGGGCCGCCGCGTCTTGTCACAGCTTCACTCGAAGTGCGTCATAAAGGGCATGGCCCACCGACGTGACGATCGCTGTGGCGCGCGGCTCCGGCGCGACAAGACTGACGCTACTCCCCACATGCCCGAAACCGGGAACGTGGGGCTGACCGGCCTCGGCGCCGCCCTCCTCGAGCTCCTCCGCGACGACGAGCGGTTCCGCGAGGTCATCGCCGATCCGTTCGGCGAGCACCACGATCCGGCGGCAACCTCCTGAGGCCCAGTCGGCCGCCCAACCGGCGGCGCAGCCTTGTCTGAACGCGTACGATCTGTGGACGATGCCCGAGCCCACGATCTCGCCTGCCCTGTACCGCGCCGGAGAGGGCGAGCCGCTTGTCCTCATCCACGGCTTCACCGCGACGTGGCGCTGCTGGCTGCCCGTCCTCGCTGAGCTGGTCCCGCGCTTCGAGGTGATCGCGCCGACGCTGCACGGCCACGACGGCGGCATGCCAGTCCCGCGCACCGATCAGCCGTTCGGCATCGCCCGCGCGGCCGACCACCTCGAGGAGCACCTCGACGAGCTCGGCATCGGCACCGCCCACCTGGTGGGCAACTCGATGGGCGGAGCGCTCGCGCTCGAGCTCGCCAAGCGCGGGCGCGCGCGCAGCCTGGTCGGCATCTCCCCCGCCGGCGGTCTGCGCCCCGGTGACGATGCCGGTGCCAAGCAGGTCATCAAGGTCTTCACGCGGATGCAGACGACGACGAGCAAGTCCTTGGGCTTGCTCCCGAAGGTGATGGCGCGGCCGAATCTGCGGCGGCTCGCACTCCGAGACGTGATGACGCGCGGCCATCAGGTGCCTGCCGCCGAGGCCATCGCGCTCGCGCGCTCCTCGGTCCGCTGCGACGTCGTCGAGGACGTCTACGCGGTCCTGCGCTCAGGCGAGGCGATGGTGCGTGACCTGGACAAGATCGACGTCCCGACCCTCATCACCTGGAGTGACAACGACCGGATCCTCCCGATGGACGTCCACTCCCCGCGCCTGCGCGAGGAGATCCGCGGCCTCGAATTCCGCGTCACGCCGGGCGTTGGCCATACGCCGATGTGGGATGACCCTGGCCTGTTCGCGGCGACGATTGGCGACTTCGTGGCTCGCGCGGCGTCGCAGGCGAGCCGGGTCGACGTCCCCGCGCCGGCCTGACGTCGGCCGCGACGCGGGCCAGGCCGGTCGAGATCCCGACCACGAAGAGGCCGCAGAAGATCAGCATCAGCAGCGCTGACGGTGTCCACAGCCAGCCCGGGACGTAGTCCTTGCGCTCGGTCTGCATCGCCGTGACGTCGCTGACGAACGTCGCGGTGAAGTGCGCGGGCCGGACGACGCCGGGTGTGGGGATGCTCGGCTCGCGCGGGAGATGGAGCGGCAGCGAGACGAAGGCCCGCCCGCTCTGCAGCCGCAGGTTGGTCTTGTAGTCGCCGTACAGCGGCACCGGGCCGTCGGTGCGGTAGACGCCGGGCGTGACCTCGTCGAGCTGGCGCGCCACGCGGTTGCCGCCCTGCCAGGCCAGGACCTGGCGCAGCTGGGCGCGCTTGGCCAGCGCGGCGTCGGAGAAGCGCACGGTCGCGATGGCTTCCCGATGGGCGTCGTCGCGGCCGGCGACCGGCGCGAGCGTCACGGTCGCGGTCAAGCTGGTGGGGTTGCTGGTCCACAGCGCGTTGGCCCCGACGGCGACGAGCGTGACGGCGGCGGCCAGGCCCACGCGACGGCGCACGGAGCGCACCGGCAGCTCGCGCCGCAGGCCCGAGCCCAGCAGCGCGCCGAGCAGCCCGCCGGCGACACCGGCCAGCACCGCGGTCGGCAGGCCCTCGGCCAGCAGCGACGGCGTCCACGGCACCGGCGCCCAGATCTGCGTCCACGCGTACTGCGCCGCGAAGCCGACGGTGCCGCACAGCAGCCCGGCCGCCGCGCCGAAGCGCAGCGCGCCACCATGACCCGATCCCACCCGACCCAGGAGCGCCAGCGCCAGCAGCTCGACGCCGAGCGCCTCGACGACGAACAGCGGCATCGACGGCACCGAGCGCCCGAGGATCCAGACCCCGACCTCAACCGCGCCACGCAGCAGCAGGTACACCAGCATCACCCGGAGCGCGCCGCCGCGCCCGAGCACGACCCGGCCGGTGGTGAGCGCGAGGCCGCCGGCGAGCGCGAGCAGCAGCGGATGCCAGACCACGCGGTACTGCGGCACCCCCCAGTCGAACTCAGTGGCCCAGAAGGCGATGGCGAACAGCAGCGCGGCGGGCAGCAGCGTGCGGACGATCTGCTCGGCGAGCGAGAGCGTGCGCGCGGCGAGCTCCGGCGCCGCGACGGTCCTCGTCTCCTCATCGGCCCGGCGGGCCCGGCGCGACTCCAGCGCGAGCACGGCCAACACCGGGACCGACAGGATCGCGCCGTTGATCATCACCAGGTGCGTCGGCCCCCAGAGCGTGACGTCCTGGCCGAACATGCGATGCCAGAGATCGTCGAGCGGAAAGCCGGTCAACGCGAAGGCGCCGCAGGTGATCAGCAGCGCGCCGCCGACCGGCAGCGACAGGCTCGACAGCTTCAGCGCCACCGGCGACGGCCGCTCGGCCCCCTCATGCAGCGCGCACGACACGAGCCCGGCGGCGAACAGGCCGTAGAGCGCGAAGAGGATGAAGTAGTGCGCCGGGTTGGCCAGCGGGCCCTCGTCGCGCCCGACGTCGATGTGCAGCGAGATGTCCCAGAAGACGCCGAACGCGCCGGCGCCCAGCGCCAGCGTCCCGATCAGGAACGGCAGCGCCGCCCACGGCTCCATGCCCAGGGCGCGTCCGCTGAGGTCGCCCGCTCGGGTCAGCAGCGTCGAGTGGCCGGAGCGGTGGCGCATGATCAGCGTCAGCAGGACGGCGGTTGTGAGGCCCGCGAAGATCGAGGCGACGAGGATCTGCTGGAGCGGGGCGCCCGCAGAGGGCGTGTCGGCTGCGGCGAGGAGCATGGGCCGGAAATGTACAGAACTGTACGTACAGCGGTGTACATAGACTGGCCGCATGTCTCGCATGTCGGCCCAAGAGCGTCGCGACCAGCTCCTCGACGTCCTCGCGTCGATCGTCCTCACCGAGGGCTACGGCGCCGTGTCGATCGACCGCGTCTCGCGCGATGCCCAGATCGCGCGCACGGTCATCTACTCGCACTTCGGCAACCTCGAAGGGCTGCTGCACGCGCTCATCGAGCGCACCGAGCAGCGCGCCGTCGGGCAGATCCGGACCGTGATCCCCGACATCGACTTCGAGGAGGACCCCGACACCGTCCTGATCGAGGCGCTGCGCAGCTTCCTGACGATGGTCCAGGCCGCGCCTGACACGTGGCGCCTGGCGCTCTTTCCCGTCGAGGGCGCGCCGCCGGAGCTGCGCGAGACGCTGGCGCGCGTGCGGACCGGGCTGGTCGGCCTGCTCGAGCCGGTCGCCGCGACCGGCATCGAGCGCCGTGGCGGCCCGCAGGGGCTCGACGCCGAACTCTTCTCGCGGCTGCTGGTGAGCTTTGGCGAGGAGAGCGCCAAGCTCGTGCTCAGCGATCCAGCGACCTATCCGCCCGATCGCCTGGCGAACTTCACCGAGACGATCATGCGCGCCGTCCGGCGCTCGTGATGGGTACCGTGGCGTTTATGAGCAAGCTCAAGGGCAAGGTGGTGTTGATCACCGGCGGCGCGCGCGGCATCGGCGCCGAGACGGCGCGCCGACTGGTCGGCAAGGGCGCCAAGGTCGTCCTCGTCGACCTCGACCGCGAACCGCTGGCGGAGCTGGAGGCCGAGCTCGGGGCCGCCGCCACGACGATCGTCGGCGATGTCTGCAGCCTTGAGCAGATGGAGGCCGCCGTCGCGCACGGCGTCCAGACCTTCGGTGGCCTCGACGCCGTCGTCGCCAACGCCGGCATCGCGAGCTACGGCTCGGTCCTCGCGGTCGACCCGGCGACCTTCCGCCGCGTGATCGACGTCAACGTCAACGGCGTCTTCCACACCGTCCGCGCCGCGCTGCCCGCGCTGATCGAGCGCAAGGGCTATGTGCTGGTCGTCTCCTCCCTGGCCGCCTACGCCGCGGCGCCTGGCCTGGTCGCCTACAACGCCTCCAAGGCTGGGGCCGAGCACTTCGCCAACGCGCTGCGGCCCGAGGTCGGCTACCTCGGCGTCAAGGTCGGCAGCGCGCACATGGGCTGGATCGACACGCCGCTGGTCCAGGACGCCAAGAAGGACCTCAAGGCCTTCGGCAAGATGCTGGAAGCCATGCCCGGCCCGCTGGGTAGGACCGTCTCTGTCGAGACGTGCGCCGACGCGTTCGTCGAGGGCATCGCCAAGCGCAAGACGCGCGTCAGCGTCCCCGGCTGGGTCAACGCCGTGCGCTGGCTCAAGCCCGCGCTGACGACCGTGATCGGTGAGCGCGAGACGGCCAGGCGCGCCCCCGAGGTCGTGCCGCTGATGGACCAGGAGGTGCTTGCGCTCGGCCGCTCGATGAGCGCTCGCACCGCCGAGCTCGAGCACCAGCCCGAGGCCACGCCCAGGTAACCGCTCCTGCATGGTGGCTAGTTTCGAGCGGCAACACGGAACGCATCTAGCCCACTTATTGACAATGTGACGAAAATTCGTGCGCGGAAGGTGACACAATTGACATGATCATCACACCATGTCTGCTGCCGTTCCCACATCCCGCCGCGTGCAGATCGTCGAAGCCGGCCGCCGCATCCTCGAAGACCAGGGTCCCGAGGCGCTATCGATGCGCAACGTGGCGGCCGAGATCGGCATCCGAGCACCCTCGCTCTACGAGCACATCGCCGACAAGCGCGCGCTGGAAAGCGCGATCATCGCCGCCGGCCTGAGCGAGCAGGGCATCGCACTGGCCGAGGCACTGGACTCCTCGGCAGACCCGTTGACGGAGATGACGGCCGGCTGGCGCCGGTGGGCACTGGCTCACCCGCACGTCTACCGGCTGATCTACGTACGCGACCTCGACCGCACCGACCCGGCGGTCGCGGCGGGCGAGCGCTCGGCAGCTGAGCCGATGTGGGCGCTCTGCGGCGGCGACGTCGTGGGCGCCCGCGTCATCTGGGCCTTCGCCCACGGCATGGTGCAGCTCGAGCTCAGCGACCGCTTCCCGCCGGGCGCCGACATCGAGGGGCTGTGGGCGCGCGGGCTGGAGGCGCTCCGCGGGTTGCTGCCGGACGCTGAGATCACGTAGCGCCGGCGGGCGCGGCATCGCCTGCCGCCGATGGCTCCGCCCCGCCGACCCGGCGGTGGCGCTCGTACATCTCATGGATCCAGCGGCCGCCGGGGCGCGCCGTGAGCTCCTCGCGCACGGGCTCCAGCGCAGCCGGGAACGTTGCCGGCATGTACGGTCGATAGGGCGGAGCGATCAGCGGCGTGAAGAGCGCCGCAGCCGTCAGGTCGGCGACGGAGAAGCGATCGCCGACGAGGTAGCCCGAGGGCTGCAGCTCGGCCTCGATGCGATCCATGACGGCGAGCACCTCGCCGTGCGCGACCTCCGCGGACTCCACCGAGACGCCGTAATCGCGCCGCACGAACGGACGCACCGCCGGCGCGGTCGCGCGCAGGAAGCGCGCTCGACCCGGCGCCCGGTCGGCGAACAGCGAGTCCACGATCGCGTCGGTACTCTGCAGCGTGTGATGCCAGACGAGCCGCCGCATCTGCGGCCCAAGTTGCTCGTCGAAGAAGTCCTCGAGCTCCAGCGCGCGCGCCTTCTGCGCCGGGTCGTCCGGATAGAGCGCCGGCTCGGGCTGGTACTCCTCCAGGGCAGCGATGATCGCCGTCGAGTCGCCGATCCGGCGACCTTCGAGCTCGATCACCGGCAGCCGCCGCTGCTTACCGCGCGTCAGCATCAACGACCGCGCGCCGTGCAGACCCGGCATCGGCACCCGCGGCTCATAGGCGATCGACTTGTAGTCCAACGCCCAGCGCGCCTTCTCGCTGTAGTGCGAGAGCTCGATGTGCCACAGAACGACGGTCACGACTGACGAGCCTAGACCAGCGGTGACGGGTTGGCTACCGCGATAGCGTCGCAGGCATGCCTTCCATCACCCGCATCGACTTCTTCCCCATCCCCACCCAGGACGCCGCCCGCGCCACCGCGTTCTACCGCGACACGCTCGGCCTCGAGGAGTCCCCGCATACCGTCGACAAGCCCTTCTCGGAGTTCGACCTCGGCGGGACGACGCTGAGCATCTGGGACCCGACCACCGTCGGCCGCGAGTTCCTCGCCAACACCAACACGGTCGCGCTGCACACCGACGACGTGGCCGCGATGCGCTCACTGCTCGAAGACCGCGGCGTGACGTTCTTCGGCGAGACGATCGACACCGGCGTCTGCCACATGGCCATCTTCGCCGACCCCGATGGCAACCCGCTGATGCTGCACGGCCGGTACGCCCCGCGCGACTGACGCTGTCCATCCGCTCCACCGCGTAGGTTCCGCCAAACCAATAAACAGCACCCCCGCGACCGTTGGAGCGGCCCGGGGGCATGACCCAAGGAGAGAGAACCTCCCATGAGTACCCCGCAGGGTAATTCAGCCTGCCGTATCTCGGTCGACCCGTCGACCGCCGACGTGCTGCGCATCGAGGCCAAGAAGGTCTTGATGTTCAACCACGATCCGTTCGAGGACTTCCTCGACTACGTCCCGGGCAGGCAGTTGGCGCTGGCCGACGTCTATCGCGATGCGACCGCGGTGATCGACGCGCTGGGCTGGGATCCCGAGATGGTCCCGCACACCGACAACATCGAAGTCCCGCTCACCCGCGGCCACGTCGAGCAGCTGCACGAGCGCCGCTGCGATCTGCTGGCCACCAACCTCGACCTGTTAGGCGACATCGGCGCCGACAATGACGCCAACGCTCTCGTGATGAGCGAGATCCACGCCAACCGCCACAGCGTCGAAGCGCTCAACCGCGTCTTCGACGCCTACAGCGCCACGATCACGACATAGACGAGCCACCCGGACGAGCACGGCCTC
>JBEVLC010000065.1:0-4384 GCA_040509415.1 Baekduia sp. | reverse complement strand
GTGGTCATGCGGTGGCCCTCCGGCAGAAGGAGACGAGCTCGGAGACGAGCGCGTCGGGGTCGTGGGGTCCTGAAGTGGGGGACAGCGGCCCGGCGAGCGCCTCGCCGATCGCGCCCGTGAGCGCGGCGGCGGTGAGGCCGGGGTCCTGCGGTGCGAGCTCGCCCGCGGCGACGCCATCGCGCACGAGCGAGGTGAAGACGTCGGCGTACGCGCGGCGGAAGACGAGGCGCTCGGCCTCGACGGCGGGGTCGACGGGCTCGGCCAGCAGCGCCCATGCCAGCCGCCGGCCCTGCAGCGCGCGGCGGGCGAAGGTGTCGACGGCCGCGATCAGGCGCTCCTGCGCGGTCTCGCCGCCGGCGTGGGCGACCGCATCGACCTCATGCTGCGAGGCGACCCGGAAGACCTCGGTCAGCAGGTCGGCCTTCGACGGGAAGTGGCGGTAGACCGTGCCCGTGGCGACACCCGCGCGCTTGGCGACCGCGGCGACCTGCGCCTCGCGGTAGCCGCCGCGGGCGACGAGCGCCAGCGCGGCGCGCACGATCTTCTCGCGCGTCTGCGTGCGACGGGCCTCGGTGCGCTCGGTGGGGCGGTAGGGCATGGCTCGCCAAGAAGTGAACCATGGTTCAGGCTTTGAGGCAATTCAGCCGCGGCGCGCGCGGCGGCGCCGGCGCGCGCCTTCGATCGCCATGCCGGTGAAGCCGACGGATGTCGTGATGAACGAGGCGCCGGCGAACGCCTTGTACACGGGTGACTTGTCGACCTCCGGCGCGAAGGCGAGCGGGAGGAAGGACATGGCGTTGGTCCATGCGCCGACGCCGAGCGGGATCGACGCCCAGCGCGGGGCGTTCGGGACCGCGGAGCCGACGGCAACCGTCAGCCCGCCGAGGATCGCGAGGTCCAGGTGCCATTGCTTGATGCGGGCGCCGGACTTGATCCCGATCTTGCGCGCCGCCTCCGGGTTCTGGCGCACGAGCGTGTAGGGCCAGCCCGCGAGCGCGCCCGCCGCGACCTCCGCGAGACCGGAGACGACGAGTGCGCTGGGAACGTGCGTGGTGGCCATTGGCGAGATCTTGACAGAGTGTCAAGTCTCGGCGAGTCGATAGCGTGCGGCGCCCCCATGAAGATCATCTACACCTACACCGACGAGGCTCCGGCGCTCGCGACCAAGTCGCTGCTGCCGATCGTCGAGGCGTTCGCCGCCACCGCCGACATCGAGCTCGAGCTGCGCGACATCTCCTTGGCGGGCCGGATCCTGGCGCACTTTCCCGAGCGGCTCGCACCCGAGCAGCGGGTCGACGATGCGCTCGCCGAGCTTGGTGAGCTCGCCAAGACGCCCGAGGCCAACATCATCAAGCTGCCCAACGTCAGCGCCTCGGTGCCCCAGCTAAAGGCCGCGATCACGGAGCTGCAGGGCCAGGGCTACGCGATCCCCGACTACCCGGAGGCGCCCGCCACCGACGAGGAACGCGACATCCGCGCCCGCTATGACGCCGTGAAGGGCAGCGCGGTCAACCCGGTGCTGCGTGAGGGCAACTCCGACCGCCGCGCGCCCGCATCGGTCAAGGCGTTCGTGCGCAAGCACCCGCACTCGATGGGCGCGTGGTCACCGGACTCCAAGACCCATGTCGCGACGATGGACGGCGGCGACTTCCGCTCCACGGAGCGCTCGGTCACCGTCGCCGAGCCGACCGACGTGCGCATCGAGCACGTCGGCGCCGACGGCGCGGTCACGGTCCTGAAGGCCTCCACACCGCTGCTGGCGGGTGAGGTCATCGACGCGGCGGTCATGCGCCGTGCCGCGTTGCAGGCGTTCTTCGCGCAGCAGATCGCCGACGCCAAGGCCCAGGGCGTCCTCTTCTCCGTGCACCTCAAGGCCACCATGATGAAGGTCTCCGACCCCATCATCTTCGGACACGCCGTGCGTGCGTTCGTCGGCGACGACGTCTTCGCCGGCCTGGGCGACGTGCGCCCCAACGACGGCCTGGCCAGCCTTCTCAGCGTCCATCCCGATGCCCAAGCGGCCGTCGACCGCGCGCTCGCCGCCGGGCCGGACCTCTTCATGGTCGACTCCGACCGCGGCATCACCAACCTGCACGTCCCCAGCGACGTGATCGTCGACGCCTCGATGCCGGCGCTGATCCGCGCGTCGGGCCAGGGCTGGAACGCCGCCGGCGCCCAGCAGGACACCAAGTGCGTCATCCCGGACTCCAGCTACGCCTCGCTGTACGCCGAGACGATCGCGCACTGCAGGGAGCACGGCGCGTTTGACCCGGCGACCATGGGCACGACGCCCAACGTCGGTCTGATGGCGCAGAAGGCCGAGGAGTACGGCTCGCACGACAAGACGTTCGAGATCGAGACCGCCGGCGTGGTGCGCGTCGTCGACGCCGCCGGTGCCACGCTGCTGGAGCACGAGGTCGACGCGGGAGACATCTGGCGCATGTGCCAGACCAAGGACGCGCCGATTCAGGACTGGGTCGGCCTCGCCGTGGCCCGCGCCCGAGCGACCGGCGCGCCCGCCGTCTTCTGGCTCGACGCGACGCGCCCGCACGACGCGCAGCTGCTGGCCAAGGTCCGTCCGGCGCTCGACGCGCTCGACACCGATGGCCTGCAGATCGAGATCCTCCCGGTCGCCGAAGCCGCACGCTTCACGCTGGAGCGCGCCCGCCGGGGCGAGGACACCATCTCGGTCACCGGCAACGTCTTGCGTGACTACCTCACCGACCTGTTCCCGATCCTCGAGCTGGGCACCAGCGCGAAGATGCTCTCGATCGTCCCGCTCATGCACGGCGGCGGCCTGTTCGAGACCGGCGCGGGCGGCTCGGCGCCCAAGCACGTCCAGCAGTTCCTGAAGGAGAACCACCTGCGCTGGGACTCGCTCGGCGAGTTCCTCGCGCTGTCGGTGTCGCTGGAGATGCTCGCCCAGAAGACCGGCGACACGCGCGCTCAGCTGCTGGCCGACACGCTCGATCGCGCCACGGGCAGCGTCCTGGAGGAAGGGCGCTCGCCGTCGCGCAAGGTCGGCGAGCTCGACAACCGCGGCAGCCACTTCTACCTCGCGCTGTACTGGGCGCGCGAGCTTGCGTCCCAGACCGACGACACTGGGTTGGCTGAGCGCTTCGCGCCGCTGGCGCAGCGGCTGGCCGACGAGGAGGCGACGATCGTGGCTGAGCTCGATGGCGCCCAGGGCTCGCCGGTGGACGTCGGCGGTTACTACCGGCCCGATCCGGCCCGCGCTGAGGCGGCCATGCGCCCCAGCGCGACGCTCAACGAGGCGTTGGCGACGCTGGGGTAGCCACCACGCGGCAAGCGTTCGGCACCGATAGGTTTTGGGCCATGCCCAAGACTGTCACGGTGACCGGCGCGGCCGGCGCCATCGGATACGCCCTCCTCTTCCGCATCGCGTCGGGCCAGCTGCTCGGGCCCGACGAGAAGATCCGGCTGCGCCTGCTGGAGATCGAGCCTGCGCTGAAGGCCGCTGAAGGCACCGCGATGGAGCTCGTCGACTGCGCCTTCCCGCTGCTGGAGGCGATCGACATCACCTCCGATCCCAACGAGGCCTTTGACGGCGCCAACGTCGGCCTGCTGGTCGGTGCCCGCCCGCGCACCGCCGGCATGGAGCGCGCCGACCTACTCGAGGCCAACGGCGCGATCTTCAAGCCGCAGGGCAAGGCCATCAACGATCATGCCGCCGACGACATCAAGATCCTCGTCGTGGGCAACCCGGCCAACACCAACGCGCTGATCGCCATGAGCAACGCGCCGGACGTGCCCAACGAGCGCTTCACCGCGATGACGCGCCTGGACCAGAACCGCGCCTACGGCCAGCTCGCCAGCAAGCTCGGAGTTGCACTCACCGACATCGAGGATCTCGTCATCTGGGGTAATCACTCACCGACGATGTTTCCCGATCTGTTCAACGCCAAGGTCAATGGCAAGTCGGCCGTCGAGGCCGTCGATGACATGGCTTGGTACGAGAACGAGTACTTGCCCAACGTCGGCAAGCGCGGTGCGGCGATCATCGAGGCGCGCGGCGCCTCCAGCGCCGCGAGCGCGGCCAATGCGGCCATCGACCACGTCCACGATTGGGCGCTGGGCGCCGAGGGCCTGGTCTCGATGGCGGTGCCGTCAGGCGGCCAGTACGGCATCGACGAGGGCCTGATCTCCAGCTTCCCTGTCCGTGTGAGCGGCGGCAGCTACGAGATCGTCGAGGGCCTGGAGGTCGGCGAGTTCGCCCAGTCCAAGATCGACATCACCGTCAACGAGCTCAAGGGCGAGCGCGACGCGGTGAAGTCCCTCGGCCTCATCGGCTGAGCGCCTTGGAAGAAGCCCGGCCTCGCGTGTTCGATGAGGCCGGGTTCACTACCGGGGCCCGCGGGTTCCG
>JBEVLC010000064.1:0-3125 GCA_040509415.1 Baekduia sp. | reverse complement strand
GAGGACCCGAAGCGATCCTCGCCCTCTGGGCGAGCGATCGCCCGGCTGGCGTCCCTGATCCGGGATGCGGAGTCGGTCGTCGCGCTCACGGGCGCGGGGATCTCGGTGCCGTCCGGGATCCCCGACTTCCGCTCACCCGGCAGCGGGCTGTGGGAGAACGTCAACCCGATGGAGGTCGCGCACATCGATGCCTGGCGCGCCGACCCCGAGCGCTTCTGGCACTTCTACGGCAACCGCTTCCAGACGCTGGAGGACAAGGAGCCCAACGGCGCACACCACGCGCTGGTGGAGCTGGAGCGGCGCGGCAAGCTCGATGCCGTCATCACCCAGAACATCGACCGCCTCCACCGGCGGGCGGGCTCGCAGGAGCTGATCGAGGTCCACGGGTCGATCGACACCTCGTCGTGTCTGACCTGCGGCGCGCGGTACCCGATCGGCGAGGTCCGCGCGCGACTGGAGGCGTCGCCGATCTCGGTCCCGGACTGCGACTGCGGCGAGCCGCTCAAGCCCGACGTGGTGCTCTTTGGCGAATGGCTGCCCGAGGGCGCGCTGGAGCGCGCCTACGCCCTGGCCGCGGGCGCCGACGTCCTGCTCTGCATCGGCTCCTCGCTGGAGGTCCACCCGATCGCGCAGCTGCCGGGCGTGACGCGCCAGACCGGCGGCGCCGTGGCGGTTGTCACGCAGGGCCCGACGCCGTGGGACGGCCGCGCGGCGGTCAAGCTCGACGGTGACGTCGTCGCCGAGCTCCAGGCGCTCGTCGCCGCGCTGTAGCGCTCACTGGATCCGGCGCACGATCTTGCCGTGCGCGTCGCCTTGGAAGGCGGCGCCGCCCTTGAAGTAGGCCGACCACCGCGGGCCGTCGAGGATGTTGATCAGGACGAGGTAGTCGATCGACGAGGTCTTGCGACCGAGGCGGCGGGCGGCGGTGCGCACGAGCCGCGCCGGCGCGCCGCGATCGATCCTGGAGAAGATGATGGCCTTGCTCGCACTGCCGCCGGCGGAGGTGCGCACGAGCGAGCGGCCGCCGTCGTAGCGCAGCTGGACGATGCTCATGCCGCCACCGGAGCGGCTGAGCTGGAGGTCGGCGCGCTCGGGCGCCAGACGCAAGAGCAACAACTTGCCGCCCGGGTTGGCACGGACCTTGCCCAGCAGCCTGTCGACCGCGGCGGGCCGCAGCAGCGAGCCGTGCTGCAGGCCGCGCGGCGGCGGATCATCGCTCGCGTCTCTGGACGTCTTGTCCGCCTCACGCATCGCCTCACGCACGTCCTTGATGACATCGACGGTGGGGGTGACCGCGCTGTCGAAGGCTCGGTAGACGAACCAGCCGCCGATCGCCAGCGGGGCGAGGAAGAGCAACAGGCCAATGCAGCCGCCCAGCCCGAGCAGGCGCCGCCGATGGCGCCGCGGGGCGAGGTCCGGGGCCGGTGCGGGCGCCGAGGCGGGCACGGCGTCGGCCACGATCAGCGGATCACCGCTGGCCAACGGGTCGCCGCTGGTCAGCGGCTGGGAGGCTCGCCGGCTCTCCTCGATCGGGTTGCCGAAGGCGTCGCGCTCGGTCATCTGTGGCGCAACAGTAAGACTTGCGGTGGACTACGAGCCCGGCCGCACGCGCTCGGCGCCCGCGTAGACGTTGACGCGGCCGCCGCGTGCGAAGCCGGCGAGCGTCATGGAGCGGTCGGTGGCCAGCTCGACGGCTAGCGACGAGGGGGCGCCGACGCCGACCAGGATCGGGCAGCCGGCGACCGCCGCCTTCTGCACGAGCTCGAAGGAGAGTCGTCCCGAGACACAGAGGATCCGGTCGGTCAGCGGGAGGTCGCGGTCCAGCAGCGCGCGGCCGATGACCTTGTCCATCGCGTTGTGGCGCCCGACGTCCTCTCGCACGCACAGCAGCGTGCCGGCGGGGTCGAAGAGGCCGGTGGCGTGCAGGCCGCCGGTGACGTCGAAGCCAGGCTGGCGCAGGCGGTCGGGCAGCTCGGCGAGCAGCGCGCGGTCGATCGCCGGTCCGGGGCCGAGCCGCTGCGCATAGACGGCGACCTCCTCCAGCGCGCCCTTGCCGCAGACGCCGCACGAGGACGTCGTGTAGAAGCGCCGCTCACGCGCCTCGGGGCGCAACGGGGCGTCGACGTCGACGATGTTGGCGGCGAGGTCGGCCGGCGGCCCGGCGCTCGCGATCGGACCAGCGAGCAGCCCTTCGCCATGCAGGAAGCCCGCGGCGAGCTCCTCGTCGTGGCCGGGCGTGCGCATCGTGACCGCCAGCGCGCGGCCACGCACGCGGATCTCCAACGGCTCCTCCACGGCGACGCGATCGGCCACCCCGTCGTCGCGCACGACGGGGGCATGCATCCGGATCGTCACGTCGGAGCTCACGCGCGCAGTATGCCCACACCACGGGAATCGTCCTCCACGGTCGTCGAGGGACGACTCAACCACGCATATCGTGGTTCAGTCGTCCCTCGATCTAGTCCAGGCCGCCGGCCACGCGCGCGAGCAGCGCGGCCTCCACGCGGCCCAGGACGCGGCCGACGTCGGCGATCTGCTCGGCGTCCAGGCCGCCCTCCAGCGCGCGGTTGGCCGCCGCGCCCACGACCGAGCGCTCGTCGCGCAGCTCGGTCAGGCGGGTGGCCATCTCCGCGTGATGTGACCAGGCCTGCAGCTCGGCCAGCGCGGCCTCCAGCGCGATGCGCAACTGCAGCGCGGCCTCGCGTGTACGCCCGCGATCGAGGTCGAGCCGCGCGCGCAGCGTCAGCTCCTCGGCCGCCAGCGCCACGTCGCGGCCTGCCAGCAGCGCCGCGAAGCGCTCCTGCGGGCGTAGCGCGCGCTCGCGCTTCTTACGCGCCGTGGTCGCCGGCGGCAGCGTGCGGGCATCGGCCCAATGGCCGTGGGCGACTTCCTCGCCGTTGCCGATGCCGACGCGGATCGCCAGGGCCTGCTCGGCGGCGATCTCGCGCACGAACGGATCTGCGCGCACCAGCCGCTCGGCATGCAGCACCGTGTTCAGGACCGCGACCGCCGCATGGACCTCAGTCGCCAGGTCGGCACCGTCCAGCCATGCCGCGGCGACGTCGTGGTCGCCGAGCGGCGCCGCGGCGACGAGCGTGACGACCGTCACCGGCACGGTCGCCGGC
>JBEVLC010000063.1:0-37486 GCA_040509415.1 Baekduia sp. | reverse complement strand
CCTCTGGACCGGTGTCTCACGGCCAACCGGCACCCGGCGTAGCGAGGCGCGCGGCGTCGCGGCCGGCCGCCTTGGCCTCGTACATCGCCCGATCGGCCGCCTGCAGCAGCGCCTCGGCGCTGCGGTCGGGCCGGTCGGGCAGCGCCACGCCGATCGAGGCGGTGACCTGGGCGACGCCCGTCGCCAGCGGGATCGGTTCGGCCAGCAGGACGCGCAGGCGCTCGGCGACGTCCATCGCCTCCTCGGCGGAGCAAACGTCCTCGCAAAGCGCGACGAACTCATCGCCGCCGAAGCGGGCAACCGTGTCGCCCGGGCGCAGATCCTCGTCGATGCGCGCCGCGCTGATGCGCAGCAGCTCGTCACCGGCGTGGTGGCCGAGGGACTCGTTGGTGTGGTGGAAGTTGTCGAGGTCGATGAACAGCACCGCGACGGTCCTATCGGCGCGCTTGGTGCGCTGCAGCGCGTGGCGCAGGCGCTCGGCCAGCTTGGCGCGGTTGGCCAGCCCGGTGAGCGGGTCGTGGTCGGCAAACGGCGCGGGCAGCTTCTCGCCGTCGCGGCCGGCGTCCAGCGCCGCTGCCGCGCGGTCGGCGAACAGGCGCAGGATCTGCAGGCGCTCGCGGCCGGGGATCAGCCGATCGGTTGGGTCGTCGACCCAGACGACGCCGCGCAGCTCGCCAGTACCGTCACGCAGCGCGACGACCAGCCAGTGACGCTCCCACGCGTACGGCCCGTGGCCGTTGGCCTGCGAACGGTAGACGGTGGCCTGCATGTTCAGCGTGGCTTCAGCGTCCTCGCGGGTGAGCAGGTGGCAGCCGTGGCGCTCGTAGACCGGTGTCAGGATCGGCTCGAACTGGTTCAGCGTGAAGGAGAGGTGGGCGAAGACCGGGTCGTGCATCGTCCAGCCCGCCGTCGCGGCGGGTCGCAGCAGCCCGCCGTTCTCGGCCAGCAGGACAGCGGAGCGCTGGAAGCCGAGCGTCTCGCAGATCCCGGTGCAGACGGCTTGCAGGACGCCGGCGCGCCGGCGCTGCTCGCCGGTCAGCAGCGAGAGGCTGAGCAGGCGGTCCAGCGCGCTGCGATGGCCCGCGTCGCGCTCGGCATCGGCGGCCTGCTCGACGGCGAGCGCGGCGACCTGGGTCAGCGCGACGAGGCGATCGCAGTCCTCGTCGCTGGGGCTGCGCCCGTCGAGCGGCTCGTCGACGGAGATGATCCCGAGCACGTCGCCGTTGCGGCGGCGCATTACGGCCAGCAGCAGGCCGTCGTCGGGCACGTGGTGGGCACCGCAGCGCTCGAACCGCGCGGCCAGGTGCGGGGCCCACTGCTCCCAGCTCGACGTCTTGCCCAGCAGCGTCTGGCGCGCCTCCTGCGGTCCGTGGACCGTCGAGGCCTCGAAGTCGTCCCAGGCCGGGCGATGCAGGTTGATGGTGACCGAGCGGTAGCCCAGCCCGTCGGAGATCACGGCCGCGATGCGGTCCAGCGCGAACACGAGGTCGTTGCGGGAGCGGACGCCGCGGGCGGCCTCCAGGGCTCCGCGCAGGGAGGCGATCAGGGACAGGGGCGATGATCCGGTCACGGCTTGTCCCTGTTAACGGCTGCGGACGCGTGGGGCTTGAGGTCGCGGCGGATGCGCGGTCAGCGCACGTGCGCGCGCGAGACCTGCGCGGGGGAGGCGGCGCCGAGCAGCATCAGGCCGAGCTCCAGCTCGGCGCGCAGCGTGTCGAGGACCCAGCGGGCCCCCGCCTCGCCGTCGTAGGCCAGGCCCCAGAGCGTCGGACGGCCGACCAGGACCGCGCGGGCGCCGAGCGCCAACGCCACCAGGACGTCGGTGCCGCGACGCACGCCGCCGTCGACGAAGACCTCGACGTCGCCGGCAACTTCTTGAACAACGTCCTCGAGCAGGTCGATCCCGGCCGGCACGCCGTCGAGCTGGCGGCCACCGTGGTTGGAGACGACGACCCCGGCGGCGCCGTGCTGGATCGCCAGCCGCGCGTCGGCGGCGGTGTGCACGCCCTTGACGAGGACCGGCAGATCGACGGCCTCCACCAACTGCTCAAGGTCCTTGAAGGTCAGCGACGTGTCGACCAGCGAGAAGAAGTCGGCGGGCGTCATGCCGGCGCTGTGGCCGGCGGCGGCGCTGACGCCGGGCATGTCGATGCCGGGTGGGACGGCGAAGCCGGTCCGCAGATCGCGCTCGCGGCGACCCGCGCGCGGGGCGTCGACGGTCAGCACGAGCGCCTGGTAGCCGCAGTCGACGGCCTCGTCGACGAGCGCGTGGGTCACGCCGCGGTCGCGCAGCACGTAGAGCTGGAACCAGCGCGGCGCGTCCGGCACGGCGGCGGCGACCTCGCGCGCGGTCGCGGTCGCGAGCGTCGAGACGCACATCAGCGTCCCGGCGCCGGCGGCGGCGCGCGCCATCCCGGGTTCGCCGTCGGGATGGGCCATGCGCTGCAGGGCGACGGGGGCGACGAGCACTGGCATCGAGACCTCGGTGCCCAGGACGGTGGTCGCGGTCGAGACCGAGCTGACGTCGACCAGCACGCGCGGCAGCAGCTGGCGGCGGGCGAAGGCGGCCTCGTTGTCGGCCAGCGTGCGCTCGTCGGCCGCGCCGCCCGCGAAGTAGCCCAGCGGGCCCGCGTCGAGGCGCTCGGCGACGAGGGACTCCAGGTCGCGGAGGCAGATCGGTCCGCTCATCGCGGTCGCACCGGGTCGATCGCGATCCAGCTCTTGGCCAGCGGCCCGAGCCGCTCGGCGTGGACCGGCGCGCCGAAGAGCCGGGCCAGCTCGCCGCGGCGCAGCAGGTCGATCTCCTCCCAGTGGCCTTGGGCGCCGAGCCGCCACAGCGGGCGCCGGATCGTCGCCGGCAGCCAGTGGGCGAAGGGCAGCAGGCTGTGCGGCTCGACCGGGAACGAGTAGGCCGGCGTCTGGACGTAGAGCCCGCGGCCGACGCGGGCGGCCTCGGCGGCGAACGCGGCGCGACGCTCGCGCGGCACGTGCTCGATGACACTGGACGAGTAGACGAGGTCGAACGTGCCGTCCTCGTAGGGCAGGCCCTCGGTGGCGTCGGCCTGCAAGAACGGGCCCGGGTAGCTGGGCCGCGCGACGAGATCGACGCCGGTGATCTCCAGCTCGGGCTCCAGGGCGCGCAGGCCGATGGTTCCGCAGCCGACGTCGAGGACCCGCATCCCGGGCGCCAGGCCGGTGAGACCGAAGAACTGGGCATGGCGGCGCGTGCGGGCGCGAGCGGCGAGCGGGGACGCGATGCGCGCCCGGGTCCGGCTCCGCGCGGTCCCGTAGACGTCGGTGGGGGCCACGGAGCGGGAGGCTAGTCCGTTTGCCTCCTAGAATGCGCGCATGGCCTCTGCTCGTCAGATCCACGTGGGTGACGTCCCGGTCGGGGGCGGCGCGCCCGTGGCCGTCCAGACGATGACCAAGACCGAGACGGCGAACCTGACCGCGACGATGGACCAGATCCGTCGCGTCGCCGACGCCGGCGCCGACATCGTGCGCTGCGCGGTGCCGCGCGAGGCCGACATCGAGGCGCTCAAGACGATCGTCGTCGAGTCGCCGATCCCGATCATCGCCGACATCCACTTCAACCACACGCTGGCGATCAAGGCGATCGAGGTCGGCGCGCACTGCGTGCGGATCAACCCGGGCAACATCGGCGGGCCCGACAAGGTCGCCGAGGTCATCGCCGCGGCGAAGGCCAAGGGCACGCCGATCCGCGTCGGCGTCAACTCCGGCTCGCTGCCCAAGCATCTGCGCGACATGGAGTTCACCAACCCGGTCGAGGCGCTGGTGACCGCCGCGACCGAGTGGGTCGAGCTGATGCACCGCCTCGACTTCTATGACTTCAAGGTGTCGATGAAGTCGACCTCGGTACCGAACACCATCGCCTCCAACCGCCTGCTCGCCGAGAAGATCGACCACCCGCTGCACCTCGGCATCACCGAGGCGGGCACGAAGTGGTCGGGATCGCTGAAGAGCGCGGTCGGCCTCGGCACGCTGCTGGCCGACGGTATCGGCGACACGATCCGGATCTCGCTCTCGACCTTCCATGCGGAGGAGGAGGTCAAGGTCGCCTGGGAGATCCTCAAGGCCTTGAAGCTGCGCGAGCGCGGCCCGGTGCTGATCGCCTGCCCGACCTGCGGCCGCCTGCAGTTCGACATGGACTCGGTCGTCATGGAGGTCGAGCGGCGGCTGGAGCAGTACGCCGACCCGATCGAGGTCTCGATCCTCGGCTGCGCGGTCAACGGCATCGGCGAGGCGCGCCATGCGGACTTCGGCATCACCGGCGCCAAGGACTCCGCGATGATCTTCTCCAAGGGCGAGCCGCTCAAGAAGGTGGCCACCGAGCACCTCGTCGACGAGCTCTTCGCCGAGATCGACAAGTACTACGCCTCGGGCAAGAAGGTCGTGGTCGACGCGGGCGCCGCGGCCGAGGCCGCGCAGTGGCTGGCCGAGAACGAGGACGAGTCGGCGATGACGCCCGAGCGCCTCGCCGCGCTGGAGGCCGCCCAAGCCGAAGCCGACGCCGATGCGATCGACGAAGCCGTCTCTCCCGTGAGCGGCCGTCGGTTCACGCGGGCTTAGCCTTGACTTCAAGCGTGGTTGAGGTCGCATCATGAGCGGCGTGAACGTTCCTGCTCTTCAGATCACCGAGCTGACCAAGCGCTACCCGACCGGCACGGAGGCGCTGCGCGGCGTCTCGCTGGAGATCGGCGCCGGCGAGTTCTTCGGGCTGCTCGGGCCCAACGGCGCCGGCAAGTCGACGCTGATCCACTGCACCACGGGTTTGGCGGCGCCGACCTCGGGCTCGATCGAGGTCTTCGGCCACGACGCGATCGACCACTACGAGCAGGCGCGCGTCGCCGTCGGGCTGGCCCCGCAGGACCTCAACCTCGACTGGTTCTTGACGTTGGAGGAGACGCTCGACTACCACGGCGGCTACTTCGGGATGCCCCGCCGCGAGCGGCGCGAGCGCACCAAGGAATTGTTGGAGGCCTTCTCGCTGACGGCCAAGCGCCACGAGCGCACGCGGACGCTGTCGGGCGGCATGAAGCGCCGGCTGATCCTGGCGCGTGCCCTGATGCACCGGCCCAAGCTGCTGATCCTCGACGAGCCGACGGCCGGCGTCGACGTCGAGCTGCGCCTGGAGCTGTGGCACTACGTCCAGCGCATCAACGCCGAGGGCACGACGATCCTGCTCACCACGCACTACCTCGAAGAGGCCGAGCAGCTGTGCGACAAGATCGCCTTCATCAACGACGGGCAGATCGTGGCGCAGGGCAGCAGCGATGATCTCGCCGCCCACTACGGCGTCGCGGGCTTGGAGGACGCCTACCTGGAGCTCGTGGGCCGCAAGGAGCTCTCTCGCGCGACGGTGTCGGAGATCGTGTCGTGACCGCTTCTCAGATCCGCTTCGCCGCGCTGCTGCGCCGCGAGTGCAATCGCTTTTTGAAGATCAAGCGCCAGACCCTGGGCGCACCGCTGCTGGAGACCTTCTTGTACATCTCGGTCTTCGGCGCGGCGCTGGGCTCGCGGATCGACAAGCTCCATGGCGTCGACTACGTCGTCTTCATCGTGCCGGGCCTGATCATGATGGCCTGGGCGATGAACGCGTTCTCCAACAACGCGTCCTCGATCCTGCAGCAGAAGTTCCAGCGCTCGATCGATGATCAGCTCTCCTCGCCGGCCTCGCCACTGCAGCTGCTGTTGGCCTTCAGCTTCGGCGGCTTTCTGCGCGGGATGATCGTCGCGACGCTGACCTTCTGCGCGGCATCGGTGCTGGTCGACATCCCGGTCGACCACGTCTTCGTGCTGCTGCCGGCACTGTTCCTGGTCGGCTTCTTCTTCGCCCAGATCGGCGTGCTCATCGGCGTGCGTGCCGAGCAGTTCGACGACGTGTCGACCGCGCAGACCTTCGTCCTGCAGCCCCTGCTGTTCCTCGGCGGCGTCTTCTACAGCGCGTCGCTGCTGCCCCAGCCGTTTGAGACGTTGACCCACGTCAACCCGATCTACTACATGATCGGGTTGGTCCGCTACGGGTTCTTGGGGTACAAGGAGACCAACATCGCGCTGTCGCTGATCTTCCTGACGGTCGCGACCGCGGCGCTGTTCGTGGTCAACCACCGGCTGTTCGTCAAGGGCTACCGCCTACGGGCGTAGCTGCGCGAACGGGATGAACGCCTCGTGGCCGTTGGCCTGCGGGCGGAACTCGGGGTCGAGGACGAGGAGGCCGAGGCCGTTGAAGGCGCGCCCGCGGATCTCCTCTGACAGCGTCGCGTCGTCGCGGACGCGGTAGCCGGGGACGAAGTCGGGAAGCCAGAGGCCGACCTTGGGGTGCGCGTCGAGCTCGAGGTCCTCCAGCCCGCGGCGGACCTCGGCGTGCGCGGTGTCGTGGAAGACGATGGTGGTCGCGACGCAGGCCTCGGCGGCCAGCAGCGCGCGGGCGTCGGCCTGCACCGCGTCGTAGGTGTGCAGCCCGTCGACCAGGGCGAAGTCGACGGCTTCTCCTCGTGCGTGCAGCTCGGCCAGCACGCGGGGGACCTCGACGGCGGAGTCGCCGAGGTGCAGCGTCGTGTTGTCCAGCGCGTCGGCGTGCCGCACCGCGCGCTCGTCGATGTCGAAGGCATGGACGTGGCCGGCGTGCGGGGCGATGCGGCGCAAGCTGCCGCCCTCCCAGGTGCCGATCTCGACCGCGATCCGGGGTCGCAGCTGGGAGAGCAGGCCCTCGAACGCGAAGCGCTCGCCGAGCTGCATCATCCAGTGCGCCTCGGCGGTGACGGGTGTCTGGTGAAAGCGGGTCATCGTGTCGGGGTCACCTTGAGCACGTCGCTGGTCATGTGCGCGGCCGGGACTGGGTCGGCCGTGCGGTAGCGGTAGCGCCCAGCCTTGCCGATCGGGGGCGCGAGCGTCTTGACGAACGTCCCGCGCGCGTCAGTGCGTAGCCGCGCGAGCGTCACCCACGTGCCGCTCGGCGACGCGCGCTGCAACAGCACGTCGTGCGCACGGCCCGGGCGGACCTGGCCCCAGAAGCGCACGCGTGGCGCCAAGGTCTTGGCGTCGGCCACGAACGGATGCTGGAAGCCCGCCAGCGCCGGCTTGGCCTTGCCGTTGGAGAACAGCAGCCCCGACTGCCAGCCCGCGTAGCGCTTGCGACCGGAACCGACCGACTTGACGCGCTCGTCCTGCCAGGCGTACTGCACGAGGCTACGGACGCGCGGATCGCGCCACGCGATGTAGGCCGCCTCCTGCAGCCAGCGCGACTGGCGCGCCGGCGGGATCCCGTCGTAGGGGTCGGGCGGGTTGGTCTGGTAGCCGAACTCGGTCAGGTGCAGCGGCGCGTGGGCGCCGGTCGGCGTCGTGAGCCCGCGGGCGCGCTGCACGGCGTCGAGCGTGTCCTCCAGCTTGCGCAGGTCGGCGATGGCCGCGTCGTCGGTGCGCGGCGATGGGGTGGACGGGCTCGCCTTGATCGGATGCGGGTGGTAGGCGAAGCCGTCGATCCGCGCCGGTTGGAAGCCACGGCAGCGGCCGGTCCGGATCGGCTTGTAGCGGTCATCGACGCAGCCGAAGGCGCGGATGAAAGCCAGCGGGCGCAGCGGGCGGTTGCGCTGCAGCGGGTCGGCGCCGCGGGGCGCCAGCGCCCCGGCGATGACCTGCGCGCCCGGGTCGGCGCGGTGGATCGCCGGATAGGCCGCGCGGACGAGCGCCCTGTAGGTGTGCGGGGCCACGGGGGTGCACCGGCGTCCGGCGACCGGGCACTCCTGTTGGGGCTGGAGCCAGAGCGGCTGGTTGGGCTCGTTCCAGATCACGTAGCGGTCGGCGACGCGGCGGTAGCGGCGCGCCACCGCCTCGGCGAACTGCCCAAACTTCTGAGCGTTCGGCTGGTAGCGCGGGTTGCCCAGCGATGGCACGCGGCTGGCCCAGAGCGGTCCGGAGCCGGTGACGGTCAGCAGCGGCGTCATGCCGTTGGCGACGACGAGCGCGACGGCTTGGTCGGTGGCCGCCCAGTCGTAGTGCGGGTCCTCGGGATCGCGCGCGTCGAAGCCGAGTGGTTGGGCCGGCTCCAGCTCGCCGGGCGCGATAGCGACCCAGCGGACCTGGATGCGGACCGTGTCGATCCCGGCGGCGGCCCAGCGGGCGACGATCGCGGGCGCGCGCTCGGGCGAGTGCAGCAGGATGCCGTCGTCGGAGATGCCGGTCTGCAGCTGCGGTGAGGCGGATGCGGCGGAGGGAACGGCCAGCGCGAGGAGCGCCGCCGCGAGGGGGAGGGCGGTGCGGAGGGGCACACATGCATCCTGGCACGCGCACCCCTCCGCTCGCGGTGCTACTTGGCTGCGGCGTACCGCTCGGCGACCTTGGCCCAGTTGACGACGTTCCACCACGCCTTGAGGTAGTCCGGGCGCTTGTTCTGGTACTTGAGGTAGTAGGCGTGCTCCCAGACGTCGTTGCCCAACAGCGGGGTCTGGCCCTCCAGCAGCGGGCTGTCCTGGTTGGCGGTCTTGGTGAGCTTGAGCTCGCCGCCGTCGAGGACCAGCCACGTCCAGCCGGAGCCGAACTGGGTGACGCCGTTGTCCTCGAACTTGGCCTGGAAGTCGGCGAAGGAGCCGAAGGCGGCGTTGATCGCGTCGGCCAGCTCGCCGGTCGGCTCGCCACCGCCGTCCGGCCCCATGTTCTCCCAGAAGAGCGTGTGGTTGGCGTGGCCGCCGGCCTGGTTGCGGACCGGGCCCTGCTTGTCGGCGGGCAGCGACGACAGGTTCGACAGCGTCTCCTCGACGGGCTTGTCGGCCCACTCGGTGCCTTCGAGCGCGGCGTTGGCCTTGTCCACGTAGGCCTGGTGGTGCTTGTCGTGGTGGAGCTTCATCGTCGCCTCGTCGATGTGGGGCTCCAGCGCGTCGTAGGCGTAGGGCAGATCAGGAACGGAGTAGGGCATGGGTCTCCTTGTTGCAGTGATGTCGGGGTCTGCGGCCATCATTGGGCTTCAAGCGCACTTGAAGTCAATGGGCTTGGTCCGCGGAACGTCGTACCCGAAACATATCCCTCTCTTCATCCGTCCCTTGCCTCAGAATGCTCGAACCCATGCCTCGACGTCTCGCGCTCCTCACCGCCACCATCCTCCTCGCGCTCGCCGCACCCGCCTCGGCGTCGGTCTACGAGGGCCCGTGGAGGATCGGCAGCTTGCTGACCCGCGCGCCTGATCCGGCCGGCTTCGCACCCTCCGGCGAGGTCCAGGCATTGCAAGCGCCGGTCGACAGCTCGGGAGAAGCCGTGCCCCGCGACGGCGTGCTGACGCAGTGGCGGTTGCGCTCGCTGCCGACCGCAGGCGACACCGTGCTGCAGGTCCTGCGTCCGGACGATGACGAGGACGACGACGAGACCACGTTCACCGTGATGGGCGAGTCCGAGCCGGTGCACGTCACTTCCACCGACATCACCGTCGTCGACGCCCAGCTGCCCGTCAAGCACGGCGACCGGATCGCGGCGCGCTCGGTCGAGGCCGTGGGTGGCGCCTCGGATCTTGGGGCGGTCGCCGGCCGCCCTGGCAACCCGGTGTTCACCGAGCAGCCGGCCAAGACGCTGGGCCAGACGTGGACGCTGCCCGCGTCCGAGGTCTCCGTCAACGAGTACGAGCTGCTCATCCAGGCCGACATCGAGCCCGACGCCGACCAGGACGGCAAGGGCGACATCACGCAGAACAGCGCCGACCTGGTGCTGACCGGCAGCTCGCCGGCCGCGGTCGGCAACCTGGAGCCGTGGAGCATGACCTACACCGTGCGCAACGACGGTCCCGATGCCGCGCGCAACGTCTTCATGAAGATCAGCGGTGGGGTCGTCCCGCCCACAACGGTGCCGGCCGGCATGACGTGTGCAAACAACGACGCCGCCTACCCGTACCCCTCTCCGGGCCCTGGTGCCTTCATCTGCACGCTCGTCAAGCTCGCCTCCGGCGCCTCGGTCAGCGTCTCGCCCGCGTTCATCACGCCGGCGATCTACCCGCCGCTCGGCGGCACGTTCGCCACGCAGGCGACTGTGAGTGCGCTGACGTCGGATCCGAACACCACCAACAACTCCGCTTCGCTGAAGACCATCGTCGCCAGTCCGCCGCCCTACGTCCCGAACATCCCGCCGCAGGCGCCCTTCGCCGTCAAGCCGTGCGCGAACATCATCCGCGGCACCCGCGATGACGACGTCCTGCGCGGCACCACGTTCGGCGACCGCCTCGTCGGCGGCGACGGCGACGACCTGCTCAAGGGCCAGGGCGCGGACGACTGCCTGGAGGGTGGGACGGGCGACGACGTCCTCGACGGCGGTGACGGCAATGACCGGCTGGCCGGCTCCGCGGGCCGCGACCGCCTCAGCGGCGGCACCGGTGATGACAAGCTCACCGGTGGCAAGGGCAATGACCGGCTGACCGGGGGCCCGGGCAACGACACGGTCTCGCCCGGCTCCGGCCGCGACGTCGTCGACGCCGGCGGCGGCAACGACACCATCAACTCGGTCGACGGCGTCAAGGAGACGATCGACTGCGGTGCGGGCTCCGACAGCGTGCGCGCCGACCGACGCGACCGCCTCAAGCACTGCGAGAAGGTCAGGCGCCGCTAGGAGGACCCCGCGCCGTATCGTCCGGGCCATGCGCATGAGCCAGCTCTTCCTGCCGACCGAGCGTCAGCCGCCCGCTGACGCCGAGGCGCTGTCGCACAAGCTCATGGTCCGGGCCGGCCTCGTCCGTCAGCTCGGCACCGGTCTGTGGACGTGGCTGCCGGCCGGATGGCGCACGCATCAGCGCATCGTGCAGATCGTCCGTGAGGAGATCGACGCGATCGGCGGCCAGGAGATGCTGATGCCGGTCCTGCATCCCGCCGAGCTGTGGAAGCGCAGCGGCCGTTATGACGCGATCGGCGGCGAGCTCTTTCGCCTGCAGGACCGCAAGGGCGCCGACATGGTGCTCGCGATGACCCACGAGGAGGCGGTGACCTTCCACGCCGCCCAGGTCGTCCGCTCCTATCGCGACCTCCCGATGACCCTCTACCACTTCCAGGTCAAGGAGCGCGACGAGCCGCGGCCCCGCGCCGGCGTCCTGCGCACGCGCGAGTTCATCATGAAGGACTCGTACTCCTTCGATCGCGACCAGGAGGGGCTGGAGGCCAACTACCAGCTCCACCGCGAGGCCTACGCGCGCATCTACGATCGCTGCGGGCTGGAGTGGTTTGAGTGTGAGTCCGACGTGGGGATGATGGGCGGCACCGCCGCGCACGAGTACATGGCGCCGTGCGCGGCCGGCGAGGACGACGTCGTCTTGGGGCCGGGCGGCTACAGCGCCAACCTCGAGATCGCCAGCGCCGACCCGCAGCCGGCCGCACCGTTGCGCGACGACATCAGCGGCGAGCTGCACACGCCCGGCCAGGCGACGATCGAGGCGGTCGCCGCCGGCCTCGGCGTGCCGGCCGGCAACTTGTTGAAGGCCTTCCCCGTGGTCACCGAGTCACGCGGGCTGATCATGGTCGTGGTGCGCGGCGACCACCGCGTCAGCGAGATCAAGCTGGCCAACGCGCTGGGGGAGAAGTTCCGTCCCGCCCAGGAGAACGAACTGCCGGGGCCTGCCGGGTTCCTCGGGCCCCAGGGTCTCGACGTCCCCGTCGTCTACGACGCCGCGATCACGCCCGGGCGCTACGTCGTGGGCGCCAACCGCGCTGACCATCATGTGGTCCTTGAGGTCGAGGCCGGCGAGCGCTTCGACGTCCGCACCGTCGAGCCCGGCGACACGATCGGCGGCGTGGTCGTGCGCATCGAGCCCGCGATCGAGATCGGCAACATCTTCCAGCTCGGCACGCGCTACAGCGTGCCGCTCGGTCTGACCTACGCCGACGAGCACGGCCAGGAGCATCCGGTCGTCATGGGCTGCTATGGCATCGGCCCCGCGCGGATCGCTGCGGCGGCCGTCGAGCAGTTCGCCGACGAGCGCGGCATCGCGTGGCCCAAGGCGATCGCGCCGTTCGACGTCGAGGTCGTCGCCCTCGGCAAGCCCGGCACGCCCGAGCAGGAGGCGGCCGCCGGCCTCTACCGCCAGCTGCAGGCCGCCGGCTTCTCGACGCTGCTCGACGACCGCGCCTCCGGCACCGGCGAGAAGTTCGCCGACGCCGAGTTGCTCGGCGCGCCGCTGCGGCTGACGGTTGGGAAGCGGTCGTTGGAGTCCGGGAGCGCCGAGGCGCAGGTGCGGCGTGGGCAGGTCGACCAGGAGGGCGGCGTCCCGCTCGCGCAAGCCGCGGAGGCGGTGCAGGGGCTGTGGCCGACGATCCCCTAGCGCCGTCGGCGTGGCGAAACCCGCGCCTGACCTTCCGGCGCCTCTTCGGCCTGGACCGCTCGGGCCCGCCGCCGCCCCAGACGCTCAGCGACGCGCCGTGGAACGTCTGGACGATCCCCAACGCGATCGGCTTCGTCCGTCTCGCGCTGATCGCTCCGCTGCTGATCCTCGGCCTGTCCTCCGACAGCGGCACCGACGCGTGGCCCGCGATCCTCTTCGCCATCATCGGCTGGAGCGATTACGCCGACGGCATCGCCGCGCGCGTCACCGGCCAGTACAGCCGCTTCGGCGCCCTGCTGGACCCGGTCGTCGACCGGATGCTCGTCGTCTCCGGGCTGCTGATCTGCTGGAAGTTCGAGACGCTGCCGCGCTGGGGCATCGCCGTGCTGCTCGCTCGCGAGCTCTACCTGCTGGCCGCCGGGCAGCTCGCGCTGCGCCGCGGCCTGGAGCTGAAGATCAACTGGTGGGGGCGCTGGGGCGTGTGGCCGACGATGAGCGCGATCTTCTTCGCGCTGGTCGGCCTCAGCACGCTGGCGCACATCCTGTTCTACTTGGGTTTGTCCCTCTCGCTGATGGCCGCCGTCGTCTACACCCGGGACGGTCTGGCCGCAACAAGAGGTGCACCCTCAAGTTGAGCTTGAGCGGCGGCCTTTCGCTGCTATTCTCGCCCGGCCCGTCCCCAGGAGGAGAAGGACCCGCATGGACACGTTCCCCGATCTCGGCTCGCTCTCGGACCAGGAGCTCAAGGATCTCATCCAGCAGCTCACCGAGGAAGAGGTCGATATCTCCTACCGCCGTCGCATCCTGCACGGCAAGATCGACATCCTGCGTGCTGAGCTGGTGAACCGCCTCCGCAAGCGCCACGAGGGCGGCGAAGAGGTCATCACGGGCGCTGACGTCCAGCGACTGACCGACATCCTCGCGGGCCGCGCCGCCGGCGACGAGCCGGCGGGCGAGTAAGAAAACGATCCCGCCCGCCCGCGCCGATGGCCCGTCATTGCCCCGAATGTGGATTCACCAACGCCGAGGGCGCGAACTACTGCCAACGCTGCGGCGCGTTCATCGGCGCGCCTGAAGCTGACGCGCCGGAGTCGACCACCGCGACGTATCGCATCGATGAGACCGGCGAACTGGTGCCGGTCGACCTCGAGGACGTCGTGGCCCAGGGCGGCGGCGCCGCGCTGGTCGTGCGCGCCGGCGGTGGGCGCGTCGGCGAGAGCTTCCCGCTGGAGCGCGATCGCATGACGATCGGCCGGCGCCCCGATTCCGATGTCTTCCTCGACGACGTGACGGTGTCGCGTGACCACGCCCTGGTCGTCCGCCGCGGCGAGGAGTTCCATCTTGACGACCTCGGATCGCTGAACGGGACCTACGTGAACCGCCGCCGTATCGAGTCCCACCACCTTGCCGACGGCGATGAGCTGCAGGTCGGCAAATACAAGCTCACGTTCCTCTCGCGTTGATGGCCGCCGTGGAGGAGGAGCCGCTCACCAGGCTGGGTGTGGCCGAGACCGAGGAGCGTCCGGCCAAGGCGATGACGATCGGTGCGGTCTGCAAGGCGCTGGCCCAGGAGTTCCCGGACATCTCGATCTCGAAGATCCGGTACCTCGAGGACCAGAAGCTGCTGGAGCCGCGCCGCACGCCCGGCGGCTACCGGCTCTACGCGCACACTGACGTCGCGCGACTGCGCACGATCTTGCGGATGCAGCGCGACGAGTTCCTACCGCTGCGCGTCATCCGCCAGGAGCTCGCCTCCGGCCGGCTCGACGGCGGCGAGGCGACGGTGCCGTCACCCTCGCCCGAGACCGTTGACGGCGCCCGGCCGCGGCGCCGGCCGTCGATGTCGGTCACCGGTGGCGGCGCGCTCTACACGCTGGAGGACGTGCTGGAGGACACGCGTGCCGAGGCCAGCATGATCGCCGAGCTCGAGGAGTACGGGGTCATCAAGGGCGAGCACCGCGCCGGGACCAAGTACTACGACGAGACCGAGCGCGAGATCATCCGCGCGGTCACCGAGCTGGCGCGCTACGGAGTCGGCGGGCGCAACCTGCGCGCGTTCCGGACCTCCGCCGACCGCGAGGCCGCGCTGCTGCAGCAGATCCTCGCTCCGGCGCTGCGCTCGCGCAACGTCGAGCGCCGCAAGGAGGCCGTCGAGGCGCTGGAGAACCTGGCCGCCGTGACGACGCACCTCAAGCACCTGCTGCTGATCCGCGATCTGCGCAAGATCGTCGGCTGAGCGGAGCCTCGTCGATGGCCGACGTCGACCTCGCCGCGTTCGTCCGGGACATTCCCGACTTTCCCAAGCCGGGGATCGCGTTCAAGGACATCACCCCGGTGCTCGCGTCAGCGGCGGCGCTGGACGCTGCCGTTACGCAGCTGGCAGACCTCGCGCGTCCGCTGAAGCCTGATGTCGTCGTTGGCGCCGAGGCGCGCGGGTTCCTGCTCGGCGCGGCGCTGGCCCGCGAGCTGGGCGCCGGCTTCGTCCTGGCGCGCAAGCCCGGCAAGCTGCCGCACGAGACGGTGCGCGCCGAGTACTTGCTCGAGTACGGGACCGACGCGCTGGAGCTGCACTCCGATGCGGTGGCGCAAGGCGCCCGCGTCCTGGTCCATGACGATCTGCTGGCGACCGGCGGCACGGCCCGCGCGCTCTGCGAGCTGGTCGAGCAGCTCGACGGCACCGTCGTCGGCTGCGCGTTCCTGATCGAGCTGACGTTCCTCAACGGCCGGCAACGGCTGGCGCAGTACGAGGTCAGCTCGCTGCTGCGCTACGACGACGGCGAGTGAGACGCGCGCGATGCCGGTGACGCGCCGCAGCGCGACGATCGCGGCCGTCCCCGCCGCGGTCTGGCAGACGGTCGCCGATCCGCACCAGCTGGCCCGCTGGTGGCCGCGAGTCGAGCGGGTCGAGGGCGTCAGCGGCAGCGGCTTCACCGAGGTGCTGCGCTCCGACCGGGGCGCGCTGGTGCGCGCGGACTTCCGGATCGGCCAGCGCAACAAGCCGCGGGTGGTCGTCTGGTCCCAGGACCTCGAGGGCACGCCGTTCGCCAAGCTGCTGCGCCACGCGGAGACGACCGTGACGCTGGAGCCCCACGGCGAGGACGCCACGCGCGTCGAGGTGCGTCTTGAGCAGCGGCTTCAGGGCATCTCGCGCTTCGGCGGGTTCCTCGTCAAGCGCGCCGCGCGCAAGCAGCTTGACGGTGCGCTGGCGGCGCTGGCGGCGCTGTACGCCGCCGCGCCGTCTGCCTAGCCGCCGATCGACCCCTTCAGGATGATCGTGGTCGGCTGCTTGGGCGTGCTGCTCGCCTCACGCGTCACCAGCATCTCCCGATAGCTCGCGAGGTCGCTGGGGGCGGCGACGAGGCCTTGGAGGCGGCCCTTGTTGGCGCCTGACCCGGTGACAGGCGGGAAGAAGCCGAGGAACTTCGACTTGGAGCCGCTGCGGACCCAGAGGACGTAGTGGCCGGAGGCCGGGAGGTCCTGGCCGACGACGGCCCGCGCGCGGTGGCCGGCCGGGGAGACGACGTTGGCGACGCCGAGCGGCTTCTTGGCGCCGCTGGGCGGGGTGAGGTTGATCTGCTGCTCGACCGAGGCGGTGGTCGCGGCGGTGGAGGTCTGGGTCTGCGTCGCAGCGCTCTTGCTGCCGTTGTCGTCGTCGCTGCCGCCGATCACGCCGGTGAGGACGAGGACGCCGCCGACAACCACGAGCAGGACGGCGACGATGATGAGGATGCCACCGAGGCGCGATGAGCGCGCCTGGTCGGCACGGGCGGCGCGGCGGGCGTGCAGCGCGTCGAAGGCCTCGTCGACCTCGGCGGGGTCGGTCGGGATCTCGGGCAGGGTGTCGTCGCCAGCGACCCCGGCGGTGCGCAGCTCGGTTGCGACGCCACGGGCCCAATCGCGGCCGGGTTGGTCGTCCTCCAAGAGCTCGCGGGTCGCGGCGCGCTCGGAGGCGGACTGCTGGCCCAGCAGGTAGTCGCCGATCTCGTCCTGGCGGTCGTCGTCCAGCTCGGCGCTCGCCGGCCCGATCGCATCGAGCGCCGTCAGCGCGCGGTTCTGGACCGCGGCCTCGGAGATCTTGAGCAGGCCCGCAATCTCGCCGTACGTGCGCCCTTGGCGCAGCACGAGCTGGAGAACGGCCTTCTGGTCTGCGGGGAGATCATCGAAGCGCGCCATGCGGCGCCGGAGGCTAACCGAACGGCCGCCGGTATCGTGCCGCTCCCTCATGGATCTTCAGCTTCCCTACGCCCCCGAAGCCGGATTTGACGGCCTTTATGGCCTCGTCATCGACGCCGTCGACCTCGATGTCGGCGAGATTCGCGCCCACGTCGACGTCACTGACGCCGTCAAGCAGCCCGCCGGTCTCGTGCACGGCGGCGTCTTCGCGTCGATCGCCGAGTCGATCACCTCGATGGCCACGTGGTACGCGGTCCAAGCCGACGGCAAGTCCGCCCAAGGCCTCTCCAACCAGACCTCGTTCCTGCGCCCGATCCTCGGCGGGACGATCCACGCGCTGGCCCGCGTGCGCCACCGCGGACGCACGACGTGGGTCTGGGAGGTCGAGATCACCGACGACGAGCAGCGGCTCTGCTCGCTCGTGCGGATGACGATCGCGGTGCGCTAACCGCGGTAGCGGTTGGTGATCGGCACGCGGCGGTCGCGGCCGAAGGCCTTGGAGGTGACCTTGATGCCGGGCGGCTGCTGGCGGCGCTTGTACTCGGCGAGGTCGACCAGGCGCAGGACGCGGTCGACGTCGGCCTCGGGCAGGCCGCGGGCGATGAGCTGCTCGCGGCCGAGGTCCTCCTCGACGTAGCCGAGCAGGATCGCGTCGAGGATCTCATACGGCGGTAGCGAGTCCTCGTCCTTCTGGTCGGGACGGAGCTCGGCCGAGGGCGCGCGGGTGACGATCGACTCTGGGATCGGCGAGTGCGCGTCGCGCCGCGCGCGGACGTCGACCAACCGGTACACCAACAGCTTCGGGCAGTCCTTGATCACCGCGAAGCCGCCGGCGCTGTCGCCGTAGAGCGTCGAGTAGCCGACCGACATCTCGGACTTGTTGCCGGTGGTCAGGACCAACCACCCGAACTTGTTGGACATCGCCATCAGCAGGTTGCCGCGGATGCGGGCCTGGAGGTTCTCCTCGGTGATGTCCTTCTCGCGGTCGCCGAAGACGGGGGCGAGCACGCGGTCATAGAGCTCCATCGGCTCGGCGATCGACAGCTCGTGGCACTCGATGCCGAGGTTCTCGGCCAACGCGCGGGCGTCGCCCTGGGTGCCCGACGACGAGTACGGCGACGGCATGATCACCGCGGTGACCTTCTCGGGGCCGAGCGCGTCGACCGCGACGGTGGCCACGAGCGTGGAGTCGACGCCGCCGCTCAGCCCGAAGACGACGTGCTCGAAGCCGTTCTTGCGCACGTAGTCGCGCGTGCCGAGCACGAGCGCGGCGTAGACCTCGGCGTCGGCGTCGAGCAGGTCGAAGACCTCACCGGCGGGGGCGGGCTCCGCGGCGCGGCCTGCGCTGGTGGTGAAGCGGCCGAGCTGGGCGACCGGGCGGTGGCCGCCGCGCCGAGCGAGCCGCGGGCGCGTGTCGCGCAGCCGTGCCGCGCGCGCGGCGTGGGCGTCGACGTCGGCGATCAGCAGGTGCTCGGTGAACTGCGGCGCGCGCGCGACGACGGTGCCGTTGTGGTCATAGACCGCGCTGGTGCCGTCGAAGACCAGCTCGTCCTGGCCGCCGACCATCGCGCAGAAGGCGAACGCGGTGAGGTTGTCGCGAGCTCGCTGCTTGAGCATCGTCTCGCGCTCGGCCGGCTTGCCGGCCTGGTACGGGGAGGCCGAGAGGTTGACGACGATCTCGGCGCCCGCGAGCGCCTCGTCGACGAGCGGGCCGTCGGGCACCCAGTCGTCCTCGCAGATCGTCACGCCGATCGTGACGCCGTCGACCTCGATCACCGCCGGCTCGACGCCCGCCTGGAAGTAGCGGACCTCGTCGAAGACGCCGTAGTTGGGCAGGCGTATCTTGCGGTAGATGCCCTGGAGGTGGCCGTCGGCCAGGACGGCGAGCGCGTTGTAGACGTCGTCGTCGCGCTCGGGGAAGCCGACGAGCACGACGATGCCGTCGGCATCCTGGGCCAGCCGGTCGACCACGGCGCGCGCGTCGCGCAGGAAGTGCTCCTTGAGCAGCAGGTCCTCCGGCGGGTAGCCGGTGATCGCCAGCTCGGGAAACGCGACGAGCTGCGCGCCGGCCGCCTTGGCGCGCGTGATGCCATCGCGGATCGCGGCCTCGTTGCCGGCGAGGTCACCGACGGTGGCGTTGAGCTGGCTCAGGGCGAGGCGCATACGCGCGGGACGCTACCCGGACGCGTGGTCGCGACGCCCGCCCGTCAGGAGCTCGCCACCGGCGTCGGGCGCCGGCGTGGGCCGGTGCGCCCAACCCGCTGGTCGGCGTTGGCGGCCGCGGCGAGGTCGTCGATCGCGCCCTCGAGATGCTCGGCGATCTCCTCGAGATCGGGCAGCGCGTCGAAGTCGGCGAGCAGGCCGAAGCCCAGCCGGCCGTTGTAGGACATGATCGCGATGCCGAGCGCCTGGTTCTTGGCCAGCGGCACGACGGGGTAGAGGCCGCGCATGCGCCGGCCGAGCAGAAAGAGCTCCATCTGAGGCCCGGGCACGTTGGTGACCACGAGGTTGAAGAAGCGCTGGCGAGCCTGCAGCCGCGCGGCCTGGCTCATGATCGTCGGCGGCGCGAAGTCGGCGAGCTGCGTGAGCGTCTCGGCCCCGACGGCCTGGCCGGACTCCTTGAGGTCCTTCATCGCCTCGTGGACCTGGGCGAAGGCATCGCGCGGGTCGCGCACGCCCACCGGCAGCGGCGCCCACATCGTCGCCACGCGGTTGCCCAGCGCGCCGCTCTCGGCCTCCGCACGCACCGACACGGGGACCATCGCGCGCAGCTCGAGGTCGTCGGTGCTCTCGCCGCGCCCGCGCATCCAGCGCCCCAGCGCCAGCGCGACCGCGGTCAGCACGACGTCGTTGACGGTGCCACCCAGTGCCGACTTGATCGCCTTGAAGCGCGCGAGGTCGGCGTCGACCCACGTGTAGCGCCGGTGCGGGCCGATCGGGACGTTCAGCGGCGAGCGCGGGGCGGGGCTCAGGCCGGCGCGTGCCATCGACCCCAGGCCGGCGACGCCGCCGGCGAGGCGTTCGGCGACCTGCAGCGGCGTGCGGGTCAGCGCGCGCAGGCCGCGCACGGCCTCGGCCGGGACGGTCGAGCGCTCCAGCAGCGCCTCGGCCAGCAGCTCGGTGCTCGTCGGCACGGGGCGCGGGAGCCACGGCGCCGTGGGCTGCGCGGTGGGCATGGGATCGCGCGCGGTGTCGAAGAGGACCGAGACGATGTCGACACCGCTGACGCCGTCGACCAGCGCGTGGTGGGTCTTGGAAAGGATCGCGAAGCGGTCGTCGGCCAGGCCCTCGACGAGCATGATCTCCCACAGCGGCTTGCTGCGGTCCATCCGCTGGCCGAAGATCCGCGCGGCCAGGCGCTTGAGCTCGTCGTCGGAGCCCGGGGCGGGCAACGCGGCGTGGCGGATGTGGTAGGTCGGGTTGAAGTGCGGGTCGTCGACCCAGCGCGGCCGACCCTGGCCGAGCGGCACGAACGCCAGCCGCTGGCGGTAGCGCGGCACGAGGTGCAGCCGCGCGCCGATCGCCTCGACGAGGTCGTCGTAGGCGGGCGGCGGGCCGTCGAAGGTCATGACGGCGGCCACGTGCATGTGGGCGCCACCGTCTTCGAGGTGGAGGAAGGAGGAGTCCAGAGCGGTCAGCCGGGCGGGCACGACACGGATGGTCGCAGCCGTGGAGGGGAGGCCGCAAGGTCCCCGTTCGCAGCAGTGGAAAACCCAGGTTCTTGCAGGGTCTCTGCACACAGGTTCCACACAGGTTTTGCCAACCTTCAACAGGGTGTGTAATGTGCTGAAGGTACGGGTAGGACACCTTCGTCTGACCCCCTCTGGACATGGAGCACGCAGCGATGGACCTCAGCGATCCCGTCACCTTCGGCCGCATCTACGACGAGCACCGGCGCGGCGTCCACGCGACCGCCCACCGTGTGCTGGGGAGCTCGGCAGCCGCGCAGGACGTGGTGCAGGACGTGTTTCTGCGCGTCTGGCGCAACCCGCAGAAGTTCGACGCCAGTCGCGGCGAGGTCGGCAGCTACCTGCGGCTGATGGCTCGCAGCCGCGCGGTCGACCTGTGGCGCGAGGGGCAAGCCTCCGGCCGGGCCGAGGACCGGCTCAAGGTCGTGGTTGCCCATGACGGCGCCCGTCCCGACGCGCAGCCCGATCACCTGGCGCTCGCCTCGGCCGACCGCTCCCACGTCCGCGACGCGCTCGGTCGTCTGCCCATCTCGCAGCGCGAGGCGCTCGTGCTCGCGTACTGGGGCGGGCTGACCGCCGACCAGATCGCGACGCGCGCGGGCGTGCCGCTCGGCACCGCCAAGAGCCGGATCCGGCTCGGCCTCGCGCGCCTGCGCGCCGAGTTGCAGTCGCTGCGCGCCGACGCCGGCGTCGCCGTCTAGACCTCTTGACCACTTCGGTAAGGTGCGCATCGTGCCGGTGGTCGGTCTGCCCTTCGAGGACGTCGTCGTCGAGCTGTGGTCGCGCGAGCTCGCGTGGCTGGGGGAGAGCGTGTCGTGGTTTGATGCCCACACCCACATCGGCCACCACGACCCCGACGGGTTCGAGGCTGACCCGGAGGAGCTGATCGCGGCGCTGGACGTCGCCGGCCAGCAGCGGGCGCTCGTCTTCGCGATGCAGGAGCCCGATGGCTACCGGGCGCCGAACGACTGGGTGCTGCGCTCGTGCGCGGAGTCCGGTGGCCGGCTGGTCCCGCTGGCCCGGATCGACCCCAAGGCGCCCGATGCGATGGAGGAGGCGCGTCGCTGCCTGGCGGCCGGCGCCCGGGGCTTCAAGCTCCATCCGCGCAGCGATGGCTTCGCGCTCCCGCACCCGATCGTCGAGGAGCTCGTCGCGCTGGCCGGAGAGCGCCGGCTCCCGGTGCTCTTTCACGCCGGCCGCGGCATGCCGGACCTCGGCGACCCGATCGTGGACCTCGCGACCGAGCATCCGGGCGCGCGGCTGATCCTCGCGCACGCGGGCATCAGCGACCTCGGGCTGCTCGCGCCACACGTGGGCCGCCTGCCGAACATCCTGTTCGACACCTCGTGGTGGCACGTCAGCGATCTGCTGACGCTGTTTGCCACCGTGCCGCCCGGCCAGATCCTCTACGCGTCAGACATGCCCTACGGCGGGCCGCGCTACCCGGCGCTGCTGATGCTGCGCTGCGCGCGGGCGGTCGGGCTGGCGCCCGAGCAGGTGGCGGTGATCGCGGGCGGCCAGATCGAGCGGGTTCTCGCCGGAGAGGAGCTCCTGGACCTCGGTCCGGCGGCCGGCGCGGGCAACCTCGGCACGCGCGTGCTCAGCTTCGAGCGGGTGATCAGCTACGTGGCCACCGCCGTGCAGACGACGTTCCTGCAGAGCGACCCGACCCAAGCGTTTGCGTTGGCGCGCTTGGCCTGCCAGGCGCCCGATGGCGTTCAGCATCGGGTAACACTGAACGAGATGGATCGCTTGATCGCCCTGTCGCAGCAGCGGATGGCGGAGGGCGTGCATCCGCTGGGATGCATCTACCCGGCGTTGGTCGCGATGGTCCTCGCGGGGACCGCTGAGGCCCTTCTACCGGCCTGACAGCTGTCAATGGCTACCCTCCGCCTGTGTGATCTCCTTCACACAGCGTCGGGGGCTCGCGGATACTCTGGTCGAACACTTGTTCGAACGCCGAACCGTCTTGGCCTAGCCGAAGACGGACGGGGGACCCATTGCCGGTCGTGAGTGCGATCCGACCGGCTGGGGCGAATCGGGGCCTGATGGCCCCGTAGCGACAGGTCGACGCGTGCCCGATGCACGTGCCGCGGCCGTCGCGAGCCCGACAGCTAACCCCGCAGGCGCTGATCACGTAGGAGGTGCCTCCCCGTGAGGCTGAAAACCGTGCGCGCCCAGGGTCTTACGGGCGCGCTGCTCAGCACGACCATCATCGCCGCCGGCCCGTCGGTGGCGAGCTCCGATACGCAGCCCCCGGCACCCAAGGCAGCCGCTGCCCCGGTCGCGACCAAGGCGTCGTCCTCGTTGACCGTCAAGAGCGTGCGGCGCACGGTCATGGCCGGCAAGGCGATCGTCGTCCGCGGCAAGCTCCGCCCGGCAGGCGCCGGCCGAGCTGTCTCGCTGCAACTCGCCAGGGGCGGCGGCGGCTGGAAGACGGTCGACCACGACCGCACCGATCGCCACGGCCGCTACGTCTTGGCCTGGCGCGCCGCGCGCACCGGCACCAAGCGGGTGCGCGTCCACTTCGGCGGCACGCGCGAGCTGTCCTCAGCGCACCACCTGGCGGGCACCGCCCACATCTACCGTCGCGCGCTCGCCTCCTGGTACGGCCCCGGCCTGTACGGCGGCCATCTTGCCTGCGGTGGCACGCTGACCCGCGGCACGCTCGGCGTGGCCAACAAGTCACTGCCATGTGGCACGAAGATCACGCTGCACTACCGCGGGCGCACCGTCCGCGTCCCCGTCGTCGACCGCGGCCCCTATGTCGGCGCCCGCGAGTTCGACCTGACCGCCGCCACGAAGGCGAGGCTCGGCTTCGGCTCGACGGGCATGGTGCTGACGACGCGCTGATCCGGGCGCAGGGGCGGCGAGGCACTGGCGCCTTGCCGCCCCGTCAACGGCTGGTCGCCGCGAGCCCTTCCCCGGGCTCTCGGCCGGGCTTATCGTCGGCGCGATGACCGAACTGGCCCACGAGACGACGCCCCTTGCCCGCGATCGCGTCGTCACGCGCCCCGAGGTCTCGATCCTCGTGCCATGCCTCAACGAGGAGATCACGATCGGCCAGTTCGTCGACTGGTGCTTCGAGGGCCTCGATCAGGCCGGTGTGACCGGCGAGGTCGTGATCGTCGACTCCTCGACCGACACCTCGGCGTCCATCGCTTCGGCCCACGGGGCGCGCGTGATCGACGTGCCTCGCCGCGGCCTGGGGCGGGCGTACATCGACGCGATCCCGCACCTGCGCGGCGACATCGTGATCATGGGCGACTGCGACTGCACCTACGACTTCCGCGAACTGCGCAACTTCGTCGAGGCGGTCCGCGACGGCAGCGAGTTCGTGATGGGAACGCGGACCAAGGGCTACATCGAGCCCCAGGCGATGCCCGCGCTGCACCGCTACTTCGGTTCGCCGGCTACGACCTGGATCTTCAACCGGATCTACGGGACGCACTTCAGCGACATCCACTGCGGGATGCGCGCGATGACGACCGACGCGCTGCGTCGCATGGAGCTTGAGTCTCAGGGCTGGGAGTACGCGTCGGAGATGATCCTCAAGGCGCGCAAGCGCCGCTTCACGTGCAGCGAGGTGCCGGTCCGGTTCTACAAGGACCCGCCCGGTCGTGAGAGCCATCTCGTTCGCCAGGGGTGGAAGGAGCCGTGGCGCGCGGGCTGGAACAGCCTGCGGATCATGTTCCTCTACGCCCCTGACTGGTTCTTGATGTGGCCCGGCGTCGTGATGCTCGTGCTCGGGATGCTGTTGAGCGGTGTCCTTGCCGTCGCCGGCGACATCTCCGTCTTCGGGCTCGGCTTCGACCTGCACTGGATGCTGCTCGGGCTGGTGCTCGCGATCCTGGGCTACAGCGCCGTGCAGCTGGCCGTGCTCGCCCGCGTGCACTACGACTTCGACCACGCGTTCACAGCGAGGGTCTTCCGGGTGCTGACCTACAACCGCGGGATGGCGGTGGCGGCCGGGCTGATCGTCGCCGGGCTGGTGCCCAACGTGGCGCTGGCGATCTCTTGGCTGCACGACGGTCTGCGGTTGGTGTCGATCGACCACCCGGCGATCTTCGGCTTGACGCTGATCATCCTCGGCTTCCAGACCTTCGCGTTCACGTTGCTGACGCACATCATCGGCCGCCGTCACGTGGAGGCGTCCCATGGCTGAGACCGAAGCTGCCGGGCTGGTCGAGCGGCGCTCCCCGCGCGGCGAGATCCTCTACGTCGACGACGCCGACCACTTCCGCAACGGGCTGCTGCGGTTGTTGAACCTGGACGACGACGAGTTCGATCGCTGGCTGGCGCTGAGCGAGGAGGTCTCGTGCGAGAGCGACGGTGACGAGCTGCTGGCGCGTCTGGCGCGCGGGTGGGCGGAGCTGCGGCCCCTCGCGGTGCCGCAGCGCGCTGACGATCCCGCCGCCGGTGGCCGCCTGCTGCACGCCGCCATCGCCGAGTCGCCGGCGTGGGGCGTCGCGGTGCGCGATGCCATGCCGGGCGCCGCAGCGCACGGCTGGCTGGTCCGCCACGAAGCCGGCGGGTGGGTCCCCGAGCTCAACCCTCCGGAGTACGAGGAGGAGTACTTCGAGGGCGACAAGCTGGATGCCGGTGGCTATGGGGACTACACCGAGCAAGCTGGCTGGCGGATGGAGAAGTCGCACCGCCAGGTCGCCGAGATGGCGGCGCTGACCGGGCTGACGAGCGGGCGCGTGCTCGACATCGGCTGTGGCTATGGGTACTTCCGGGTGGCGCTGGAGCGCGCCGGCTACGAGCACGAGGGGCTGGAGGTCTCCGCCTTCGCGCGCGCCGTGGCCAGGTCGAGCTACGGGTACGCCACGCACGGCGGGCTCCTCGAGGATCACTGGCAAGACTGGAGCGAGCGCTTCGACGGTGTCGTGCTCTTCGATCTGATCGAGCACCTCGAGGAGCCCAATCGCTTCATGGAGCAGGTCGCGTCGTGCCTGCGTCCCGGCGGGGTGGTGGGGATCAAGACCCCCAACCTGCTTTGCCCTGAGGCCGATCTCTTCGGTCCCTGGTATCACTCGCTCAAGCGCGAGCACCTGCAGTTCTTCTCGATGGACTCGCTGACCGAGTGCGCGGCCTCGGCGGGCCTGGAGCCCGCTGCGCTCGGCTCGCTCTCGCACCTGCTGTCGGGCTTCGTCGGACGCGAGCAGTGCGATGCCTGGGAGCGCGAGGGGCGCGGCGCGGACTTGGCCTGCTGGTACCGCCGGCCCGCGGCGTAGCCGGGGCGCAGGTCAGCTGGCCGCGGCGACCGGCGCGGCGGCGCGGCCGATGCGGTCGTAGATCGTGTCGCAGAGCTCGGTGACGCGAGCGGCTTGCGCGAAGGTGGCGGGGTGTGGGCCGCCGACCGGCTCGGCGCCGCTCCAGCGGTCGATGACGGCGTGCAGCTCGTCGGTGAGGGAGACGTTGCCTGGGCCGAAGTCGGCGGTCTCCTCGCTCTCGCGCTGGCTCGGCGCGCCCGGCTGCGCCCAAGCCCAGCGGCGGCCGATGCGGACCGTCTGCGCGCCGTAGGTGCCGCCGCGCCCTTCGACGATCGCGTAGCCGTCCTCGCCGATCGCCTCGATGCGGAACGTGTTGACCCAGCGAACGTGGGAGACGCGGACGGTGGCGATCAGCCGCTCGTGGGCGGCGAACGTCAGCACGACGTCCTCCTCGATGCCGGTCTTCCAGAAGCCACGGGTCGCGGTGGCGTGGGCCAGCTCCAGGCTGGGATCCAGCAGCAGGAGCAGGTCGAGCAGGTGGACGCCGGGATCGAGGACGACACCGCCCCCCGCGCGTGCAGGCTCCAGCTTCCAGCCGGTCGCGCTGTCGGGATGGCCGCCGTGACCGATCAGCAGATCGAGGGTGCGCAGCGGCCCGAGGGTCCCACGGCTTGCGGCATCCAGCAGCTCGCGGATCCCGGGCAGGAAGCGGTAGTTGTAGCCCACGAAGCTCGGCCGCTCGACGCCCGCGGCAGCTTCGACCAGCCGGTTGGCCTGCTCGCCGCGCAACCCCAGCGGCTTCTCCATCAGCACCGGGCGCCCGGCGGCCAGGACCTGGTGGGCGGTGATCTCGGCGAGGTCGTGGGGGAGCGCGATGACCGCGGCGTCGTAGGTCCGCACCGGGACCTCGTCGAGCACAGTGAAGTGCGGCGCATCGTCGCGTCCGGACGCGAGCGGATCGACGGTGCCGGCCAGCGTCGCGCGCGGATGCGCCGCGACCGCGCTCGCGCGCTGCCGGCCGATCAGGCCGTGGCCGATCACCAGGATCCGTGGTCCGCCCATGTGCGACGACGCTAGACCAGGCGGGAGCCAATGAACACAGCCGCTCGGCAGGGTCGTCGTCGTGAGCCCGGCGTAGCCTGTGCAAGGTGGCGAAGCGCGTCATAGCCCACCTCGACTGCGATGCGTTCTTCGCCTCGGTCGAGCTGCAGCGGCGGCCTGAGCTGCGAGGGCTGCCGGTGATCGTCGCTGGCAGTGGACCGCGCGCCGTCGTGACAACCGCGTCGTATGAGGCGCGCAAGTTCGGCATCGGCTCGGCGATGAGCGCGGCCGAGGCGAAGCGGCGCTGTCCCCAAGCGGTCACGATCCCGCCCGACCACCAGGCCTACTCCGAGAAGTCGCGCGAGGTGTGGGGCCTCGTCCGCGAGCGCGTCGACGTCCTCCAGCAAGCCGGGATCGACGAGGCCTATGCCGATCTGAGCGGCATCGACAAGCCGCTGCCCTTCCTGCGCGAGCTGATCGCCGAGGTCAAGGAGCAGACGGGCATCCAGATCTCGGCGGGGATCGCGCCCAATCGGCTGGTGGCGAAGATCGCCTCGGATCTCGGCAAGCCCGCCGGCTTCGTCGCGATCGGCCGCGAGCAGTGCGCCGCCCACATCGCCGATCGTTCGCCGCGGATCGTGCCGGGCATCGGTCCCAAGACCGCAGCGCGGCTGGCCGAGATGGGCTACACGACGCTCGGCGCGCTGCAGAACGCGCCGGTCGCCGAGCTGCAGGAGCGCTTCGGCGAGCGCTACGGCCACGACCTGCACCGCCGCGCCCATCTGCACGACGAGTCGCCGCTGGTCACCACGCGTGTCGCGAAGTCGCGCTCGGTCGAGACGACCTTCGACACCGACGTCGCCGACCACGCCGAGCTGGAGTCGATTCTGCGCGGTCAGTCCAAGCGCCTGGCCGAGGGGCTGCAGCGTGCACAGACGCGCGGGCGCACGATCGCGATCAAGGTCCGTCTGGACGACTGGACGACCGTGACCCGTGCGCGGTCGATCGACGCCTACATCAACGACGAGGCGACGATCATCACGATCGCGCTGGAGCTCTTTCGCGAGTACGCGCCGCCACGCCCGGTGCGCTTGCTCGGCGTTCGCGTCGCTGGCTTCGAGGGCGTCGAGGAGGAGCCGGTGACCGCCACGCCGCACGAGACCCCGCCGGGCCAACTCGCGCTCTTCGCCGTCGGGTAGCGTCCTGCGACATGTCGCACCTCACCGTCGGCGGTCGTCGCCTCTTTCACCAGCGCCGCGGCGCCGGCGAGCCGCTGCTGCTGATCCAGGGCATGAGCGGGACGCATCTGGCCTGGGGCGAGCCGTTCGCCACCGACCTCGCGCGCGACTTCGACATCGTCGCCTACGACCACCGCGGCATCGGGCGTAGCGACCGCGTCGACGAGCCGTTCTCGATCGCCGACCTCGCGCAAGACGCCGCCGGGGTGCTGGACGAGCTCGGCTGGGAGAGCGCGCATGTGCTCGGGATCTCGATGGGCGGGATGGTCGCCCAGGAGCTTGCGCTCCAGCATCCCGAGCGGATCCGGACGCTGGCGCTGGGCTGCACCTACTGCGGCGGTCCCGAGGCAGTGGTGGCGCCACCGTCGACGCTGGAGCGCCTGGGCGTGGGCATGATGTCCGGCGACCGCGAGCTGGCGATCCGCACCGCCTTCGAGGTCAACGTCTCGGCCGCGTTCGCCGCCCAGGACGGCGCCTATGACGCCTTCCGCGCGATGGCCAAGTCGCTGCCGGCGCCGGTCCCGGTGATCATGCTGCAACTGCAGGCCATCGCCGGGCACGACACCAGCGCGCGCCTGCCGTCGCTGGCGCTCCCGACGCTGGTCGTCCATGGCGACGAGGACATCATGCTGCCGGTGGAGAACGGCCGGCTGATCGTGTCGCTGATCCCGGACGCGCAGCTCGAGATCCTGCACGGCGTCGGCCACATGTTCTGGTGGGAGCAGCCCGTGCGCGCCGCCGAGCTGGTCCGCGCGCACGCGCTGGCCGCGACGCCCGGCTAGTACAGAGCGCCGGCGAGGCGGCGGCGCGCGTCTCGCGCAAAGGGGTGGTTGACGCCGAACGCGTCGAGGATCCCGACGACGACGCGGCGCAGGTCGTCCTTGGCGCCGTTGGCTGAGGCGATCGCCTCGATCAGCAGGTCCACCGCCTTCTGCGGGTCGCCACCGTCCAGCGCCGCGAAGGCCTGCACGGCGCCCTCGTCGCCGTCGCGCTCGAGCCGGATCCGAGCGGCGAGGCCGTCGGCGCCGAAGTCGCCCTGGGCGTTGGCCAGCGTCGCCAGCGCGCCGTCGAGATCGCCGGCCTTGCGCTGGAGGATCGCGAGGCGCAGCTTGGCGTCGGCGCGCGCGGGCTCCAGCTCGATGGCGCGGCGCAGCGAGTCCTCGTCGCCGGCCTCGATCAGCGCGTCGGCCTCCGACGGCAGCAGCGCGTCGAAGAACTGCGCGACCTTGGGCGGCGGCACCGCGCCGAGGAACTCGGAGACGACGACGCCGTCCTTGAAGGCCTTGACGGCTGGAATCGACTGGATCTGGTACTCCAGCGCGATCCGCTGGTTGGCGTCGGTGTCGACCTTGGCGAGGATGACCTTGCCCTCGCGCTCGGCGGCGGCTTTCTCGAGGATCGGGCCCAGCGAGCGGCACGGGCCGCACCACTCCGCCCAGAAGTCGACGACGACGGGGATCGTCTTCGACTGCTCGATGACCTGCTGTTGGAAGTCCTGCTCGGTGACGTCGATCACGGCCATGTCTCCTAGGGTACGACGGGTGAAGCTGTTCCAAGAACGAAGTGGAGACGGACCCACCCGGCTCCCCGTCGTGCTGCTACACGGCCTCACCGCGACGCACCGCTACGTCGTGATGGGCTCCAAGGCACTGCAGCGCGCGGGCCACGACGTGCTCGCCTACGACGCTCGTGGCCACGGCGCCTCGGACCCGGCCCCGTCGCCCGAGGCCTACACCTACACCGACCTCGCCGACGACTTGCTCTCGGTGCTGGACGAGGCGGGCTTCGAGCGCGCGGTGCTGGCGGGCGCCTCGATGGGCGCTCACACCGCGGTGCGCGTGGCGCTGGAGCATCCCGACCGCGTCGCGGGGCTCGTGGTGGTCACGCCGGCCTATGACCCGGAGGACTGGCCGGGCGACCTCGTGCGCTGGGACGCGTTGAGCGACGGGCTGCGCGGCGGCGGGGTGGAGGGCTTTGTCAGCGCCTACGGTGACGAAGGCCCTGAGCAGTGGCGCTCGACGCTGCAGACCGTCCTGCGCCAGCGCCTCAGCGCCCACGAGCATCCTGAGGCCGTCGCCGACGCGCTGCGGGTCGTGCCGCGTTCACGGCCCTTCGAGACCCGCGAGCAGCTCCGCGCGATCACCGCGCCGACGGTCGTCGTCGCCGACCGCGACGAGCCCGACCCCGGCCACCCGCTGGCCATCGGCGAGTTGTACGCCTCGCTCATCCCGGGGGCGCAGCTGGTCGTCGAGGAGGAGGGCAAGAGCCCGATCGCGTGGCAGGGCGGGCAGCTGTCGAAGGTCATCGCGTCGGTCGCCGTGGAGGCGGCAGCCGCCTCGGCGTGAAGCGGCTCGCCACGCGGCTGATGGGGATCGCGGTCGTCGTCGTGGCGGCCACGGCCTGCGCGTGGATCATGTTCCACGTGTTGCGTCCGCAGCTCTTCAGCGGCGAGGAGGACTCGCTGCCGCGGTACCTGGAGCGCGCGTTCCTGCACTTCGACTTCGGCCGCTCTCAGCAGGGGAGCGAGCGGCCGGTGGCCCGTCCCGTGGATCGTCGTCGGGCTCCCGCTGGCGGGCATGTGCCTGCGGGTCATGTTGGGGCAGATGGTCGAGGTTGACGGCGAGGACTACATCCGCGCCGCCCGCGCCAAGGGCCTCAGCGAATGGACGGTCCTGCGCCGCCACGCCGCGCCCATCGCGCTGGGCCCGACCGCGATGCTCGCCTCCTCGGCGATGCCGTTGCTCATCACCAACGCCGTCCTCGTCGAGCGAGTCTTCTCGGTCCCCGGCGTCTTCCGCGACCTGACCCGCGCCATCGGCACCTCCAACACCACGCTGATCCTCGGCATGACCGCCGTCGGTGCCTTCCTGATCGCGACGACCACGCTGCTCTTCGATCTGCTGCTGGTCTGGTTGGACCCGCGGGTGCGGGCGCGGGAAGCGTCGTAGGGTGTCGGCGATGTCTGCCGGCTACTCCGGAACACCACTGGTCCAGAAGCTCGGCTTCAAGCCCGGAATGAAGGCCGCGATCCTGTCGGCGCCAGCAGGCTTCGACGCCACGCTCGGCGCGCTGCCCGAGGGCGTCGCCGTCACGACGCGGCTCGGTGCCAGCAAGGACATGGTGATCCTGTTCGTCACCGAGCGGGCGGTGCTGGCCAAGCGGCTCGACGCGCTGCGGGCCGCGATCGCGCCGGATGGGATGGTCTGGGTTGCCTGGCCGAAGAAGGCGGCGAAGATGGACACCAACATCACGGAGGACGTCGTGCGCGAGGTGGTGCTGCCGGCCGGGCTGGTCGACGTGAAGGTCTGCGCGATCGACGAGACCTGGTCGGGCTTGAAGATCGTGATCCGCAAGGAGCTGCGATGAGCGACGCCGTCTTCACCCGCGACGGCGAGGCGTTCGTCCCGTCGATCCACGCCCGCGGCCCGTGGGACGCCGGGTCGCTGCACGGCGGCGCGCCGACCGCGCTGCTGGCGCGCACGATCGAGGCGCTGGAGACACCCGCGCCGATGCGCTGCGTTCGGCTCGCCGTCGAGTTCCCGCGCGCGGTGCCGCTGGAGCCGGTGCTCGCCAGCGCGCGGCTCACCCGCCCAGGGCGCAAGCTCGCGCTCGCCGAAGCACGGTTGACGACGCTGGACGGGACCGAGGTCCTGCGCGCCAACGCGACGCTGCTGCGCCGCGGCGATGTCGAGCTGCCCGCCTCCACCATGATCCCCGAGCTCGAGCCGATCCCGGGCCCCGACGACGGCCGGGTCGATCGCTGGCGCGGCGGTGACGAGACCGCGGGCTTTCACCTCAGCGCCATCGAGCTGCGCTTCGTCCGTGGCGACTGGGGCCACGGGCCGGCGCTCGGCTGGTTTCGCCTGCGGATGCCGATGGTCGCGGGGGAGGAGCCGTCGCCGCTGCAGCGCGCGGTCGCGTTCGCCGACTTCGGCAACGGCCTCAGCCGCGCTCTGGACTTCCGCGAGCACCTCTTCATCAACACCGATCTCACCGTGCACCTGCACCGCGAGCCGGTGGGGGAGTGGGTCTCGCTGGACTCGCGCACCGACCTCGACCGCTCCGGCGTCGGCCAATCCACGTCGATCCTGCGCGACGGGCAGGGCCGCATCGGCGTCGCCGCGCAGTCGCTCTTCGTCGACGCGCGCGGGTAGTCCTACAACGTGACCTTGCGCGCCTTGAACCGCCGCGCGCGCTTGACCGCCTTCTTGGGGGCGTCGATCACGTAGGTCCGCGAGCCGGTCTTCTCCGCCAGCCCGACGGCGCTGAGCCGCTTGGCCACGACCGGGCAACGCTTGCAGCGCGGATCGCTTTTGCAGCAGCGCTTCTTGACCTTCACCTCGCGCGGCTTCGCCATCGGTCTGCGAATCTAGCGAGACCCGATGCCGCCGCTTCCGCTCCCGGACCCCGAGCTCGCCGACGACGCCATCCGCCTGCGCCCGCCCTCCGCGGCCGATGTCCCGGCGATCACCGAGGCCTGCCAGGACCCCGCCATCCAGCACTTCACCTTCGTGCCCGTGCCCTATAGCGAGGAGGACGCGCGCGACTGGGTCGGCGGCGCGCCTGCCCGAGCCGCGGCGGGGGAGAACCTGAGCCTCGTCATCGCCAACGCCGACGATCGCACCGAGGTGCTCGGGACCGTTGGCCTGCTGCGGCCCGATTGGGAGCGGCGCACGATCGAGATCGGCTATCTGGTCGTGCCGTGGGCGCGCGGGCGTGGCCTCGCGGTCCGTGCGGTCAAGCTGCTCGCGCCCTGGGCGCTGCGGACGCTGGACCTGATGCGCGTGGATTGCGACGTCGACGTCGACAACGTCGCCAGCCGGCAGGTCGCCCAGCGCGCTGGCTTGGTCGAGCAGGACGCTGCGCGCGCGCCGCTCACCCTCAAGGGCCGGACCTGGAACTTGGTGTCCTACAGCTTGGGTCGCACGTCCGGATGAGCGGCGCCAACGGCCATCGCCGGCCGCCCGCGCGGATGGACGCCCTGCCCGAGCAGTTCTTCACCGGGATCCTGGCCGCGTCGGCGCGCGCGGCCAACGCCCCCGGCGCGCCGTTCGTCGACCTCGGTCGCGGCAACCCGGATCTCCCGCCGCCGGCCCACGCGATCGAGGCGCTGCAGGCCGCCGCGGCCGAGACCGCGACGCCGGCGGTGCACGGCTATCCGCCGTTCGGCGGCCAAGCCGACCTGCGTATCGCGATCGCCGAGCGCTACCGCGCCGATCACGGCGTCGAGCTCGACCCTGAGCGCGAGGTCGCGGTCATCCCTGGGACCAAGACGGGGATCATGCTCGCTTGCCTGGCGACGGCCGGTGACGGCGACGCGATCCTGCTTCCGGATCCCGGCTATCCCGACTACCTGTCGGGCGCCGCGCTGGCGGGCGCGCGCGTGGTCGCGCTGCCGCTGCGCGCCGCCAACGGCTTCCAGCCGGACTTCGAGGAGGCCGGGGCGGCCGTCGCCTCGCCGGCGCTGACCGTCCTCAACTACCCCTCCAACCCGACGGGGGCCGTCGAGGCGCCCGGCACGTTCGAGGCCGCCGTCGCCTTCGCTCATGAACGCGGCACCTGGCTGCTCAACGACATGGCCTACGGGTTCCTGGCCTTCGACGGGCACCGCGCGCGCTCGATCCTGGAGGTCGACGGCGCGCGCGACGTCGCGATCGAGCTCTGGTCGGCCTCCAAGATCTATGGGATGGCCGGCTGGCGCGTGGGCTTCGCGGTCGGCTCGGCGACGCTCATCGCCCGGATCCAGACGCTGATGGACCACATCGCCGCCGGGGTCTGGACCGGTGTCCAGCGCGGGCTCGCCGCAGCGCTGCGCTCCGACCAGGCTGACGTCACCGCCCGCCGCGCGATCTACCGAGCGCGCCGCGACCTGCTGGTCGACGCGCTGACCGCCGCAGGCGCGCCGCCCGCCCCGGCGCAGGGGTCGTTCTTCGTCTGGTGGCCGCTGCCCGAGGGCGTCACCGCCGCGCGGCTGATCACCGAGGCGCGGGTCGGCGTCGCGCCCGGCGAGGGGTTCGGCGCCCAGGGCGCGGGTTGGGCGCGGCTCTCGCTCGCGGTGGCCGACGGCGAGCTCGCCGAGGCTGCCCGGCGCCTCGCGCAAGCCGCCCGTTGAGGGGGTCGGGAGGACGAAATGCCCCATGCGGTTGCTCAGCGCGTTAGATTCAGGTGCATGGCTGAGGCCACGGTCCTCGTGGTGGACGACGACGCGGGCTTCCGCGCCTATGTCCGCGCGACGCTCGAGAGCGAGCGGTTCCGCGTGGTCGAAGCCGAAAGCGGCGCTGAGGCGGTCACCGTCGCCCTGCGCGAGCGTCCCGACGCGATCCTGCTGGACTGGCGCATGCCCGGCCAGAGCGGGATCGGGGCCTGTCGCGACCTGCGGGCCGAGCCGACGCTGGCAGGCGTGAGAATCGCCGTGATCACCGGCCTCGACGACGAGCGCGACCGGACGCTGGCACGCCACGCCGGCGCCGACGCGTTCTTCATCAAGGATCCGGACCCCGACGCGCTGACCAGCCAGGTCCGCCGGCTGTTGGCCGTCGACGGCGCGTCGGTCGCGCCCTAGCCGGCCGGCTCGCCGCGCTGGGCCTATGCTCGCGGGCGATGCCCGAGCCAATGGTCCCCGACCACCAGCGCCTGGCGGCGATGCGCCGCAGCTACGAGCGCGGCGGCCTCATGGAGGCCGACCTCGCGCCGACGTGGGGCGCGATGCTCGAGCGCTGGCTCGACGACGCAATGGCCGGCGGCGTGCGTGAACCCAACGCGATGGTCGTCGCGACGGCCGACGCCAGCGGACGGCCGAGCCTGCGAACGGTGTTGTTGAAGGGCCTGGATGCTGATGGCTTGACGTTCTTCACCAACTACGACTCCGACAAGGGCCACGAGCTGGCCACCAACCCGGTGGCGTCGATCCTCTTTCCGTGGATCGATCTCCAGCGTCAGGTGCGGCTCACCGGCGCGGTGCGCCGCCTCGACCCCGCAGCGTCTGACGCCTATTTCGCCTCCCGGCCCTACGGCTCGCAGATCGGCGCGGTGGCCAGCCCGCAGTCACGCGTCGTCGCTGATCGCGCCGCGCTGGAGGCCGCCCGCGACGCACTGCAGGCACGCTACCCCGAGGATGTGCCGCGACCCGAGAGCTGGGGCGGCTACGTCGTCATCCCCGATGCTGTCGAGTTCTGGCAGGGGCGCCCCGATCGACTCCACGATCGTCTCCGCTATCGCCAAGTCGACGGGGTGTGGATCACCGAGCGGTTGGCGCCTTAGCGCCGTGACCGAGGGCCTTCTCGCACACAAGCACTTGCACTAGAGCGAGTTATAGGCAAGGGTTTGCTCACGAGACGGCGAACACACGCCCGACGCGAGTTCAAACACCAAGGAGGAGGCCTACTCATGGCAACAGAGCGACCCAGTGGACTGAAGCAGCGTTCTTACCTGATCGGTGGGGACGAGATCAACTGGCTGGAGACGGCCGCCGGCAAGACCAAGCTGACGCAGAGTGATCTGGTGCGCCTGGCGCTGCAGCGCCTGCGCAAGGACCTCGGTGCTGCTCGCAGCCTCAAGCTCGAGGCCGTCGAGACGCTCGCCAAGGGCACCAAGTGGGCGCCCGTCAAGCGCGGCGGCCCGCGCCGCCGCGCGAGCTAGCACCCGCTCGCAGGCCTGAGCAACGCGGCGCCGCCGCGGACAGACGTCCGACCGGGATGTCTGCCGCTGCGGCGCCGCGGGCTCGCGGTCGACCAAGGGGGAGAAGATGACGTCCAATCCCGACTACGTCGGCATCATCAACCAGTCGCGGCTCGAGCTGGAGGCCGCTGGCAATCCGTCCTACGTGGTCGTCGTCCTCGGCCACGACGGGGAGGCGCACATGGCGCCGATGGTCTTCGCGACGGTCGGGCCCGCCGTCGACCATGCCACCCGCATCGGCCGCGCCGCGTTCGAGACCGGCGAGCAGGTTGTCATCGTGAGCCGCTCGGTGGCAGAGCGCCGCGCGATGTTCTCCGTCATGGACCCGCGCACGCAGAAGAAGCTGCACCAGCGCCTCGAGGTCGTCGAGGAGACGTTCGCCGAGCGCGACCAGGCGGTCTAGCCGCCGGCGCTGGCACCGGCGTCAGCGCCAATTGCCTCGCGCTCGTCGGCCACCGCGCGGTACCAGAGCAGCGTCATCGGCTCCTCATCGGTGAACTGCCAGCCGGGCTCGCCGAGCAGCAACGCGACCTCGTCGCGGATCGTCGCGTAGAAGCCGCGCCGCTCCGAGCGCCAGCCCTCCAGCGTCTCGGCACCGACCTCCTCGGGCGTCAGCCACTGCTCGTCGATCTCCAGGAACGGCACTGACGCCACCTGTGTGACCTCGACAGTCGCCCGCCGTTGGCCCGTGTAGTCCATGATCGGCAGCCGCTGCCCGATGCGGGGGATGCCGCCTTCCAGCTCCCACTCGCGCGAGAGCGTGACCGAGAGCGTCCGGGTGCCGGCGATGACCGCCTGGATGTTGGCCTCGCCGCGACCGCCGTCCTCGGCGTGGCCGAACTCCAGGAACGGCTCGGCCGCGCTGCGCCATGGCGCGAGCGGGATCGTCGCGGTCAGCGCCGTGCCGGCGCCGGGCGGGCTGTCGAGGGCCAGCGAGCCGCCGAGCGCCGCCACGCGATCGCTCAGACCGGCCAGCCCGCCGCCGCCAGCGACATCCGCACCACCGCGGCCGTCGTCGGTCACCGTGACGAGCGCCTCGCCGAGACGATTGGTCACCGACACACGCATCGCGCCGGCCTCGGCGTGCTTGACCGCGTTGGTCAGTCCCTCGGAGGCGAGGTAGAAGGCGGTCAGCTCCACGGGCGCGGGCAAGCGGCGCTCGGGCAGCGCGTCGATGTGCAGCGGGATGGGCGAGCGGTCGGCCAGCGCCTCAAGCGCCGAGCCCAGGCCCTTCTCCGTCAGTCCGGCGGGGTGCAGGCCGCGAGCCAGCTCCCGCAGCTCGTCGGTCGCCAGGCGCGCCTCCTGATGGGCACGGTCCAGCAACTCCAGCGCGTCGGCGGGAACATCCTCGCCCAGCTTGCGGCGCGCGATCCCGATCAGATGGCTGAGCGCGACGATGCGCTGCTGGGCACCGTCGTGAAGATCACGGCCGATGCGCTGGCGCTCGCCGTCGGCGGCGTCCAGGACCCGGGCGCGCGCCGCGGCGACCTCGGCATCGCGCGTGCGCAGCGCGGCCTGATGGCGGCGGCGCTCGATCTCGGCGCCGGCGCGTGCGCCGAAGATCCGCAGCACCGCGAGCTCGCCTTCGTCAGGGTTCATCGGCTGCGAGGACATCAGCGCGACGTAGGCGATGTGCTCCGCGCCGGCACCGGGCAACGCGACGCCGAGGTAGGAATCCAGACCGAAGTCCCGGACATAGCGATCGTGGGGGTAGGCCTTGCAGGTTCCCTCGGGCAGGACGAGCAGGCCTTCGCGCTCGACGGTCGCGCAGGTCATCGTCTCCTGCAGGTCGAACTCGTAGCCCTCGGGCAGCTCGACGCCGTTCTGCCAGGACGCGAGCACCCGCACGCGACCGGTGGCGGGCGGCGGGAGGTGCTCGCCGATGAACGCCAGCTCGGCACCGTAGGCAGCGGCGAGGTGGCGCACCATCGCGCGCAGGAACGCGTCGCCGACGACGCCGGCCGTGCCCGACGCGAGGCGGCGCAGAAGGTCGCGGTCGCGCGAGCTGGACGGGTCCTTGGGCGCTTCGGCGGCGGTCGACACTGCCCGCGGATGGTAGCCGCGCAGGCAGCGCGCGCCGGTGCGGCTACCCACCCGCGTGGGGGGGGGGCGCCAACGCGAAAATGAACGGGTGGTGGTGGCGCACCGGGG
>JBEVLC010000062.1:0-14835 GCA_040509415.1 Baekduia sp. | reverse complement strand
GCTGCTTCTTCGAGCACCCTGCGCACGTGCGCGGCGATCGCGTGGGGGCGGTCGACTACCTGCCGCCACGTCAGCGAGATCACGCGCCAGCTCGCGGCCTCAAGCTCCATGCGACGCTCGTGATAGCGCTCGAACGCCTCGCGCGTGCGGTGGACCCAGAAGCCGTTGGTCTCGACAGCGACTCGGTGCTCCGGCCAGCGGAAATCGAGCTCGCGTCCGTTGTCATAGCGGTTGACCTGGGGGCGCGGGAGGCCGTGGTCAAGGCAGAGCTGAAGGAAGAGCGCCTCGAGATCGCTGCGCGACATTGATGTCGTGCCGTGATCGTGGAGGTCGGTGAGGAGCGAGGTGAGCGCCGGCGAGCCGGCGCGAGCGGGATGGGCGGCGAGGACACGGAGCACTGCGGTGTGGTCGTAGATCTCCAGCTGCTCGGCGCGTTCGACGGCGCGCCGGAGGTGGTGAGGCGGGACGACGGCGGCGAGGTCGAGGAGCGTTCGGGCGGGAGTGGTTATCGGCAGACCGTCGTCCTCGCCGAGCTCCCATGGGTGCAGGTCGATCGAACGATGGACGCGCAGATCGCGCTGCGGCTTGCGACCACGATCCGAGGGGATCGACAGCTCGAAAAACGTGCCGCTCCACGGCCGCAGACCCCACTGCCGCGCCGCGCTGCGATGGCTCAGCACGGCGTCATCGCCGACTGCCAGCACTGCCGCAAGAACATGTCCTTGCCGCCGTAGCTCCGCATAACCGAGCGCGTAGACCCCGCGGCGGACCACCACGAGCCTCCCGTTCCGCCGCCAATGATCGATCCCGCCCGCACTCAGGCCGACCGCCAGCAGTTGGCGCCGCGCGACCACCCCGTGTTGCCTCGCAGTCAGCGCTTGGATGGCACCTAGACGTTGCATCGCAACGTTTAGGTGCCAGCGGCGAGAAGTTCGCCCCCCTACAAGTGCGATGTGTCGTTAAAGCTGCGCAGGAGCCAGCGGCCGTCAGCGAAGATGATGATGCGGGTGATCGAGGTGTTCTCGGCGTGGATGAGGGACAGCCGCGGCGCTGAGGTCGCCTGACGGGCGAGCTCGCCGATGACGCCGCCGTGGACGACCGCGACCGCGACGTGTCCCGGACCGGTCAGCTCCACGACGCGCAGGAGGCCGCGGCGCGTGCGCTCCGCGAAGGCCTCCATCGGCTCGGCGCCCGGGATCACGTCCCAGCGCTGCTGTTCGAAGATCGTCCGCACAAGCGGGTCGCCGTGGGCGGTGCGGATGCGCAGCTCGCCGCCCTCCCACTCGCCGAGGTGAACCTCTGAGAGCTCCGGGATCACCATCGGCTCCAGGCCTGTCGCGGCGACTAGCGGCGCGGCGGTCTGCACCGTGCGCCGCAGCGACGTGACGAACAAGGTGTCCGGCGGGTCGGCGGCGAGGCGTGCGCCGACCAGCGCGGCCTGCTGCTCGCCGATTGACGACAGCGCCGGATCGGCGTGGCCCTCGACCATCTCGAACGGCTCTCCCGGGATGGCGTCTTGGGAGGCGCCGTGGCGCACGAGGAGCACCTCGGTCGCGGTGTCGGGAAGGGCCCAGGCCCGCTGCGGATAGCGCTCGCTCACGCCCGCACCTTGCCAAATCCATCGTGGTACTGTCCGCGCCGTTCGGCGATGGTGCGGGAAGTCGGTGAGAATCCGACGCGGTCGCGCCACTGTGACCGAGGGTTGTCCGCAAGGACGGCACCTCGGCGAGCCAGGAACTTCACCCGGCCATCGCAACCACCCGTTGACGTCGGGACGCGGATATCCCGAGGAGGTCGTTTCGTTGATCGAGCTGCGTCGCCGCGGCGCAGCACGCGCCAACCCCGAGGGGCACGCGTGATGGTCGGCGCCCGCCTGGCCGTGGGCTTCTTGACCGTCGTACCGGCGGGGCGGATCGACGGCCTCGGTGACGCGTGGCTCTCGCGCGCCGCCGTGTGGTTCCCGGTGATCGGCGCGCTCGTCGGCGGGGCGGCAGGTGGCACCGTCGCGCTGGGTGACGCTGCCGGGCTGCCGCTCGCCGTCTCCGGCGCGCTGGGGCTCGTCGTTGCCATCGTCCTGACCCGTGGCCTCCATGAGGACGGGCTGGCCGACACGGCCGACGGCCTCGGCGTCCACGGCACGCGCGAGCGCCGGCTGGCGGCGATGAAGGACTCGGCCGTCGGGGCGCACGGTGCGCTGGCGATGGCCTGCGCGCTGCTCGTCGCCGCGCTGGCGCTTGCCGGGCTCGACGCCGAGCACGCCGCCCGCGCGCTGGTCGCCGCGCACGTGCTGTCGCGCACGGCGATGGTGCTGACCGCGGCGGCCCTGCCCAGCGCGCGCCCCGAGGGCGGGCTGGGACGCGGGCTGGTGGTGACCCTGCCGGCCGCGCTCATCGCGTCGGCCATCGCCGTCGCCGGTGTGCTCGCCGTCGCGGGGATGCGGGACGGCGCGGTCGCGCTGGCCGTGGGCGTAGTCGTCGCCGCGCTGGCGGGCCTCGTGCAGCTCCGTACCTTCGGCGGGCGCACGGGGGACACGCTCGGTGCGGCGGGCAAGCTGGTGGAGGTGGCGACGCTGGTCGCGTTGGCGGGAGCGTGGTCGTCTTGAGCGGCGCGCTGCTGGTCTGTGGGACCGCGTCGGACGCCGGCAAGTCGTTGGTGACCGCCGGCATCTGCCGCTCCCTGGCTCGCCGCGGCGTCCGGGTCGCGCCGTTCAAGGCCCAGAACATGTCCAACAACTCGGCGGTGACGGCAGCGGGCGCCGAGATCGGTCGCGCCCAGGCGATGCAGGCGGCGGCGTGCGGCATCGAACCCGAGGCCGCGATGAACCCCGTGTTGATCAAGCCCGCGGGGGAGACGTCGTCGCAGGTCCTGCTGATGGGCAAGCCCCACGCGGAGGCGACCGCGCGCTCCTACCAACGGCTGGCGGGCTCGCTGCGACAGCCGGTCCTCGACGCGCTCGGCTCTCTGCGTGCTCGCTTCGACGCCGTCATCTGCGAGGGCGCCGGCTCGCCCGCCGAGATCAACCTGCGCGAGCGTGACCTCGCCAACATGGGCCTCGCGCGCGCCGCCGGCCTGCCCGTGCTGTTGGTCGGCGACATCGACCGTGGCGGCGTCTTCGCCTCGCTGATCGGCACGCTGGCGGTCCTCGACGCCGAGGATCAGCGTCACGTCGCGGCGTTCCTCATCAACAAGTTCCGCGGCGACGCAGCGCTGCTCGCGCCGGGGCTCGAGATGGCATATGCCTTGACCGGGCGCCGCACGATCGGCATCCTGCCCTGGCGCGAGGGGCTCTGGCTCGACGCCGAGGACTCGCTCGCGCTCCAAGCACCCGCACTTGCGCCCGCGCCGGCCGTTGGCCGCGACACGCTGGACGTCGCCGTCGTGCGCCTGCGCTGGATGTCGAACTTCACCGACCTCGACGCGCTGGCCGCCGAGCCCGGCGTCGCGGTGCGCTACACGCGCTCTCCCGCAGACATCGAGCGCGCCGACCTCGTCGTCATCCCCGGCACGAAGGCGACCGTCGCCGACCTGGAGTCGCTGCGCGATGACGGGCTCGACGTGGCGCTGGCGCGCCGCGCTGCGTCTGGCGGTCCGATCCTCGGGATCTGTGGCGGCTACCAGCTGCTGGGCAAGCGGATCGAGGACGCGGTCGAGAGCCGCGCTGGTGTTGTTGATGGCCTTGGGTTGCTGCCGGTCGATACCGTGTTCACCGCCGACAAGCTGCTGCGCCGGCAGTGCGGGACGGCGGCACCGTGGCTCGGCGGCGCCGCCGCGACCGGCTACGAGATCCGCCACGGCGACCCGCGCCCGTGTGGCGGCGGAGAGCCGCTCTTGACCACCGCCTCCGGCGAGCCCGAGGGCTGCGTCGCCGGCACCGTGCTTGGCACGAGCTGGCACGGTCTGCTCGAAGGCGACGCGGTCCGGCGCGCGCTGCTGGTGTGGGTCGCCGGTGAGCGCGGCCGCGACTGGCGGCCAGGCGATGTGCCCTTCTCCGACGTGCGCGAGCGTCGTCTCGACGTGCTCGGCGACCTCATCGACGAGCATGTCGACCGTGATGCCCTCGACGCGCTGCTGGCCGGCGGCGTGGGCGGGCCGGTCCGATCTCTTCCCACCCTCGACCTCCAGAGGATCACCGCGTGAGCGACACCATCGCCATCCCCAAGATGCAGCCGATCGACTCGGTGGCGCGCGACGCCGCCCAGGCTCGGCAGGGGCAGTTGCTCAAGCCGCCGGGCTCGCTGGGTCGGCTGGAGGAGGTCGCGATCTGGGTGGCCGGCGTGACCGGCCGCGAGCGCCCGGTGCCGCGCACGCGGGTCGTCATCGCCGCCGCCGATCACGGTGTCGCGGCAGAAGGCGTCTCCGCGTTCCCGCAGGAGGTCACCGGCCAGATGCTCGGTGCGTTCGGCGCCGGGTTCGCCGCGATCACGGTGCTGGCGCGTCACGCGGGCGCTGACGTCGTCCTCGTCGATGCGGGCGTGATCGCACCGCCGGATGGCGTCGCGCAGGTCGACATCGGCCTGTCGGCCCCGTCGGGCAACCTCGCCGTCGAGCCGGCGCTGGCGGCCGACGAGGTGCGCAGCGCGATCCGCGCCGGGCGCGGACTGGCCGCACAGGCGGCCGCCGATGGCGTCGACCTGCTGATCGCGGGGGAGATGGGCATCGCCAACACGACGCCCGCGGCGTGCCTGACCGCGGTGCTGTGCGGGCTGGACGCGGCGGCGGTCGTGGGGCGCGGGACGGGCGTCGACGACGCCGGGCTGCAGCGCAAGCGCGCCACCATCGAGCGGGCGCTCGAGCTGCATGGCCCCCACGTCGCCGGCGATCCGATCGAGCTGCTGCGGCGCCTGGGCGGTGGCGAGCTGGCCGTCCTGTGCGGCCTCGCGCTCGGCGCCGGCGAGCACGGCCTCGGCCTGATCTGCGACGGCGTGATCGCGACCGCAGCGATCGCGGTCGCCGTGCGGCTGGCTCCCGACCTGCGCGACCGCCTGCTCGCCGGGCATCGCAGCGTTGAGCCCGCGCACGAGCACCTGCTCAATCACCTTGGGTTGCGTCCGCTGGTCGAGCTCGACCTGCGGCTTGGTGAGGGCTCCGGTGCAGCGACCGCGCTGCTGCTGGTTCAGGCGGCATGCGCGCTGCACGACGAGATGGCGACCTTCGCCGAGGCGGGCGTGAGCGGGTGACGCGCGTCCTGGTCATCCTCGACGGCGCGGCCGAGCCGCTCTGGCCGTGGCCGTCCACGCTGGAGGAGGCGCAAATGCCCGCGCTCGACGCGCTCTGCGACCGCGGCACGGTCGCCCGCGTCGCGACGACGCCCGACGGGTTGCGCCCCGGCAGCGAGGTCGGCATCCCGACGCTGCTCGGCGCCGCGCCGAGCAGCCCGGTGGACCGCGGTCGCGTGGAGGCGGCCGCCGCCGAGATCGACGTCCCGTCCGGGGCGGGCGTCTGGCGCATCGACCTGCACCACGCCGATGGCCGTCGCAGCATCACCGCCGAGGCGATGCTGCTCGCTCCCGACCTCGCCGACCGCCTGCCCGATCACGAGGTCCTGCATCTCAAGGGCCATCGCTTCCTCGCCGTCGGCCTGCGACGGCCGGAGATCCGCAGGCTCGCGACGATGTCGACGCACGTCTGGGACGACGGTCAGGAGCTGAGCCCCGTGCTCGATCGCTCCACGGTGGTCATCGCGGCGCGGGGTGCTGCCGCGGGCTGCGGGCGCCTGCTCGGCGCCGACGTCATCACGCCGGCCGGTGCGACCGGGGACGTCGGGAGCGACCTGTGGGCCAAGACGCGCGCGGCGCTCGTCGCGCTGCGCAGCGCCGAGACGGTGGTCGTCCACATCGGCGGCGCCGACGAGGCCGCACACCACCGTGATCGCATCGGCAAGAAGGCGATGCTCGAGGCGGCTGACGCGGAGGTGATCCGGCCGCTCGCTCGCGCCGTCGCCGACATCGGCGGGCTGCTCGCCGTCACCAGCGACCACGCGACCTGCGTGGAGACTGGCCGCCACCATCCCGAGCCCGTGCCGCTCGTCGTCACGGGCGACGGCGTGGCACGCGGCGGGCCAATGCGGCTGCACGAGCGGCTGGTCGCCCGCGCCCGCGTGTGGGATGCGCCGTTCGCGCCCGCCGGGGTCGCGGAGCTCGATCGGTGACGCCAGCGCTCGTCGTCGACTTCGGCGGTGTGCGTCGCTGCCTTTCGAGCGCCGTGGTCGGCGGCGGATTGCGCGACGCGCGCGGCTGGCTGAACCTTCAGGTGCCCCATGGCTACGCGCGGATGGATCCTGAGGTCCATCTCCAGGAGGAGATGGCCGCGCGCGGCCTCGATCCGCAAGCGACGCTGGGCGTGATGACCGCCGCCCACGTCGATCGCGCGACCGAGCATGAGGAGCCGGATGGCGCGCGGGTGGTGGCGACCGTGGGCATCGGCGTCCCGCTCGCCGCCGCGGGCCGGCATCTGCACGAGGTCCCGGCGGTCAACACCATCAACATCCTCGTGCTCGTCGCGGCGCCGCTGACCGACGGCGCGCTCGTCTACGCCGTTCAGACCGCGACCGAGGCCAAGGCCCAGGGCTTGGCCGACGCCGGCATCCGCGCCGCCAACCACGACGGCCACGCGACGGGCACGGCCACCGATTCGATCTGCATCGCGGCGCTGCCCGGGGCGACCGAGCCGTTCGCTGGGCCGATGTCGACGGCGGGTGCGGCGATCGCGCGCTGCGTCCATGCCGCAGTGTTCGAGGGCGCGCGGGACTTCGTCGCGTTTGCGGCCGAGGCGGGTGTGGCCACCCTCGCCGGGCCGGCGGAAGGGACTGCGGATGCCGGTCGCCCGTAGCGCCGGCCTGCTGGCCGCGGTCGCGCTCGACGCGCTGCTCGGCGATCCGGCGCGGCTGCATCCGGTCGCGGGCTTCGGCCAGACGGCGGCGGCGGTCGAGCGAGCGACCTATAGGCCTTCGCGCGGTCCCGGTGCGGCTTACGCCGCGGTCCTCGTCGCGCTGCCGACGCTTGCCGCCGCCCGTGCGGCGCGCGGGAGCGCCTTGCGCCGCGTGCTCGTCACCGCGGTCTGCGGCTGGGCAGCGCTGGGCGGGCGCTCGCTGCGCCAGACGGCGCTGCGGATGGCCGACCTCATCGACGCGGGCGACCTGCCCGCCGCGCGGACGCTGGCGCGCTCGCTGGTGGCACGCCGAACCGAGGCACTGGATGGCCGCGAGCTGACGCGCGCGGCGCTCGAATCGCTGGCCGAGAACACCGCCGACGCCGAGGCGGGCACGCTCTGCTGGGGTGCCGTCGCCGGCGCACCCGGCGCGGTTGCCCACCGCGCAGCCAACACGCTCGACGCGATGGTCGGCTACCGCAACGCCCGCTACGCCGAGTTCGGCTGGGGCGCGGCGCGGCTGGACGACGCGCTCGGCTGGCCTGCCGCGCGCGCCTGCGCGGCCGCGACGGTCCTCGCCGCGAGGCTCTGCGGGGAGGACGCGCCCGGCGCGCTGCGCGCCTGGCGCCGTGACGGCGCCTCCCATCCCAGCCCGAACGCCGGCCGCGTCGAGGCTGCCTTCGCCGGGGCGCTCGGCGTCACCCTCGGCGGCGCCAACGACTACGACGGCCACGTCGAGTCGCGCCCGCACCTCGGCTCCGGGCCACCGCCGGACACCGCCGCGCTGCGTCGGGCCGTGCGCCTGAGCGCGACGACGAGCGCCGTGCTGACCATCGCCGCCGCAGCGGTCGCCGTCGTAGCCCCGAGCGTCCACGCTCGCCCGCGCGCTGCCGCCAGGCCTAGGTGGGCCCGTACGACGCGACGAGATCGCGCCAGGCAGGCCCACCCGTTCTCGCGCGGCAGGACGGTGCGCCGATGGCGCTGACGCTCGTCCTCGGCCCGCGCCGCTCGGGCAAGAGCCGGATCGGCGAGCAGCTGGCGGCCGCGACCGGGGCGCCCGTCACCGTCATCGCGCCGCTGACCGTGACCGACGAGGAGCTGGCGGCGCGGGTCGCCGCGCACCGCGCCGCGCGACCGCCCTCCTGGACCACGGTGGAGAGCGCCGACGTCGTCGCGGCGCTGCTCGCCGCGCCGCAGGACGCGACGATCCTGCTCGATTCGCTCGGCACCTGGGTCAGCGAGGTGCTGTGGCGCGCGGGCGCCCTGGAGGACGGGGCAGACGGTACGGTCGCCGCGCAGCAGATGCGCGCCGCGGTCGCGACGGTCGCGAGCCTGGCCGGCGATCGCGAGGGTGTGACGATCATCGTCGCCGAGGAGGCCGGCTGGGGCCCGGTCCCGCCCAGCGGCGCGACGCGGCTGTGGCTCGACGTCCTTGGCGATGCGACCCAGGCCTTGAGCGCTGCAGCCGACCGCGCGCTGCTCGTCGTCGCCGGCCGAACGATGGACCTGCCGTGAGCTTCGATCGCGCGCTGCTCGTAGCGTCCGGCCGAATCGTGGAGAGCCCGTGAGCGTCGACATTCACGGTGACGCCTGGGCCCGGGGCGCCCGAGTTGACCATGCCGTGAACGTCGCGACCGGCGGCCCGCCCGATTGGCTGCGTGCGCTGCTGCGCAGCGAGCTGGATAGCGCGCTGAGCGCCTACCCCGATGAGACCGCCGCCGCGGCAGCCATTGCTCGGCGCCACGGCCGCGACCCCGGCGAAGTCGTCCTGCTCAACGGCGCCGCCCATGGCTTCACGCTGATCGCCGAGACGCTCGGCGCACGGCGGCCGATCGTCGTGCACCCGCAATTCACCGAGCCCGACCGCGCGCTGGCCGCCGCCGGATCTCCGGCCGCGCCCGTGATCCTGAGCGACCCCTACACCTTGGATCCGGCGGTGATCCCCGACGACGCGGACCTCGTCGTCATCGGCAACCCCACCAACCCGACCGGCGTCTTGCACCCGCGCGCCGCGATCAGGGCCATCATGAAGCCCGGCCGCACGGTCGTCGTCGACGAGGCGTTCATGGACTTCGCGCCGGGGGAGCCGGAGTCGCTCGCAGAGAGCGCGGACGAGGGCTTGATCGTCGTGCGCAGCCTCACCAAGATCCTCGCGGTCCCCGGCCTGCGCGTCGGCTACCTGCTCGCAGCGCCGGCACTGGCCCAGCGGCTGCGCGACCGCCGCCAGGCGTGGCCGGTCAACGGCCTCGCCCTCGCCGCCGCACGCGCGGCTGTCGACCACCCCGAGCGGCTCCACGCCACCGCCCAGCGCGCGCAGGCCGATCGCGCCGTGCTCCACGCCGTCGTCACCGAGGCGCTGCCCGACGCACGCGTCCACGACGGCGCGGCGAACTTCCTCCTCATCGAGCTTGGCCCAGGCCAGGACGCGACGGCGCTCGCGCACGCGCTCCGCGAGCAAGACGGCATCGCCGTCCGTCCGGCCGCGACGTTCCCCGGCCTGACCGAGCGTCACTTGCGCCTGACCGCGCGCGGCGGCGAGGAAGATCGTCAGCTGGTGGCGGCGCTCGCGCGCCGAGCTACCAAGCCTGGCCGGTCCCGCAGTGCGGGCAGCTGACCGACGTCGAGACGGGCGCCTGGAACTGAAAGCCGCAGGAGCACCCGTAGAGCGCGGTGTCCTCCGGGGTGACCGAGTCGCGGTGGCGCCGCTCGGCCAAGTGCTCGTCAATCGGCTGCTCGGGCGCCGCGGCGGGAGCGGGCGCCGGGGCGGGCGGGGCAGGCTCTGGCTCGGGGGCCGGTCGCCCGAAGATGTGCGGGCGGCGCTCGCTGCGGGCTCGGCGTTCGGTGGGGGCGAGTGGGCGGACGCGCATGGTGGTGATCTCTGCAACCTCCAGAGACACCGCCGGCGCCCAGAGGTTTCGCTCCGGGTCATCGTCGGACCAACCTGGCGCTTGAGGATCACTGGACGCCTGCCCTACCCATGGTTGGGCGGGCCATGGCGGAGCAGGCGAGCCGCCGAGGCTGCGATACTGCGTGGCGATGGACCCCGCACGCAAGCGCCGCGTACGACTGGTCGTGGCGTTGAGCGCCGCCGTCGTCCTGGCGGCCGCGCTCGTCTACACCAGCTTCAGCGCCTCGAGCGAGGCGCGCTCCCCGAGCCAGCTCCTCGCGAGCGCCGATCCCGGCCGCACCTATCAGCTGACCGGCAAGGTCGTCAACGGCTCGATCGAGAAGCACGGCACGACCTACGAGTTCCGCGTCCGCGACCGCGACGGCACCGCCTCGGTGCCGATCCGCTACACCGGCTCGGTCGCCGATACGTTCCGTGCCGGCCGCGAGGTCATCGTGACCGTGAAGCGCCAGGGCACCACGTTCGTCGGCGAGAAGGACTCGCTCGTGACCAAGTGCCCGTCGAAGTTCCAAGAGCAGTCCAAGACGCAGAAGACCTGAGGCCTCGATGGCGGATCTCGGCCGTGGTCTGACGTTCCTGGCGTTTGCCGTCGCGCTCTACGGCATCGGCGCGGCGCTCTACGGGGCGATCGCCGGGCGCCGTGAGTGGGTGACCAGCGCCCGTCGTGCCGTCTACACGCTGGCCGCGCTGACCACCGGCGCCTTCCTCGTCCTGGAGCTGGCGTTCCTGCGCAACGACTTCTCGCTGGCCGTCGTCCAGTCGCACTCCTCGATCACGACGCCGACCTTCTACAAGGCGGCCGCCGCCTGGTCCTCGCAGGAGGGCTCGCTGCTGCTGTGGCTCTGGCTGCTGTCGGTGTGGTCGAGCCTTGTCATCTTCCTCACGCGCCATCGCATGCGCGACGTGCAGCCCTACGCGATCGCGGTCCTGCTCGGCTTCGCGGCCTTCTTCGGCGGCCTGCTGGTCTTCGCGGTCTCGCCGTTCGACACGCTGCCGATCGCGCCGCAGGACGGGACGGGCCTCAACCCGCTGCTGCGTCACCCGTCGATGATGATCCACCCGCCGATGCTCTACAGCGGCTACACGCTGTGGGCGGTGCCGTTCGCCTTCGCGGTCGGCGCGCTGATCGTGCGGCGGGTCGACGCGGAGTGGATCGCCGCGACGCGCCGCTTCTCGCTCGGGGCCTGGATCTTCCTCGGCGTCGGCATCCTGCTCGGCGCCCGCTGGTCCTACGCCGAGCTGGGCTGGGGCGGCTACTGGGCCTGGGATCCGGTCGAGAACGCCTCGCTGCTGCCGTGGCTGACCGGCACCGCGTTCCTGCACTCGATCATGGTGCAGGAGAAGCGGGGGATGCTGAAGACGTGGAACGCGTCGCTGATCCTCGCGACCGGCACGCTGGCGATCCTCGGCACGTTCCTGGTCCGCTCGGGGATCCTGGACTCGATCCACGCCTTCGGCGCCTCGACGCTCGGGATCCCGTTCGTGATCCTGATCGGCGTGATGATCGCCGGCTCGGTCGCGCTGGTCGTGTCGCGACGCGACGTCCTGCGCACCGAGCACAAGCTCGACTCGCTGCTCTCGCGCGAGGCGATGTTCTTGGCCAACAACCTCGTGCTGGTCGGCATGGCGTTCGTGGTCTTCTGGGGCACCTTCTTCCCGCTGATCTCCGAGGCGCTGACCGGCAACAAGCAGTCGCTGGGGCCGCCCTGGTACGACAAGTACGTCGTCCCGCTGGCGCTGGCGCTGATCCTGCTGTCGGGCATCGGCCCGGTCATCGCGTGGCGCCGCGCGACGCCCAAGAACGCGCGCCGCAACTTCCTGTGGCCGATCACCGCCGGCGTGGCTACCACGATCGTCCTGATCCCCTTCGGCGTCGCGGGGCGGCCGCTGGCGCTGGCGATGTTCGCGTTCGCGGCCTTCGCGGTCGGCACGATCGTCCAGGAGTTCGTGCGCGGCGTGCGGGCTCGCAAGGCGATGACGGGCGAGCGCGCCCCGCTGGCGTTCCTGACGCTGATCCGCCGCAACCGGCGCCGCTACGGCGGCTACACCGTGCACTTCGGGATGGCGGTGCTGTTCGTCGGCGTCGCCGCGTCCTCGGCCTTTCAGCACGTCCACACGGTGCAGCTCAAGAAGGGCCAGAGCACCGAGATCGGCCGTGGCTACACCGCGCGCTACGACGGCCCGACGTCGCGCATCGACGTCACGTCCGATGGCGTCGAGCGGCTGGTCTTCGGCGCGAAGCTGACGGTCTCCAAGGACGACAAGAAGGTCGCGGTCCTACGGCCCGAGCGCGGCTACTACCCGATCGAAGGCGCGCCGTTCGCGGGCGCGGTCGGGCGCTACTTCGACGGCGAGTCGACGAGCGAGATCGCGATGAAGGCGGGCCTCGGCCTCGACATCTGGAGCGCGGTCACGCCGGATCTCGACCCGACGCTGGCGATCGTCAAGAAGGGCGACACGGTCTTCAAGCAGGCGTCGGGCAAGCTGAGCGCGCAGGACTACTCGACGGCGCTGGGCACGACGATCCGGTCGCTGACCGACAACTACGCCAAGAGCGCCCCGCCGGCCACCTTCCGGCTGATCGTCTCGCCGATGGTGGCCTGGATCTGGTTGGGCGCGCTGCTCGTCTTCCTCGGCGGCCTGATCTGCATCTGGCCGACGGCCGACCTCGCGCACCGCCGCGCGACGGCGGGCTACGCCGCCCGGGTCGCACGGGAACTCGGTCGCGCTCGCCCGGAGCGCGCGTAGCCGCCGCTGATGGATGTCCTTGCGGTGGTTGGGGTGATGGCGGCGGCAGGCGCCGCCGGATGGGCGATCGCGGGGCCGCTGCGCGGCGGTCGCGCCGAAGCCGACGATGCTGCCTACCAGTCGCAGTTGGAGGATCTCGAGGCGGCCAAGGAGGCGCGCTACCGGGAGATCCGCGAGGCCGAGATGGACTTCCGCACCGGCAAGCTCTCAGAGGCCGACTACAAGGCGATCGACCGCCAACTGCGCGCCGAGGCCGTCGAGCTGCTCCGCCGCCTGGATGCGCTTGGCGCTTCGGGCGACTAGCATTGAGCGGGTCATGCTCGAAACGATCCTCTCCGTCGTTCAGGTCGCCATCTGCATCGTCCTGATCTTCCTGGTGCTCATGCACTCCGGGAAGGACGCGGGGCTCTCTGGCGCGTTCGGCGTCGGCTCGGGCCAAGGCTCGTTGGGTGGCGGCTCGCTCGTCGAGCGCAACCTGAACCGCTGGACGGTCTTCTTCGCGGTGCTGTTCGCCGTGAACACGATCGTCCTCTTGAACATCAGCTGAAGGCCAGTGCGTGGGGCGTTTGCGCCCCGCATCGTCGTGGCTGGGGCCGCACGGCGAGCGCCGGTGGGCGTCAGCCCATCAAGACCGCAGGGTGGTTCCAGGCGCGTCGAGGCGGCGCGCAAACGCCCCACGCCTCAGCATCCGATCGGCTTGCCGGAGCGGTCACCCACCTTGCGGTCACGCAAGGTGATGGTCTTGGTCGAGCTGACGGTCTTGCCGTCGGCGTCCTTGGCCGAGACGGTCACGGCGTAGCGGCCGGGGCTGGCCTTGGCGCCGGTGCCGTAGCCGCCGGCGGTCGGGTAGAAGCGGCCGTCCTTGAGCGGGACCGTGAACGTGTAGCAGCGTGACGCGCGGCCGCCGACCGAGCCGATCGAGCCACCGCCGTGCTTGGCGAACGTGGCGCCGGCGCGGATCAAGCCGTCGAAGCGGCGCGGGAGCTGGCCGGCCGTCTTGACCACGACGACGACCACACGCTTGTTGCTCGGCTTGAAGCTGTCGTAGTAGGCGTAGCCGGACTGGACCTTGACGCTGGCGGCGGTGGCCGGGACGGTGGGGCCGGAGCTGGCAGCGAGGGCGGCCGTCGTGGGGACGACGGTGGCCGTGGCGACGGCGATGAGGGGGAGGAGGGTCTTGCGGGTCATGCATGCAGTGTGCACCCGCGATGCCCGTTTCGGTGGGCACCAAGGTGGACGATCGCCACACCTGTGGCGGCGGTTTGACCCTCCGGGCGAGCGTTCGGCGGCTACCAGGCCTCGGCGTAGAGCGCGCGCAGCTCGTCGCGGTCGGCGACCGGTGGCGTGAAGGCGAGATCTGGACGCTGGGCGGCGGCGTCGGCGCAGGCGTCGAGGCGCTCCTCGGGGACGCCGAGGCGGCGGATGCCGTCGGCGCCGGCGCGGCGGGCGAGGCGGCGGGCCAGCTCGGTCAGCGTGCCGTCGGGGTCGACTCGGCCGGGATTACGGCGCTCCAGCGCGGCGATGGCGACGGGGAGGACCGCGGCGTTGGCTTGGCCGTGGCCGGCGCCACCGACGCGCACCAGCGTCTGGCTGAGCACGTGGCTGAGGCCGTAGCGCGCCGCGTCGATCCCGTAGCCGCTGAGCAGCGCCGCGTGCGCGAGCTGCTCGCGGCCGACGTAGGACGGGTCCTCGCCCTCGACCAGCCACGCGACGTCGATGAGCCGGATCGCCTCGCGCGCCGCGAGGGTCGGGACCGTCGAGGCGAAGATGGTCACCGGCGCCTCGACCGCGTGGGCCAGCGCGTTGGCCGAGGACGCGGCGAGCTCGGAGACGGGCTGAGAGGCCGACAGGTCGGGGTCGTTGATGACGATCGCCGCGCGGACGCTGCGCGCCGTGGCCTCGTGGCCGGCCGGCTTGCGGTGGATCCGCGTCATCTCGGCGGCGCTGAGCGTCGTCGGGATCGCGGCGGCGCGGACGCCGTCGCGGGTGCCGGCCAGTGCCTTGGCGACGTCGACGACGCGGCCGCCGCCGAGCGCGACGAGCAGCTTCGCGCTGCCGACCGCGCCGTGGAGGTCGGCCGCGAGCTCGTCGACGAGGCCCGGACCGACGTGGTGGACGGCGTGCGCGCGGGCGACGACATCGGGCACGGCGGCCTCGGCGCGCTCGGTGGTGAGCAAGGTGTACTTGTCGCCCAGCAGCCCCGGCGCGTCGGCGATCGCGCCGCGGCCGAAGCGGATCGTGCGCTCGCCGTCCTGCCAGGTGAAGTTCATGGCCTCGACCTTAGCCCTCGTCCTGGGTGCTGCGCGCGAGCG
>JBEVLC010000061.1:0-3680 GCA_040509415.1 Baekduia sp. | reverse complement strand
GTCCGCGCCGCCGAGAAGTTCGACTACCGCAAGGGCTTCAAGTTCTCGACGTACGCGACCTGGTGGATCCGCCAGGCGATCGCGCGCGCCTTGGCCGACAAGGCCCGCACGATCCGCATCCCCGTGCACGTCGTCGAGAAGCTCAACAAGATCGGCCGCGCCGAGCGCAAGCTCGTCACGGAGCTCGGTCGTGAGCCCACCGCGGAGGAGATCACCGAGGTCACCGGCATCGATCCCGAGGAGGTCGACTCGATCAAGCGCTCCGCGCAGGCCCCGGTCTCGCTGGAGAAGCCGGTCGGTGACGAGGAGGAGTCGGAGTTCGGCCAGTTCATCGCCGACGAGCGCGCGGAGTCCCCGTACGAGCGCGCCGCCGAGATCCTGACCAAGGAAGCCCTGCGCGAGGCGCTGGAGAACCTCTCCTACCGCGAGCGCCGTGTGCTGGAACTCCGCTACGGCCTCGGCGGCGAGCACCCGCGCACGCTGGACGAGGTCGGCCGCACGTTCAACGTCACGCGCGAGCGCATCCGCCAGATCGAGAACCAGTCGCTCAAGAAGCTGCAGTCCCTCGCAGAAGCGCAGAAGCTGCGAGACGTGGCCTAGGCCACCGCGCCCGAACACACGCTGTGAACGGAAGGCCCCGCTTGACGGGGCCTTCTGCGTTCTCGGAGAAGCGTCCAGAGCCACGCAACACGCCTTCACCCAATTGAGGGATGTCCGATGACCCGGATGTGTCCTTCGATCTTCACCGTGCCCTGGCTCGGCTCATCGAGCTGAACGGCTCCGACCTGCACCTCAAGGTCCCGTCGCAGCCGCTCTGTCGCGTCGACGGCGACCTCGTGCCCATCCCCGGCGCGGAGCCCCTTGCTGCCGAGGACACCGACGGCGCCGTCCGCCTGATGCTTGGCGACGACTCCGTCAAGCTCGGCGAGTTCGACAGCGACGGCGAGGTCGACTTCGCCTACGCCGTCGCCGGGCTGGCGCGCTTCCGCGTCAACGCCTTCCGCCAGCGCGGCTCGGTTTCCATCGTCATGCGTGCGATCCCCTACGGGATCAAGACGATCGAGGAGCTCGACCTCCCGCCGGTCATCCGCGACCTCGCCGAGGAGGAGCGCGGCATCGTCCTGCTGACCGGCACGACCGGCTCGGGCAAGTCGACGACGCTCGCGTCGATGATCGACCACATCAACTCGACCAAGGCCCGTCACGTCGTGACGGTCGAGGACCCGATCGAGTTCCTCCACGTCGACAAGCGCTCGGTGATCAACCAGCGCGAGGTCGGCATGGACACCCAGAACTTCAAGAGCGCCCTGCGCCGCGTCCTGCGCCAGGACCCCGACGTCATCCTGATCGGCGAGATGCGCGACGAAGAGACCGTCCAGACCGCGCTGAGCGCGGCGGAGACCGGTCACCTCGTCTTCTCCACCGTCCACACCGTGGACGCCTCGGAGACCATCAACCGCCTGATCGAGTTCTTCCCGCCGCACATGCACAACCAGGTGCGGGCGATGATCGCCGGCACGCTGAAGGGCGCGGTCTCCCAGCGTCTGGTCCCGACCTCTGACGGCAAGGGCCGCGTCGCGGTGTGCGAGGTGCTGCGCATGACCGGCCGCGTCAAGGACATGATCATGGACCCGGAGCAGACGGGTCGCCTGCCCGAGGTCATCGCCGACGGTGGCTACTACGGCATGCAGACCTTCGACCAGGCGCTCTTCCACCACCTCAAGGCCGGGCGGATCACGATGGAGGAGGCGATGCAGTTCGCGTCCTCACCGCACGACTTCAAGCTGCTGGTCGCCGCCGACGGCCGCAAGGGCACCACGATGGACGACCTCACGCAGGCCGAGGACCAGCGCAGCGAGCCCCAGCAGGGCTCGGTCCTGCGCTAGGCCGTACGGCTAGCCACCCTTGCCGGACCGGCAGCGGTCCGGGAGGCTTGTGGTCGATGCAGACCACACTGGCGCAGTACAACGAGACGCAGTCCAGCGACGGCTTCACCCTGCAGAACTCCAAGCTGCTGAAGGTGTCGCTGGCCGGCAACACGATCCAGGCCAAGCTCGGGTCGATGGTTGCCTACCAAGGCGACGCGAGCTTCGAGCACGCTGGCTCGGGCGGCATGAGCCGCATGCTCAAGAAGGCCGTCACCGGCGAGGGCCAGAGCCTGATGAAGATCTCGGGCAGCGGCGAGGTCTTCCTGGCCGACACCGCCCAGGACGTCCACCTGATCTACCTCGAAGGAGAGAAGATCACGGTCAACGGGCCCAACCTGCTGGCCTTCGACGCCGACATCGACTGGGACATCGAGCGCGTCCAGGGCGCCAGCTCGATGATGGGCGGCGGGCTCTACAACACGTCGCTGAAGGGCACCGGCTGGGTCGCGATCCTCTCCGACGGCCCGCCCGTCCTGCTCAACGTCGCCAGCGCGCCGACCTTCGCCGACGCCCAGGCCGCGATCACGTGGTCAGAAGGCGTGACGACCTCGATGAAGACCGACTTCAAGATGAAGAACCTCATGGGACGCGGCTCGGGCGAGTCGATCCAGATGGGCTTCCAGGGCCAGGGCTGGGTGCTCGTGCAGCCCTCCGAGGGCCGGATCGAGGCCGCGCCGTCGAGCTCCAGCAACAACCCGTTGGGGAACCTGCTGGGCGGCTAGCCGCACCGGCAGGGGTACTTCACTCGGTATAGTTATGGGCGCATGCCCGTAGATCCCACGTGTCCTGTCTGCCAGACGGCGGACATCATCTGCGGGAAGTGGACGCTGTTGCTGATCCGCGATCTCGCGGAGGGACACTCGCGCTTCTGCGAGCTGGAGCGGTCGTTGGCCGGCATCTCGCCGCGCACGCTGTCGCTCCGGCTGCGCGCGCTGGAGGACGAGGGCATCGTCGCCCGCCAGACCTTTGGCGAGGTGCCGCCGCGGGTCGAGTACGCGCTGACGCCGAAGGGCGAGGCGCTGCTGCCGATCATCGAGGACATGCGCTCCTACGGGGCGCGCTGGCTTGGCGGCGAGTGCGGTGCGAGCGACGACGAGCCCGTCGTCGTCGCGGCCGCGTTGGCCTAGCGACAGAGCGCAGGCGACGGGATTTCGCCCGCCGCCCACTTTGTGCTCCTACGAGGCGCGTACCCCTACGTCCTGTGTCGGGAAGGTCACGGGCTACAACGGCCTTGTGTCCGGGAACTTGCGGTCTCATTCGCAACATCGACGAGACCGCCGGGTTGGAGTTGGGGATGGTCCCCTGCGCCGTGCAGCACGGAAGCCTGCAGGCCTTGCGAGCGCGCGGGGCGTGGCTACTGTGAGCCGCTTGGACGCTCCGTCGCTCACGCGGCGGCGTGCCCTGACGCTGGGTGCCGCCGCCGGCCTGTCCTCCTTGCTCTCCCGCGCCGTCCCGACGACGTGGGCGCGTGGCGCTGCGGCGCCGCGCTCCTTCGGGCTGGCCGTCGCGCCCGGCGACTTCGGCGCGAGCGGACGCACCGCGGTGCTGCGCGCACCGGCGCGCTTCGACCTGCTCGGAGCGCGCGGTGAGGGCCGCGCGGGCCTAGGCCTGGAGGTTCGCGTGCGAACGCGGCGCGGCCCGTGGAGCCCGTGGGTCCCGCTCGGCGCCGGCCATCACCACCGACCGGACACGGGGACCGGTGCGCACGCGTCCGACCCGGTGTGGGCGGGTGGCGCCGACGAACTGCAACTG
>JBEVLC010000060.1:0-11641 GCA_040509415.1 Baekduia sp. | reverse complement strand
CATCCGCCAACGCGTCATCGGCGGTCGGGGTAGCGGCCCCGGATCGCTTTGTCGCCTTGTTGCGCTTGGTGGGCGCAGCCGCCGTCGTTCCGAGCTGCTTGGCGTGCGACGGAGTGACCTTCGGCGTTGTCGACGTCTTCGACTGCCGCGACGCGGAGTTCGTCTTGTTCTTGGTCGCCGAGCTCTCGGTCTTCGTCGCCGAGCGCTGGGTCTCGGTCGCTGACCGCTGGGTCTTCGTCGCCGAACCCTTCGTCGTTGAGACCGTAGGTTTGGACACCGAGCTCGTCGTCGTGGGACTCGTCGCGGCGGGTGCCGCGGCGGTGGGGCTCGTGGTGGTCGTGCTCGTCGTGGTGGGACTCGCGTTCGCCGAGCTCGTCGTCGGGGAGGTCGACGGCGACGGCGCCTTGCCTTGCTGCTGCTGTGCGACCCAGGCCTCGTAGGAGCTGATCCGCGACCACTCGGTCCAGTGCGCGGTGGTCACCAGCTCGCCCTGGCCGTCGTAGTACTGGATCTGGTCGTCTCCGAAGTCGTACTCGACGTTGGGGATCGGCGTGCAGGCGTAGTCGTCGTATCCGGGCAGGGTGTCGGCGCCGTCGCGATAGGTCTGACCGTCGATGGTCAAGGTGATCGGAGCGGGATTCTTGGCCGGATTCGTGATGTCGGTGGCCTTCGCAGCCGGAGCCGACGTGAGCAGGGCGACGCCGAGCACCGTCGTGCTGAGGACACGCCGCATCGATCGCGTCCAAGGGTGGGAGGAGATCACGTGTATTCCTTTTCTGTCTGTCGTGGTGCTGCGTCCCCAGATCCACCGACGACCGCGAGCTGATTAGCTCCCCAGAAGACCCGGGGAAATGGCCCTGGTCTGGTCGCTCGTGGCTCGACCGGGATGGGAACACCCGGGTGCAGGCCGCCGGGCACCAGCGTCGGTGCCGGGCCCATGACGACCTCGGACTCCGAGAGCTCGTCCTCATCGACGAACTCGGCTCGTCCCGCGAAGATCTCGTCGTCGAGCAGGTCGGTCTGCCGTGCCACCACGGTGGCACTCACCGCCGCCGCGGTCACGTTGGTCGCGGTGCGCGCCATGTCGGCGATCACGCCGATGGGAATCGTCGCCGCGACGAACTCGAGCGGCAGGTGAGCCGCGGACAACACGGTGGCGGCGGCCACCGTGGCCGCGCCCGGCACGCCGGCGGTGCCGACCGAGACGACGACACCGAGGATCGCCAGGACGACGTAGTCACCCAGCGAGTACGAGATGCCGTAGGCGTTGATGCCCCAGACGGCGATCAGGATCGGCCAGATGCCGGCGCAACCCGGCATGCCGACCGTGGTCCCGAGCGGGGCCGTGAAGTGCGCGATCTCCGAGTGGACACCGACCCTGCGGGTGAGCTGCGCCGTTGTCACCGGAAGCGTGCCGATGCTGCTCTGCGTGCTGAACGCGGTGAGCTGGGCCGGGAAGATCTTGCGAAAGAACGTGACCACTGGCACGTCGGCAAAGACCGTGAGGATCGCTCCGTTGAGGACGTAGGCGTGCAGGAAGCAGGCGCCCCAGACGAGCGCCAGCAGGCCGACGAGCGACCGGAAGTCGCCCCCGAGGTTCGTGCTGCTGCCCACCATGTCGGCCGTCAGCGCGACGATCGCGTAGGGCGTGAGCCGGATCACATAGCCGACGGCCTTGAAGATGACGAGCTTGAGCGCTTCGACACCGGCACCGAATGGGACGACCTTCTCTGGCTCCTTCTCCGCCAGCGCAAGGTAGGCCACCGACAGCGTGACGGCGATCAAGATGATGGGGATGATGTCGTTGGCGCTGAAGTTCTGCACGACGTTCGTGGGGAAGAAGCCCACGACCACCTGGCTGAAGTTCTGCACCTGCCCCTGGATGGTGTCGGTCGAGAGTTCGCCGAGCTTGTGGTGGACGCCGTCTCCCGGCTGAAACGCCAGCCCAAGCCCCAGTGCGAGCAGGACGGCCAAGGCGTTGCTGAGCATCAGCCAGAAGACCGAACGCACACCGATGCTGCGCAACTTCGCCAGGCTGCCGAGCGAGGTGATCGACGAGACGATCGCCACGAGGATCAACGGAGCCACCGTGGCCAGCAGGACGTTGATGTAGATGTGCCCGATCGGGTTGATCGCCTCGACATGCTTGCCCGCCAGCAAGCCGATCGGGATCCCCACCGCCAGCGCGAAGAGCGCGATGAGGCTGAAGTTGAGCTGACGCCGGCGCAGCCACCAGATGCCCGCCCAGCTGAGCACCACCGCAGCGAGTGGCGTCAGTGCCGACCAATTCAAGTTCATCGTGCCTATATCCCCTTCCGCGGACCGGTGTGTGGTGCCCGGCGCGGCAAACTACACTAAATCGATCGAGATAGGTACTAATGGGTCCGGAGGCGACCTTGCCCGCATCAAGACACCGCGATGGCTAGACCGTGACGACGGCGTCGTCCGGCGCTAGGCGCGGATCGCCGAGGCAGCGCTCCGCTCCTTCAGGAGCGCCGCGGCCTGCTGAGCGACGAGGACTCGGCTGACCTGCTGGCGGCCGTGTCATCATCCTCAGCCATAGCGGCGCCAGCCTACGCTCATTGATGACAGGACGCCAGCGCCCTCACGGATCGGACCGATGATCTCGCGGCTTAGGCCCAAGCGCGGTGTTACACGATCCGCCCGTCGGCCACGATCCGCCGGACCTCATCGTAGAGCGGGTCTCGCGGCATCAGCCCGTAAGCGGCGCACGCCAGGTCGATCACGTCCTCGAAGTACGAGTCGGGGTTGCGGAGATCGGCGTAGACCAGCGGGCTAAGCAGCGGCGGGAACGCGCCATCAGCCTCTCCCTCCCTGAGCACGGGCAGGACCGTGCGCTCCGCGATCGGTCCGGTGATCAGCCGCATGCCGATCAGCTCGCCCTCCGCCGCGGCGATGTACTTGCCCATCGGCTTCTCCTCCACGTACTTCTGCCGATAGAGCGAGGTGCCGACGACAACCACCCGATCGGCCGAGTGCACGCGCTCGACGAAGCGGGGGATGCTGGAACCGGTCGGGTTATCCCAGCGATCGAGCACGAGGCTGAGGCCGGCCTTCGCCAGGTCCTCCGCCAGCACCTCGACCCAGCGATCGCTCTCCCGCGTGTCCCACGCGTAGCTGATGAAACAGGACGGCACCGGGCGCCCACCCTGTTGCCAGGCGGAGCTGAGGCGGAACGCCGCCTGCTCGAACCTTGACCGGGACGCCGCCGCGCGCTCATGGACGGTGACCAGCCCCGCCTGGCGGACGTCGGCCCGCTTCGTCGCGCCGCTGAAGTCCAGCGGCGCACCGCACTCCACACAGAAGCCCTGCGGCAGGTCGGCAGCGAGACGCCTCCGGACCATCGTGAGGTCGGCGAGGTGGCCGTTGGAGCACACCACCGGCCGGAACTTGTGCACGGTCACCCGCGGCCGATCGAGGAACGCGTCGACCAGGCTCTCGAACAGCGCACGGACCTTCGGCGTGACGGTCGGCCCAAAACGCAGGACCAGGTCGATCTCGCCGTCGCGCTCGGCTTCGAGCCAGACGCCGCAGGCCTGCCCGCCGCCGACCGCGAAGCGGGCCTCGCGACGCCATTGCGCGACCCGGGTGAAGCTCCCGCTGTATCCGAGGAGGACCACGAGCGACGCGTACACATTGGTCACGTCCCCGGTCACCGTGTACCCGGTGGTGTCCTCGAGCGGCTCCTGCTGGTGCGTTGCCGTGCGCGCCGCGTTGATCAGCTCCGGGAAGACGAGGTAGACGCGGCCGTTCAGCGGGTCCGTCTCGCGGAAGCAGATGTTGTGCTGGAGGAACATCGCGATCGCCGAGTCCAGCAAGATGTCGCGGTCGCCGGCCGTCAGCGTCTCCAACTCCAAGAAGCGATACTCGTTGGCGAGGACACGCCGCTCCTCCAGCGAGCCGAGTTCGCGGGCGTCCCTGCGCGCCTCGAGGACCATCGAGGCGGCGAGATTGTTGAGGATCTCCGGAGCGAGCAGGATGCGCCGCTGGCCTTCCGAGGCGCGGAGCCAGGCCACGTACCCGTGGTTGGCCACGTGCGCGGTCGCCGCCGCCACCTCGGCCTCGGTCAGCACATCGTCGTCCGGGGATTGTGCCTGCACGCGTTCGAGCAGCTCGCCCATGTCGAGGATGAGGCTTCCCGCGACCGCCGACGCCTCCTTGAGGCTAAGCACATAGTCCTTGACCCGCCCGAAGGCGTCGGTGGTGATCGTGGCAGGCCGTTCGTCCCAAGCGATGGCCTCGCGCATCAGCGTCAGCAGCTCCGGCAGCCCGTCGCCACTCAGCGCGCTCGTGGGGACGTAAGCGATAGCTCCGTTGGCCTCGGCGAACTCGGCGATGGCGTGGGCCTCGAGCGATCCCGCACCGCGGTCGGTGCGGGCGCCGACGAGGATGGCCCTCGGCGAGGTGACGCCGGACGCGTCCTTCTTGAGCTGTCGGAGCCAGTACTCGACGCCGCGCAGCGGATCGGCATCGCGCGTCGGGTCAAACAGCACGAGGAGGAGATCCGCGTGCTCCAGGAACAGCGAGTGGATGATCCGGTAGTCAGGCTGGCCGGCGAGGTCCCACAGAATCGCGTCGCAGCGCGCTCCGTCGTCACGGACCGTTCCGGGCTCGCGCAGCAGCCAGAACTGCTGGCCGTGCGTCGACGCATGCTCAACGAAGGTTCCGTGCGCCAGGCGCCATCCCAGACCCGTCTTCCCGACGCCGGAGTCGCCCACCAACACGATCTTGGCGCTGACATACTTGACGCTCGTCGCCGCCGCGCGCGGGGAGAGCGTCGCCACGTCGATGTCGAGGATGTCGACGGCCGTCCGCTCCGCCGACGCGCAGGCCAGCTGGTGCCCGGACGGCGCGAACGCCAGCCCCATCCGCTCCGAGCCCTTGGCGCGGCCCGGCACGATCGCCAGCGGGGCGCCCGACGCCGCATCCCAGATCCGCACCGTGCGGTCGTCGCCGGCCGTGGCCAGCAACGTGCCGTCGGCCGAGAACGCAACCCCGCGGACCGGCCCGGTGTGCCCTTCGAGCACGGCGACGAGGTGATGATCCGTCGGTCGCCAGAGCCGCACCGCGCCGTCTGCGTCGCCGCAGGCCAGCAGACCGTCCGGGGCGAAGGCCAAGGCGTTTGTCGCCGACTCCATCGCGGCGACGAGCAAGGCGTCGGATTCCGACTCTCTCATCGAGGCGACGGAGAAGCCCTGTGGACTGCCGATCGCGAGCACGTGGTGGCGGGGGTCGTAAGCGAGGCATGTGCTCACGTCCGTGGACACGAGCTCTGTGAGCTCAGCGCCCCGCCGAAGCTCCCCGTCGTAGGTCCAGAGCTGCAAGCGCCCGTTCTCGTGGACCGTGGCGAGGCCGTCGCCAATGAACACCAGACCTATGCCTCGCGCGGCCCGCATGCGCTGCCTCACACGCCAGTCCGGGGTCCTGCGGATCGTCAGGGTGTCGCCCAGGCTGATTGCAGCCAGGACGTCAGCAGCGGGATCGAACGCAATCGCGGTCGGCACGCCGTGGGAGTTGAAGAGGTCCCGGTGGCTCCCGCGCTGATGGGCCCGCGGGGCGTCCCAGAGCCGGATGGCTCCGCTGGAGAGCGTGCCGGCGAGCACGCTGCCGTCGGGCGCCCACGTGAGCATGCCGATGGCGGCGCCGGACGCGTCGAGCGTCTCGGCATGCCGGACGCCGGCGGGCAGTGGGGGGCTCGTCAACGTGCTTGTGGGCGTTTAGGCATAGCGAGTGACGTCGGTGCAGGCGCCTCGCGCCGCGCCGCGAACCACTTCTGGCGGGCATGTGGCCCGCAGGCAACCTTACTGGTGGGTGATTCGCACGGCGGTCGCACCCGCGTGATGCCCGCCAGAGATGCTCTTCGCTACGCGGCCGCCGTCGGCACCCGCCGCGCGATCTCCTCATCGCTCAGCGGGAAGTGACACGCCGCGACGTTGCCGCCCTCCTTGGGCTCCAGCGGCGGATCGAGCACGTCGCAGGTGCCCTCGACGAACTTCGGGCAGCGCGTGTGGAAGCGGCAGCCGCTGGGCGGGTTGCTCGGCGACGGCACGTCGCCGCCCAGCACCTGGCGCTGCTTGCTGCGCGCCAGTCGCGGATCCGGCACAGGGACCGCTGACAGCAGCGCGCCCGTATAGGGGTGGCGCGGGTGGTGGTAGAGCTCGTCGGAGTTGGCGAGCTCGACGATCTTGCCGAGGTACATCACCGCCACGCGATCGCAGGTGTGGCGGACGACCGAGAGGTCATGGGCGATGAAGATGATCGTCAGCCCGAGGTCCTTCTGCAGCTCCTTGAGCAAGTTAAGGATCTGTGCCTGGATCGAGACGTCCAGCGCCGAGACGGGCTCGTCGGCGACGATCAGCTTGGGCTTGAGCGCGATCGCGCGCGCCACGCCGATGCGCTGGCGCTGCCCGCCGGAGAACTGGTGGGGCAGCCGGTTGTAGTGCTCGGGGTTGAGGCCGACCTGCTCCATCAGCTCCTGGACGACGACCTTGCGCTTGCGCTCGTCGCTCTCGACGCCGTGGATGACGAACGGCTCGCCGATGATCGTCCCCACCGTCTTGCGCGGGTTCAGCGATGAGTACGGGTCCTGGAAGATCATCTGCATCTCGCGGCGCAGAGGCTTGAGCTCCTTGCGCGAGAGGCCGGCGATGTCGCGACCCTCCCAGCTGATCGTCCCGGCGGTCGGGGTCAGCAGGCGCGTGATCAACCGCGCGGTCGTGGACTTGCCACAGCCCGACTCCCCCACCAGGCCGAGCGTCTCACCGCGCAGGACATCGAAGTCGACGCCGTCGACGGCCCGGACCGCGCCGACCTGGCGCTGGATCAAAAAGCCGCTGCGGATCGGGAAGTGCATCTTCAGGTCGCGGACCTGGACGAGGGGCTCACCGGCGGTGGTGCTCACGGGCCCGTCACCTCCTCACCGGTGTGGCCCTCGGCAGAGGGCGACAGCGTCGTCTCGGGGATCGGGACCTCCTCGATGGCGGCATCGGGCGTCTCGCCCGCACGCAGCGCCGCCCACAGCGACCGGCGCGTCTCGCCCGGCAGCAGGCACGCGACCTTGTGGCCGGCGTCCGCGCTGCCGGTCGGCTCCAGACCCGGATCGACCTTCTTGTGGGCCTCGCGCACGTACGGGCAACGGGGATGGAACGAGCAGCCCGACGGCTTGTTGATGAGCGAGGGCGGGCGGCCGTAGATCGGCACGAGCTCTTGGTCGCGCGGCGTGTCCAGGCGCGGGATCGACTTGAGCAGCCCCCACGTGTAGGGGTGCTCGGGCGCGCTGAAGATCGTGTCGACCTTGCCGTACTCGACGATGCGCCCGGCGTACATCACCGCGATCTCCTCGGTGACCTCGGCCACGACGCCGAGGTCGTGGGTGATCATCACGACCGCTGTGTCGAGCTCGGACTGCAGCTTCTGAATCAGCGTGAGGATCTGCGCCTGGACGGTCACGTCGAGCGCCGTCGTCGGCTCGTCGGCGATCAGCAGCTTGGGGTCGTTGATCAGCGCCATGGCGATCATCACGCGCTGGCGCATGCCGCCGGAGAACTCGTGCGGGTAGCCGTCGATGCGCCGGCGCGGGTCCGGGATACCGACGAGGCCGAGCATCTCGACCGCGCGGTCGCGGGCCTTGGCCTTGGAGACGTCGTTGTGGGACCGGTGCGCCTCGATCAGCTGGTCGCCGATCTTGTAGAACGGGTGCAGCGAGGAGAGCGGGTCCTGGAAGATCATCGCGATCTCGGAGCCGCGCACGTTGCGCATCTCGGAGGCGTTCGCGTTGAGCAGGTCCTTGCCGTCGAAGGTGATCGAGCCGGAGATCTTCGCGTTGCCCGCGCGGGTCAGGCCCATCACCGTCATCGAGGAGACCGACTTGCCCGACCCGGACTCGCCGACGATGCCGAGCGCCTGGCCGCGGTCGACCGAGTAGCTGATCCCGTCGACGGCCTGGACGAGACCGTCCTCGGTCTCGAAGTGCACCTTCAGGTCCTTGACCTCCAGCAGCGGCTGCGCCATCGAATTCACACTCCCCTAGTAGCGCACGCGCGGGTCGAGGAAGGCGTACAAGATGTCGACCAGCAGGCTCATCATCGCGACGGCGAACGCGAGGACCAGCGTCGTGCCCTGGATGGTCGACAGGTCGCCGCGCTGGATCGCGTCGAAGGCCAGGCGGCCGACGCCGTCGATGTTGAAGACCGTCTCGGTCAGGATCGCCCCGCCCATCAGGATGCCGATGTCGAGGCCGAGCACGGTCACCACCGGCGTGATCGCCGAGCGCACGCCGAGGCGCAGGACCACGCGGCGCTCCGACAGCCCCTTTGACCGCGCCGTTCGGATGTAGTCCTCCGACATCGTCTCCAGCAGGTTGGAGCGCAGCAGTCGGGCGTAGATCGCCGCGAACGCGGCGGCCAGCACGAGCCACGGCAGGATCAGCGTGTGGGCCTTGGCGAGGAAGCCGTGGGCATCCTGGTAGGAGCCGGCGCCGGGGAAGACGTGCCACACCCCGATGTCATCGGAGAACAGGTAGAGGGAGACCAGGCCGAGCCAGTAGACCGGCGCCGAGATCGCGATCAGCGCGCCGCCCATCAGCACGCGATCCCAGAGCGTCCCGCGCCTGGTCGCCGAGACGATGCCGATCACCACGCCGCTGACGAACCAGATGACGGCCGCGCCGAGGACCAGGAAGATCGTGTTCGGCAGGCGATCGAAGACCAAGGACTTGACCGACTGGTTGTTGGTGTAGCTCGTGCCGAAGTCGAAGTGCCAGACGAGGTTCTTGATGTAGTCCCAGTACTGCGCCGGCAGCGATCGGTCGAGGCCAAGCTGCTCGCGGATCGCGGCGATCGTCTCCGGGCTCGGCGTGCGCCCCGCGCGGAGCTTGGCCGGATCGCCGCTGGGCAGGACGTAGAAGATCAGGAAGATGACCGCCGTGATCACCAGCAGGAGCACGACGGTCCAGAGGAGTCGGCGGAAGATGTAGGCGGCCATGGGCGGGTGATCAGGTGGTGCGAAAAGGCCTCCCGGCCGACGCGCGCTGGCGCCGGCCGGGAAGCGATGGTTCGTCGGTGCTGCGCTACTTCAGGGACGTGAAGCTGAAGTCCCACGTCGTGGTGTACCCATTGGCCACACCGTTGACGTCCTTGGACCGCAGGAGCGTCGTCTTGTCCCACACGAACGGGACGGCCGGCGCATCGTTGGTGATCATCTTGTCGATCTCACCCCACGCCTTGAGCCGCTCGGGACCGTCGAGCAACGCGGCCTTCTTCATCGCCGCGTCGACCTTGGGGTCACGCAGCTGGGCCATGTTGTTGTTCAACCCCGACTTCGGGATCGTGTAGCCCGCGAAGACCGGCTCGAGCATCGACTGGGGATCGACGAAGTCCTTGAACCAGCCGGCGCCACCGCAGACGGCGACCTTCTTCTCCGGAACCTGGCACCAGTCGTTGTAGACCGCGTCCTGCGGCACGAGCCGCAGGCGGAACTTGAAGCCGAGCTTCTCGAACTGCGCCTTGGCGACCTCGGCCTGCGCCTTGTTCGGATCGACGTTGGCGCTGACCATCAGGAACTCCTCGTTCCCGGTGTACTTGCCCGACGGGTAGCCGGCCTTCTTCATGTACTCCGCAGCCAGCGCCGGATCGCCCTGCTCGTTCTTCTTGCTGAGGAAGTCGAAGCCGGGGCCGTCATAGCCACCCGCCTCCTCGAAGCCGGGGAAGTCCGGCGGCAGGAAGTGGGTCGGCAGATCGGCGGTGAACTTGCCACCACGGGCCAGACGCGCGGCGTTGCGATCGAACCCGGCGAGCACGGCACGACGGACGTTGACGTTGTCAAACGGCTTGATCGTCGTGGTCATCGGGAAGTAGCGGTAGCCGCCGGACGGGACCTGGACGTACTGGTCCTTGATCTCCGTAGCGACCTTCTTGATGATGTTGGCCGGCGGGTTGGCGTCGAACAGCATGTGCGTCCCGCTGAGCACCTGCTCGCTGGCGACGTTGGCGTCCGACGCGTTGGTCCGCATCTCGACCTCGTCGAGGTAGGCGGGCCGGTAGTCGGTGCTGGCATCCCAGTTCGGGTTGCGAACGAGGTCGATGCTCTTGCCCGCCTTGTAGCCGACCGTGTTGCCATCGGCGTCGTTCTTGACCATGTAGGGCCCGGTCGCGACGACATGGGTGTTGTAGGTCGACGGGTTCTTGGCGTCGAACTTCTTGGCGTAGTCCTCGGGGACCGGCGCGCTGACCGGCATCACCAGCGCGGCGGCGACCGGCACGCCGGCGGCCTCCTTGAGGTGGAACACGATCGTCTGGTCGTCAGGCGTCTCGATGCCCGAGATCGGCTTGACGCCCTTGGTCGGCTCGGCCGGCGCGCCCTCGATGCTCGAGAAGAAGGCGGGGTACTGCCCGCCGACGTTGACCGAGAAGAACCGCTCGAAGGCGTACTTGACGTCCTTAGAGGTGACCGCGCGGTTGACCGGCGGCGAGAACTTCACACCCGGACGGATCTTGACCGTGACCGTCTTCTTGTCAGCCGAGATCTCAGGATCGCTCGCAGCGAGGTCCGGCACCGGCTTGACCGAGTCCTGCGGCTTGAAGGAGTACAGGGTGCGCTGCGTCGGGTAGACCACCATGTAGCCCTGCGTGTAGTAGCTGTGACCCGGGTCCAGGAAGTCGACGTCAGAGCCGGCGAGCATGGTGATCTTGCCGCCCTTCTTGCCCTCGACGTTTGCGGCCTTGGTGTTGTCGGTTCCAACGTCGCTGCTGGAGGTGGCCTTGGTGGTGGACGACGACGACGAGCTGCCGTTGTTGTCGTCACCACCGCAGGCGACCACGGCGAACGCGAGCACGGCAAGCGCACCCGCAAGCACAAATCGGAGAACGCTCCGAGGCATGTGCGGTCCTTTCTGATAGAGCCGCCGATCGTCCTCAACGATCGACGCAGGGATTGAGCCGCGACGCACGTGCACCTACTTGGACGTCCGCGGGTTGAGAGCGTCCTGCAAACCGTCTCCGACGACGTTGAAAGCAAGGACCGTGATCAGGAGTGCAAGTCCCGGGAACACCATGAACCACCACGCGTCTTGGAAGACGGAGGTGGCATCGGAGATCATCGCGCCCCAACTCGGCTTCGATGGGTCGATGCCCACGCCGAGGAACGAGAGCGACGCCTCGTAGATGATGTTCTGTGGGACCAGCACGGTCGAGTAGACGATGATCGGCGCCACGAGGTTGGGCAGGATCTCGCGCACGATGATGCGCGTGTCCGAGGCACCGAGTGAGCGCGAGGCTTCGACGAACTCGCGCTCGCGCAAGGAGAGAACTTGGCCGCGCACGATGCGCGCCATATACGGCCAGGTCGTCAGCGTGATCACGAAGATCACGACCGGCAGCCCCGGCTGGATGACGCCGCCGAGGCAGCCGTCAGCGCATGCGACGCCCAGCCCAACGGCCAGCACGAGCACCGGAAAGGCCAGGAACAGGTCCATGACGCGGCTGAAGAACGTGTCGATGCGGCCGCGGAAGTACCCCGTGATGAGGCCGGCCGTCACCCCGATGATCACCGTCAGCGCCATCGAGATCAGCGACGCCTCCAACGAGACGCGGGTGCCGTAGAGCACGCGGGTGAACACGTCGCG
>JBEVLC010000059.1:0-21736 GCA_040509415.1 Baekduia sp. | reverse complement strand
GTGATCACGCTGAGAGCGACCGGCCAGCCGCTGGAGCTGCAGGTGCTCGCGAGTGAGGCCGGGCTGCACCCGGATCTAGTGAGGCGGCTGGTGCGGCTGGGCGCCCTGGACCCGACCGGCGGAACGCGCGCCGCGCCTCGCTACACACGCGACGCGCCCGCGCGCCTGGCGCGTGTGATGCGCCTCCGACGCGACCTTGCGCTCAACCTCGCCGGGGCCATTCTCGCGTGCGAGCTGCTGGACCGAATCGACGTACTCGAGCAGCGGCTGCGCCGCTACGAGCCACACAACAACCATCCGAGGTGACGGCATGGATCCGAGCAAGCTGACGCAGAAGACCCAGGAGGGCCTGCACGACGCGCAGACCAAGGCGCTGCGCTACGGGCACACCGAGGTCGACGTCGAGCACCTCCTGCTCGCGCTGCTCGACCAGCCCGACGGCCTCGTCGCCCGGCTGCTCACGCGGATGGAGGTCGACGTCGGCGCGCTGCGCCGCGCGACCGAGCAGGCGCTGGAGCGGCGCCCGCGCGTCAGCGGCTCGGGCTCCGGCCAGGCGAGCATCTCGCGTGCGCTGGGGCTGCTGCTCGACGATGCCGAGCAGGAGGCGACGCGGCTCAAGGACGAGTACGTCTCGGTCGAGCACCTGCTGCTGGCGATGGTCGCTGGCGGCTCAGGCACCGCCGCCGGGCGCCTGCTCACCGGGCATGGCGTCGACCGCGACGCGTTCCTCGGCGTACTCACCGAGGTCCGTGGTAGCCAGCGCGTTACCAGCGCCACGCCCGAGTCCTCCTACGAGGCGCTGGAGAAGTACGGCCGCGACCTCGTGGCCGAGGCGCAACTGGGGCGCATGGACCCGGTCATCGGCCGCGACGAGGAGATCCGCCGCGTGATCCAGATCCTCTCGCGCAAGACCAAGAACAACCCGGTGCTCGTCGGAGACCCCGGCGTCGGCAAGACCGCGATCGTCGAAGGGCTCGCCCAGCGCATCGTGCGCGGCGACGTGCCCGAGGGCCTGCGCGACAAGACGGTGTTCTCGCTCGACTTGGGGTCCTTGCTGGCGGGCGCGAAGTACCGCGGCGAGTTCGAGGAGCGTCTGCAGGCCGTGCTGACCGAGGTCAAGGCCGCCGAGGGCCGCATCCTGCTGTTCATCGATGAGTTGCACAACGTCATCGGCGCCGGTGGCGGCGAGGGCGCGATGGACGCCGGCAACATGCTCAAGCCGATGCTCGCCCGCGGCGAGCTGCACTGCATCGGCGCGACGACGCTTGACGAGTACCGCAAGCACATCGAGAAGGACGCCGCGCTGGAGCGGCGCTTTCAGCCCGTGCTCGTCGAGGAGCCGTCGGTCGCCGACACGATCTCGATCCTGCGCGGGCTGCGGGAGCGCTTCGAGGTCCACCACGGCGTGAAGATCCAGGACGCGGCGCTGGTCGCCGCCGCCACGCTGAGCCACCGCTACATCACCGACCGCTTCCTGCCCGACAAGACCATCGACTTGGTCGATGAGGCCTGCGCGGTCATCCGCACCGAGATCGACTCGATGCCCGCCGAGCTCGACGCGATCACCCGCCGCACCATGCAGCTGGAGATCGAGGAGGCGGCGTTGAAGCAGGAGAGCGATGCGGCCAGCAAGGAGCGGCTGGAGACGCTGCGCAAGGAGCTGGCCGACCTGCGCGCCCAGGCCGACGCGATGACCGCTCAGTGGGAGGGCGAGCGCAACACCATCAAGAAGCTGCAGGCGCTGCGCGCCGAGATCGAGGAGCTACGCCGCGAGGTCGAGGAGGCCGAGCGCAGCTACGATCTCAACCGCGCCGCCGAGCTGCGCCACGGCAAGCTGCCCCAGCTCGAGCAGCGCCTGCACGGCGAGGAGGAGCGCCTGGAATCCAAGCAAGGCGGCACGCGCCTGCTGCGCGAGGAGGTGACCGAGGAGGAGATCGCCGAGGTCGTCGTGCGCTGGACGGGCATCCCGATCGCCCGGCTGGTCGAGGGCGAGCGCGAGAAGCTGCTGCGCCTCGACGAGGTCCTCCATGAACGCGTCATCGGCCAGGACGAAGCCGTGCAGCTGGTCGCCGACGCGGTCATCCGCGCGCGATCGGGCATCAAGGACCCGCGCAGGCCGATCGGCTCGTTCCTCTTCCTCGGGCCGACCGGCGTCGGCAAGACCGAGCTGTCACGTGCGCTGGCCGAGACGCTCTTTGACTCCGAGGACAACAAGGTCGCGCTCGACATGTCCGAGTACCAGGAGCGCCACACCGTCAGCCGCCTGATGGGCGCCCCGCCCGGCTACGTCGGCTTCGAGGAGGGCGGCCAGCTGACCGAGGCGGTGCGGCGCAAGCCCTACTCGGTGGTGCTCTTCGACGAGATCGAGAAGGCCCACCCCGACGTGTTCAACACGCTGCTGGCGATCCTCGACGACGGCAGGCTGACCGACGCCCAAGGCCGCACGGTCAACTTCCAGAATACGGTCGTGATCATGACCTCCAACATCGGGTCGCTCTACCTCCTGGACGGGATGAACGACCGTGGCGAGATCGCCGAGGAGGCCCGCGAGCGCGTCATGGGCGAGCTGCGCGGCCACTTCCGGCCGGAGTTCCTCAACCGCGTCGACGACATCGTGCTGTTCAAGCCGCTGACGCTCGCCGAGATCGAGCGCATCGCCGAGCTGCAGATCGATGCCGTGCGCCGGCGCCTGGCCGACCGCCGGATCGGGCTCGAGCTCACCGGCGCGGCACGCCATCACATCGCCGAGCACGCCTATGACCCGGTCTACGGCGCGCGGCCGCTGCGCCGCTACATCCAGCGCGAGGTCGAGACGCGGATCGGGCGCGCCCTGCTGGCGCGCGATATCCGCGAGGGAGCGACGATCCGCCTCGACGTCAGCGACGGCGAGCTGGTGGTCAGCTGGACCAGCGCCGACACGCAGACGAGGCGGCCCTTCTCTTCGCCCGCTCTGGCCTAACGCACGAGGTAGCCGCTTCACGACGACGGAGGTTCACGCGCATGACCGACTTGATGACCGAGCAAGGGATGATCCGTGTGCCGGCGGGCGCTTGGAAGGTGGACCCCGCCCACTCAAGCGTCGCGTTCGAGGTCCGGCACATGATGATCTCCAGGGTTCGCGGACAGTTCCGGGAGTTCGACGGCACGCTGGAGGCGGCCGCCGATGATCCGGCCAACTCCCGCGTCCAGGGCTCAGCCCAGGTGGCGAGCATCGAGACGGGCAACGCGGACCGCGACGAGCATCTGCGCGGTCCCGACTTCTTCGACGCCGAGCGCTGCCCGGAAGTCCACTATGCGTCGACGCGCATCGAGCACGTCGAAGGCGGCACCTACCGGGTGACTGGCGAGCTGACGATCAGGGACGTCACGCGCGAGGTCGAGATGGAGGCCATGGTCGAGGGCGCCGGCGAGGATCCTTGGGGCGTCGAGCACGTCGGCATCCGGGTCCGCGGAGAGATCGACCGCACGGACTTCGGTCTGGTGTGGCAGCAGCCGCTCAAGCAGGGCGGCATGCTCGTCGGCGAGGAGATCACGATCCTCATCGACATCTCGGCGGTGCGGGCGTCCTGAGTCACACGCGCTCCGGGGCGCCAAATGACGAACTATTCGTCATTTCACGACCCGGATCGGGCGCGAGCTGCGGCGACCACCGCCTGGCCGTAGGAGATGCCGCCGTCGTTGCACGGCAGCCGCTCGGGATGCAGCACGCGCAGCCCGCGCGCGGTCAGACCGGTGGTGCAGGACTCCAGGAGCAGGCGGTTCTGGAACACGCCGCCCGACAGCACCACCGTGTCGGTGCGCGACCGCTGCGCCGCGGTCGCACACGCGGCTGCGGTGGCGTTCGCGAGGGCGTTGTGCGCCCGTGCCGAGATGGTCGCGACCGGGACACCCGAGGCGACGTCGGCGACAACGGCGCGGATCAGCGGGCGCGCGTCGAGGATCAGGTCGTCGGTGATCTCCAGCGGGTAGGCGCGGCGCTCGGCGCGGTCGGCGAGCGCTTCGAGCTCGATCGCCGCCTGGCCCTCGTAGGTGACGGCGCTCCGCACGCCGCACAGGGCCGCGACGGCGTCCAGCAGCCGGCCGGCACTGGTCGTCGGCGGGGCGGCCAGCCCGCTGCGGGCCAGCCGCGCGACGTCGGCCCAGCGGCGTCGTGTGACCCAACGCTGGAGCGTCACCGGCAGGTCCGGGATCTCCGCGCTGCTCGCCGCCACCAGCCAGGCGCACGCCATCCGCCATGGCTCCGTCACCGCGCGGTCGCCGCCCGGAAGCGCCACGGCCAGCAGATGGCCCGCGCGCGCGAAGCCGCCCGCGTCGCCGACCAGCAGCTCCCCGCCCCACACCGTGCCGTCGGTGCCCAAGCCGCTGCCGTCGTAGATCGCACCGACGGCCGGGCCCTCGGCACCATGCTCGGCGAGGCAAGCGGCGAGATGCGCATGATGATGTTGCACGCCGAGCGTCGCGACCCCTTCGCGCTCCAGGGCGTAGGCGGTCGAGGCGTAGTCGGGATGGAGGTCGTGGGCGATCAGCTCGGGCGTGACGGCGAAGAGGCGCTCGAAGTGCGCGACGCCCTCGGCAAACGACTGCCGCACCGCCGGGTCCTGGAGGTCGCCGAGATGGTGGCTGACCCACGCGCGCCCATCGCGTGCCACGCAGAACGTGCTTTTCAGCTCGGCGCCGCAGGCCAGCAGCGGTGGTGCCGCCGTGCCCGGCAATCTCAGATGCGTCGGGACGTAGCCGCGCGCGCGCCGCAACAGCCGCGGGCGGCCGGCCGCCACGCGCGCGACCGCGTCGTCGGTGCGCATGTGGATCGGACGGTCGTGGAGCAGGAAGGCGTCGGCGATCGGAGCCAGCCGCGCGCGGGCGTCGTCGTCGCGGTAGGCGATCGGCTCGTCGGAGACGTTGCCGCTGGTCAGCACAAGCGGACCGCCGGCGTCGGCGAGCAGCAGGTGGTGCAGCGGCGTGTAGGGCAGCATCACGCCGAGCTCGCGGCTGTGGGGCGCCACGGCCATGGCGACGCACGCGCCGCCGCGACGTTCCGCGAGCACGATCGGACGCGCGGGACTGCTGAGCAATGCCACTTCCGCCGCGCCGAGCGTGACCAGCCTGCGGGCGCTGGCGAGGTCGGCGGCCATCAGTGCGAACGGCTTGTCCTCGCGATGCTTGCGCGCGCGCAGCGCGGCGACGGCCCGCTCGTCGTCGGCGCGGCAGGCGAGGTGGTAGCCGCCGATGCCCTTGACGGCCACGATCGCGCCCTGGCGCAGGAGCACGGCGGCGGCGGCCGCCGCGTCGAACGCGCCCGCGACCTCCGCACCGACCAGCGCCAGACGCGGCCCGCAGTCGGGGCAGGCGATCGGCTGGGCATGGAAGCGGCGGTCGCCAGGGTCCTCGTACTCGGCGCGGCAGGCGGCGCACATCGGGAAGCCGGCCATCGTCGTCAGCGGCCGGTCGTAGGGCACGCCGCGCACGATCGTGAAGCGCGGGCCGCAGTGCGTGCAGGAGATGAACGCGTGGCGGTGGCGCCGATCGCAGGGATCCCGCAGCTCGGCCAGGCAGGCGTCGCAGGTCGCAGCGTCGGGGACGACGAGCGCGTCGGGCGCACCGCCGCGTGTGCTCTCCACGATCGCGAATGTCCCCTGATCGATCACGTCCACATCGCAGATACGCACGGCCTCGACGCACGCCAGCGGCGGCGCCTCGCGCGGCAGCAGGCGCAGGAACGCGGCCACGGCGTCGCCGTTGCCCTCGACTTCTAGGACGACACCATGCTCATCGTTACCCACGCTGCCACCGAGCTGCAGCTCGCACGCCAGCCGATGGACATACGGTCGGAAGCCGACGCCTTGGACCGTCCCCTCGACGCGCACCCGCACCCGGCGCCGCGCGGTCCCCGCCGTCGTGAGCGACGCCGCGCTCATGTCCGCGGTCGCTCCCGCAGCTCCGAGAGCACGAGGCCGTAGAGCGCGTGGTCGGCCATCAGCGCCACCCGCGCGATGGCCCCATGACGGCGACCGTGCGAGAGCCCGAGCACCGGCGCCAGCACGAGCTCGAAGCCGAGCCACACCGCCGCATGCCGGTCATCGCCATCGCGCCGACCGCGCCACGCAGCGCACCGTGAGCGAGCTCGCGCTTGTCGGTCACGCCGGCTCCTCGATCAGCTCGCGCAGCACATGCCACGCCGTGGCCTGCGCCTCCTGGATGCGCGGGATGTGCTCGGAGCGCGTGATGACCACGTGGTCGGCGAGGCCGTCGGCGGCGACCCGCCCACCGTCGTAGCCGACGAACGCGATCGTCGCCAGCCCCCGCCGCCGCGCCTCGGCCAGCGCGGCGATCACGTTGACCGAGTTGCCGCTGGTCGACAGCGCGAGCAGCGCGTCGCCCGCGCCGCCGTAGGCGATCACCTGCCGCGCGAAGATCGCCTCGGTGCCGACGTCGTTGGCGATCGCGGTCAGGATCGCGGGGTCGGCGGTCAGGTCCAACGCGCGCCGGGCCGGCCACCCACCCGGCACCGGTGGGGTGCGGAGGTCGGCGACGGCGTCCATCGCGTCGGTGGCCGAGCCACCGTTGCCGAGCGCCAGCACCGTGCCGCCGGCGTCCAGTCGCGTGCGCAGCTCCACGGCCGCCGCCACCAGCGCCGCGCGGCCGTCGTGCACGGTCTGGGCGCGCAGCGCAGCGGTCTCTCCCGCCTTGGCGCCAATCGACGCACGCACGTCGGCGAGCACCGCGCCGAGGTCGGTCTCCTCCTCGGCCAAGAACGGATACAAGAAGCTCGAGGCGCCGGCGTCGTGGTGCTCGCGCGCGTCACGCCCCGCGAGCAGGCCGCGATGCTCGAAGAAGACGTGCACGAGCTCCCAGAGCACGTGGTAGGTCGTCTCCACCAGCTCCTGGGCGACGAGCGGATCGCCCGTCGGTGGGATCAGCGTCCACTCGGCGCCGACCTGCGCGAACGCGAGCGTCAAACATCCACGTGCCCGGGCGGCGGCCACGGCGCCCTCGATCTCCTCCCCCGCCCCGAACGCGATCGCGATGTCCTGCGGCGCGAGCAGCAGCGCAGCCTCTCCCGGCGCGATCCCGAACGCAGGCAGCGCCCGCTTGCCGACGATCACCGGATGGACGAACTCGACCGCGACGTGCCGCACGTCGGAGCGATCAGCGGCCGACGCGCCAAAGGCAACCAGCCGTCCACCACGCGCGAAGCGCTCGGCCATCCGGTGACACAGCCGCGCCAGCCGGCCAGCCTCGGCGCCGAAGAACCGCGCGCCCGCGGCGGTGCGCGCCACCACCAGCGTGTCGAGGCGATCGACCGGCGTGGCGGCGCGCGCGCTCACGCCGGCGCGCCCCGGCAGTCGCGGTCAGGCACGCCCGCCAGCCAGGCGCGCAGCTCGTGGATGCCCGCACCCGTACGCGCGCTGACCTCCAGGTGGGCGACGCCCGGATGGACCGCCTCCAAGTGATAGAAGAACTTGTCGAGATCGAAGTCGACGTGCGCGAGCAAGTCCACCTTGTTGACGACGACCAGCTCGCAGGTCCGGAACATCAAGGGGTACTTGAGCGGCTTGTCATCACCCTCGGCAACCGAGGACACCATGATGCGCGCGTCCTCGCCGATCCGGAACTCTGCCGGGCAGACGAGGTTGCCGACGTTCTCGACGATCAGCAGGTCGAGGTCGTCGAGCGCCAGCAACGGCAGCGCCGACCGCACCATGTTGGCATCCAAGTGACACTCGCCGCCGAAGCCGCTGCCGGTGTCGAGCTGGACGACCGGCACGTGGAGCTGGGCGAGGCGGTCGGCGTCGAGGCTGCCCTGCACGTCGCCCTCGAGCACCCCGACGCGCACGCCATCACCGATTGTCGCGCCATCACCCAGGACCCGCTCCAGCACGGTCGTCTTCCCCGCCCCGGGCGCGCTCATCAGGTTGATGACCGCCACCCCAGCACGATCGAAGTCCGCGCGGTTGGCCTCCGCGATCGTGGCGTTGGCGTCCAGCGCGTCCTCGGCGACGCGGACCTTCACGCGGTGCATGCAGCGTCCTCCTCCACCTCGATCGACTCGACCTCCAGCTCCTCGCCACCCACGACGGCGACCCCGCCGTCACCGCAGCGCGGGCAACGCAGCGGCAGACGCTCCAGCGTCCACGTCCGATCGCACGGCGTGCAGCGCACGCGCGCCGGGACGCTGTCCCACTCCAGCCGTGCGCCCTCGCACAGCGTCTCGCGCGCGACGATCTCGAAGGCGAATGCCAGCGCGCCGGGCACCACCTGGCGCAGCGCGCCGAGCCGCAGCGACACGACCGTGACGCGCCGCCCGCCAGCGTGCTTGACGGCGGTGGCCACGACGGCGGAGGCGATCGAGAACTCGTGCATCAGGACTGATACGCCGCGTCGGTGCGCAGCTCGTCGAGGGTCTCGGTCACCAGCGCCAGCGCGCGCTGCACGGCATCGGCCACCGCGGGCGTCAGGCCCAGGCCGACGTCATCGACCTCCCCTGGCTCGCAGCCGATCACGACGACCCGGCCGGAGAAGCCGCCGATCGCGCCGACGAAGCGCAGGACCGTCTGCGGGTCCATCCCGTGGGGGTTGATCACGTCGCCGTCCTCGATCGGCCGGCGCAACTCCTCCATGTCGGGCTCCACCACGTACAACATGCCCGGCGCGCCGCCCTGACGGCTGGCGTCGAGCAGCACCAGCGCGTCGTAGCCGCGCATGATCTCGTAGGCGAGGTCCAGGCCGCCGGTCCCGAAGTCCATGACCGTCACGCCGTCGGGCACGCCGCGGGCGTCCAGCTCGCGGGCGCATGCGCCGCCGAACGCGTCGTCCTGCAGCCAGGCGTTGCCGACACCTGCCACCAGGATCTGCCGCTGACGCGCGCGCTCGCTCATCGCGGGCTCACCTCCACCTCGTCAGGCTTGAAGTACAAGTACCGGCCGATGTCGCGCATGAGCTGCTGGCCTGGGTCATCATCGATCGTCACGCAGAGGTGGACGTCGCCGTCGTAGTCGATGTAGATGCGCTCGACCGTCGCGCTGCGGCCCATCAGCACGTGGTCGGCCGCGCCTCGTCCGGAACCCGGCACCAGCACGACGTGCTCGCCGCGCCGGAAGGTCCGGTCGCCCACGACGACCTCCTCCTCCCCGCGCACCTCCTGCTCAGCGGCGGCGACCGGCGCCGCTGCGACCGGCGCCGGATCGGAGATCGTCACCCGCCCGTGCAAGGCCATGATGTCGCTCGGCGTCGCCGCCGCGGCCCGCGCGAGCATCGCGCGCACCGCCGGGTCCGCGCGCTCCAGCTCGGCTCGCTCGCCGTCGCTGAGCGCCAGCACATGCAGCAGCAGCGCCTCCTCGATCTCGGTGGCGTCAAACAGCGAGCCCTGGCTCTCGGGCGCGATCTGCGGGTGGTCGGGGAGGAAGATCGCCGCGCCGAGGATCGCGTCGTCGCCCTCGGTCGCCAACACCGGGTGGGTGTTGACGCAGACGCACGCCATCACCGCGGCCGCGGCCTCAGGCGGCGGCGCGACCGGGGAGAAGAAGCGGCCCGGCTCCGCGCAGCGCACGACCAGATGCGTCGAGAGCAACGAGCGCTCTAGCGCCTCGGCACGGCTCGCGTCGGCCTCCGCCAAGGTGGTGTTGATGACCTCGACGGTCACGCGGCTCAGCGGCCCGAACCGCTCGACAGCCATCGTCGCGCGCCCCGCCACGCCACCGGCCGTGAACGCCACGTCCTCTCCCGGAGCGACCGGGACGCGCTCCGCCACGCCCGCCACGAGGAAGTGCACCGTCGCCGAGAACGCGTGCGTCCCGGTCGCGATGGCCTGCAGCTTGCAGCGCGCGAAGCGGTGCGGGCTGCCGGCGGCGTAGGCCGGCGGGTAGACGATGCCAAACGGCGTCGGCGTCGCGTTCTTGGTCGCGCTCGGCGTGTAGGGATAGAGCTGATGGCCCTCCCACAGGAGGGTCTCGACGAGCGTGTCGAGCGCGGTCATGCCAGCAGCCCCCTGACGGTCGCGTCGAAGCTGTGGTCCCCACGCTGGGCTTTGCGGTCAGCCAGCGCATCGAGCGTTTCAGCGCTCAGCGCCACCCAGCCGCCACCGCTCGGGTAGTGCGCCGCCATCACCGAGCGAAACGCCTCGATCGGCATCCGCCAGCGCGCCAACGCGCTCCAGGGCACTTGGGCCACCTGCAGCCGGTCGTGCTCGCCGGCGTAGAGGACGAGCCCGGTGAACAGGAGCGTGAGCGGCACGACGCCGTCGGGCAGCGAGTACAGGTACTTGGTCGCCGCGACCTCCAGGTCATAGCCGCACGGCACCTCGACCGCAAACGAGGTGGCGCCCGTGAAGCCCTTGACGAGCACGTCGACCGAGGTCCAGTGCAGCGCCTGGGTCGTGGCCGCCCAGCGCTCGGGCGCGCCGAACAGCTCGACGAGCTTCGCTCGCGTCGCGTCGTCGTAGCTCCGCCGCCCGGGGTCGATGCGGATCGCGACCGACAGCGCCAGCACGTGGACCGCGCGGCCGAGCGGGTCGCTGACGTGCAGATCCAGGCGCAGCGCGGGCGTCAGCGTATTGGTGACGGGCGCGACGCCGAGCACCGAGAACACCGGGTCGGTCGCGACGACCGGTTCCACCCCCGCGCTCATGGCGCGACCGCCCGCGCGCGCAGCTCCTCGAAGAAGCCCGCGATCGCGATCGCGACGCCGGGCCCGCCCGTGATCCCCGACCAGCCCTCCTTGACCAAGCCGACGAGCGCGTAGCAGCGGTCGATGCCCACGATCGCGTAGCGGCGCTCGCGCGAGGTCCGGTCGACGATCAGCGCCTCGGCGTCGGGCTCAAGCCCCTCCAGGATCGGGTTGGCGACGCACAGAGCGTCCCACGCCGTCAGCTCCAGCTCGCTCTCGGTCGCGCCGGCCGGGCTCGGATACATCGCGACGACCCCGCCCGTGACGCTGCTGCGCAGCAGGAACGCCAGGCCGATCGGGATCTGGAACGCCGCCCAGATCTCGTCGGGCAGGTCGAAGTCCTCCAACCAGAGCGCGCGCGTGCCGGGCGGCCGGAACCGCGGGTCGCCCGAGCGCAGCGACCAGCACGTCTCGCAGACGCACACGATGCGGCGCTCGACGAGATCGAGCAAATGGCGGTGCTGCTCGCCGATTCCGATCGGGCACAGCTCGCAGGTCGCCGCCACGGGCCGCGGCGGCGCGGGCTCCCGCATGTTCGAGGGCGCTGCCGCCCACGCGGCCATCCGCCGCAACCCGCTGACCGCGACCGGGCTCACCGCGCCAGCGCCACCCGCACGGGACCGCCGTTGCGCAGCAGCGGCACGGGGCGCAGCTGCAGCTCGTCGTCGCCGAGGCAGCGCCCCGCGCGCGGCAGGTCGAACACGGCGCCGCACTCGCCGCACGTCAGCCGGCCGCCGACCAGCTCGCCGCCGGTCAACGGGCTGCCACACCCTGCGCACGCGTCGTGGTAGGCCAGCAGCGTGCCGGCCACGTTGGCCACCAACAACCCGGGCTCCCTCGCGACCAGCGTCCCGCGCGCCATGCCGGCCACGCCGTCCAGCTCGATCCAGTCAACCGCCGCCGCCGGGTCGTCTGGGCGCGGCGGCGGCGCCACGACGCCCTCGACGTCCAGGCCGCGCAGGTCGGGCGCCGCCTCCTCCAGCGCGCGCTCGATCGCCAGCTCCATCGTGGTCTGCGATGCCGAACAGCCCTTGCAGGACCCCGACAGCCGCAGCCGGGCAATGCCATCAACAACTCCGAGCAGCTCGACATCGCCGCCGTGGGACTCCATGTAGGGCCGCACGCCGTCCAGCGCGGCCTGCACGCGAACCTCCAGCGCGATCGGGTGCAGGCCGTGGATCAGCAGCAGACTGGCGACCAGGCCGTCATCGGCCAACTCGCTGCGCACCTCCGGATCCAGCGCGGCGACAATCCGCTCCAGGCCCTCGCCGTAGAGCTGCACGACGGCCGCCGCCAACTCTTCGGCCAGCGCGCGCGCCGCCGGGTCGGCAAGCGCCCCCACCTCCTCGGTCAGCGCCGTGACGCGCTCGACCAGCGCTTCCTCGACGGCGGCGTCTGCCGCAACCGTCGCCACCTCAGCACATCCCGGTCGGCGTGTGGACCACCTTGCGCACCGTCCCGCCGCCCTTGCCGTACATGTGCACCCCGCAGGGCAGGCACGGATCGAAGCTGTGGACAGCGCGCATGATGTCGACGCCCTTGAAGCTCTCCGGGCCGTTCTCCTCGAAGATCGGCGTGTTCTGCACCGCGTCCTCGTAGGGCCCCGGCGTCCCATAGACGTCGCGCGGACTGCCGTTCCACGGCGTCGGCGGATAGGGCTGGTAGTTGGCGATCTTGCCCTCACGGATGACCATGTGATGGGACAAGACCCCGCGCGCAGCCTCGTGGAAACCGACGCTGATCGTCGACTCGGGCACCGTGAAGTCCGCCCAGCTCTTGGTCCGCCCCGCGCGCAGCTCGACCTGCGCCATCTCCAGGCAGTGCAGCGCGACCAGCGCCGAGTAGGCCTGGTGGTAGCTGCGCGCCCGCTGGCGCTCGATCGCGTTGGACCACTGCGGGATCTTCCACTCGAGCTCCGCCTCGGGCATGAACCCCGTCTTGGGCAGGACCATCTTGATGGACTCGCCCGTAGCCTTCAGGTAGCCCAGGTCCACCAGGCCCGCCTTGGCGGTGACCCACTGGCGCGCGAACGGCCCGCCGCCGGTGTCGCTGGCCACGTAGCGGTCGTTGCGCGCGTCGTACATGCGCGGCGAGGCCACCCACGAGTACTTGTCAGCCCAGTCGCGCGCTTGCGGCTTAGGCAGCGTGACCTTGTTCCACGGGTGGCGCTTGTCGACCGGGTTGCCGAGCGGGTCCTGGGTGACGAACGTCTCCTCCGCGCTCCAGTCGTCGAAGTAGGAGGAGCCGAGCAGGATCCGGATCGCCAGGTTGATCTCCACCAGGTCGGTCGTGATCAGCTCGCCCTTGAAGACCAAGCCGGGCGTGACGAACCGCTGACGCCCCCATTCGGTCATCGACTTGTAGTTGTAGTCGACGTAGTCGGGGTTGTCGAAGCAGCCCCAGCAGATGATGTCGGTGTCGCGGTAGCCGACCCGCTCGTAGCCCGGCAGCGCCTCGTAGAAGAAGTCATACAAGTCGTCGTGCATCGGCACCGTGCGCTTGCAGTAGTCGATGTAGCGCATCAGGCGCACGTAGTACTCGGTGCACGTCTGCTGGGTGATGTTCGCGCTGCAGCCGCCGGGCAGGATCGTCGACGGGTGCGTGTGGCGCCCGCCGAAGAGGCAATACATCTCCCGCGTGTAGCGCGAGACCTGGAGCGTCTCGAGGTAGAAGTCGCCCGTGAACGCGTTGAGCGCGCGCATGATGTCGGCGATCGTCTTGTAGCCATGGATGTCGGCGTGCGGCGCTGGCGTGGTCTCGGCCTTGGCGAGGACCGCCGGGTTGGTCTCCTTGACCATCTGCTCGCTGTAGTCCACGTTGGCCATGCAGTCGTTGTAGATCGCGTGGTCGAACATGAAGTCGGCGGCCTCGGCCAAGTTGAAGGCGTAGTCGCCGAGCTTCGGCGGCTTGACCGAGTAGGCCATGTTCTGGTTCAGGCACGAGCAGGTGCAGTGGTTGTCACCGCAGATGCCGCAGATCCGGCTGGTGATGAAGTGCGCGTCACGCGGGTCGATGCCCTTCATGAAGATGTCGAAGCCGCGAAACAGCATCGACGTCGAGTAACACTTCAGGACCTGCTGGTTGGTGAAGTCGATCTCGGTGTGGATGCCCAACGACCCGACGATGCGGGTCACCGGATCCCAGGCCATCTCCTTGACGGTGACCTTCTGATCGGCGGGGGACTCAACGGTTGCCATGGTCTGCTCCTCACCAGCGCTTGGCATAGCCGGAGGTGAGCCCGGGTCGGTTGTGCCGCCACTCGGGCTCCTTGTCATACGTGCGCTTGACGTTGAAGTGCCGCCCCCAGCGCAAGAGCGGGCCGTAGCTGAAGCGGGCGATGTTGGACGACACCATGCCCATCGGGTCCTCGTCCATGAAGGGCATGTACTTGTCCGGGAAGCCCGGCATCGTGCACGCCATGCAGATGCCGCCGACGTTGGGGCAGCCGCCCATGTGGTTGACCCAGCCGCGCAGCGGCACGTTGCACTTGACCACCGGCCCCTTGCAGCCCAGCTTGACCAGGCAGCGATGGTCGGCGCCGTACTCGGTGGCGAAGTCGCCCTCCTCGTAGAAGGCGGCGCGGTTGCAGCTCTCGTGCGTGGTGCGACCGAAGAGCGATACCGGGCGCCCCGCGTCGTCGAGCTCGGGCACCGGCGCCATCCCCGCCAGCGCGAAGACGAGCGCGACGAGCATCTCGGTCATGTTGTCGGGCTGGGCCGGGCAGCCCGGGATGTTGACGATCGGGATGCCAGCCTTGGACTTCCAGTTGGACCCCAAGTAGTCGCGGACGCCCATGGCGCCGGTGGGGTTGTTGGCCATGGCGGGGATGCCGCCGTAGGTCGCGCAGGTCCCGACGGCGACGATCGCCGCCGCCTTGGGCGCCAGGCGGTCCAGCCACTCGTTGACGGTGATCGGCTGGCTGGTCTCGGGGTTCACACCGAAGCCGGTCCAGTGCCCCGCGCCGTTGATCTTCTCGTTGCCGAGCGACCCCTCGATGACCAGCACGAACGGGTCGAGCTTGCCGTCTTGGGCGTCGAACCACGCCTGGACGTACTCCTGGCCGACCTCGTAGGCGAGCACCTGGTTGTGGACCACCACCTTCGGCATCCCGGGGATCGCGCCGGTGATGATGTCCTCGAGGCTCGGGTTGGTCGCCGAGGTCATGGCGACCGAGTCGCCCTCACACGACAGCCCGACGGTGATCCACAGCACATGCGCGGTCACCGCCTCCGTCTCCGCCTGATGTGCAATGAACTCGACCGACGCCATGTCCTTGCTCCTCTTCGCTCAACAGATCCTTGGCAGCGGATCACCGACGAGCTGATCCAGCACCCGTCGCCCGCCGAAGCCCGTCTCGACCAGCACCATCCCCGCGGGGCTCGTCCGCACCTCGCCGATCTCGGCGGCGCGGGCGAACGCGCCACCGTCCGGACCGTCCGCGCCGCGCAGCGCGGCCAGTGCCGCATCAGCCCACTCGGGCGCGACCGCCGCGACCAGCACGCCCTCGTTGGCCACGTGCATGGGGTCGATCCCCAGCAGCTCGGCCGCCCCCGCCACCGCCGGGTCGACCGGTACCGCAGCCTCCTGCACGAGCATCGCGACGCCCGAGGCGCGCGCGAGCTCGTTGAGGACCGAGGCCACCCCGCCGCGCGTGGCGTCGCGCAGGCAGCGCAGGCCGGCGCCGGCGCGCGCGAGCAGCGCGTCGACCGCGGGCCACAGCGGGCGCGTGTCGGAGACGATCGTCGCATCGAGGTCGAACTCGCCGCGCGCCAGCATGATCGCCGTGCCGTGGGCGCCGATCGGGCCGGAGACGATCAGCCGGTCGCCCGGCCGCAGCGCCGATGGCGACAGCGCCGCCCGTGGGTCCACATGCCCCAGGCCCGTCGTGCAGATGTACATCATGTCGGCATGGCCGCGCTCGACGACCTTGGTGTCGCCGGCGACGACCGCGACCCCGGCGGCGCGCGCGGCCTCAGCGATGGCCTCCACCTCGGCGCGGAGGTCCTCGGCGCTCAGCCCTTCCTCCAGGATCAGCGAGAGCGTCAGCGCCACCGGCCGCGCGCCGGCCATCGCCAGGTCGTTGACCGTGCCGTTGACCGCCAGCTCGCCGATCGAGCCGCCCGGGAAGCGGATCGGCTTGACGACGAAGCTGTCGGTGGTCAGTGCCAGCGCGGCGCCGCCGACGCCGACGAGCCCGGCGTCGCCAAGTGCGTCGAGCGCCGGCGAGGTCAACGCGGGCAGCAGCAGCCCCTCGATCAGCGCGCCCATCGCCTTGCCACCGGCGCCGTGGGCCATCGTGATCTGCTCGTCGCGGAACTTCGGGCGCTTGCCGCGCGCGGTCTCGATGATGTCCAGGACCCGTGCCTCACGGGCGGCCGTGTCGCTCATACGACCACCCGTTCCCGGGCGAAGCGCCCGTAGTTGTAGTACGCCGCGCAGGCCCCCTCGCTGGAGACCATGCACGTGCCGATCGGCCGCTCCGGCGTGCACGCGCTCCCGAACACCTTGCACTCGAACGGCTTGATGACGCCCTTGAGCACCTCGCCGCACTGGCACGCCTTGGGGTCGGCGACGCGCACGCCCGGCACCGCGAAGCGCCGCTCGGCGTCGAGCTCGGCGTAGTCGTCTGACAGCTTGAGCCCGCTGTGGGAGATGAAACCCAGGCCGCGCCACTCGAAGTGCGGGCGCAGCGCGAAGACTTCAGCCATGACCTCCAGCGCGCGGAGGTTGCCCTCGTAGGGCACGACGCGCCTGTACTGGTTCTCGACCGCGCTGCGCCCGTCGGCCAGCTGGCGCAGGATCATCAGGACCGACTGCAGGATGTCGACGGGCTCGAAGCCCGACACGACGACGGGCTTGCTGTAGTCGGCGCAGATGAACTCCAATGGGCGTGCACCGACGACGGTGCAGACGTGACCGGGCCCGATGAAGCCGTCCAGGCGCAGGTCGGGTGAGTCGAGCAGCGCGCGCAGCGGCGGCACGATCGTGACGTGGTTGCAGAAGCAGGAGAAGTTCGTGACGCCCTCGGCGCGGGCGCGCTTGAGCGTCAACGCCGTCGACGGCGCGGTCGTCTCGAAGCCGATCGCGAAGAACACCACCTCGCGATCCGGGTTGGCCTTGGCGATGCGCAGCGCGTCCAGCGGTGAATAGACCATGCGCACGTCGGCGCCCTGGGCCTTGGCCTCCAACAACGTCCCGGTCGATCCGGGGACGCGCATCATGTCGCCGAAGCACGTGAGGATCACGCCGGGCTCGCGCGCGATCGCGATCCCGTCATCGACGCGCCCCATCGGGATCACGCAGACCGGGCAGCCCGGACCGTGGACGAGTTCGACGTTCTCAGGCAGCAGGTCGTCGACGCCGTACTTGTAGATCGAGTGGGTGTGGCCGCCGCAGACCTCCATCACCTTGACGTGGCGCCCGGGCTCCACCGCGCCGAGGATTTCACCGGCGAGCGCGCGCCCGAGCGCGGCGTCGCGGAACTCGTCGACGTACCTCATACGACCACATCCGCATCCGTCAGCCGCGCGAGCGCGGTGCCGGCGTGGACGAGCACGGTGTCGCCGACCGTCAGCGGCGCGACGAGCGCGATCTCCACGGACTCGCGCGCGCCATCTTGACCTTGGCAGAGCGCCAGACCACGCGCCTCGTCGATCGCCAGGACGCGCTCGGGCTCGCCGTCATCGCCGCAGGTGATGCAGTGGGCGTCATCGCAGCTCATTCGATCACGCTCTCCCGCAGCTCTTGGAGCTCCAGCTCGTAGTCGGCGCCCATCCCCTCCAGCAGCGCCAGCGTCGCCGCCGCCTCCTCCTCGTCGACGCGAGAGATTGCAAAGCCAACGTGGATCAACACCCAGTCGCCAACCCGCGCACCGCCGCCGCGCGCCTCGGAGTCAGCGTCGAGCAGCCCGACGTTGACCGTCCGGCGCACACCCGCGACATCGACCCGCGCCAGCCGGTTGGCCTCGTCAACCATCTCGATGATGCGACCCGGGATCGCCAAGCACATGGGCAAGCTCCCTCCCACCGGCGGCGTGATCACGAAACGACTTCTGCTTCGGTGTACTCCTCCGACCGGCGCGCTTGCAAGGGCTGCGGCGCTGGTGGTCTACTGACATGTCAGATGCCAGTGCCCCAGCAGCGGGCCGCTGTGGACCGCCAGCTCCTCCGTGACAACGCATACGCCTTGCTCTGCGATGCCATTGTCGACGGAACCTTGGCGCCCGGGGAGTCCCTGCACGACGACGAGCTGTGCGCCTGGCTCGGGCTCAGCCGCTCACCGGTACGCGACGCGCTGGCCCGCCTGGCCGACGACGGCCTGGTCGAGATCGCGCCACAGCGCTACACGCGGGTCTGTCCCCTATCGGTCCGTGACGCGTCTGACACGTTCCCGCTCGTGGCCGCCATCCACGCGCTGGCGACCGAGCTGGCGGTCCCGCGCCTGACCCGTGCGGATCGCGCCCGCCTGCGCGCCGACAACGACGTGTTCATCGCCGCGTTGACCGCGCGCGTCGCCGCCGACGTCTACGACGCCGACGACCGCTTCCATCAGACGCTCGTCGACGCGGCCGGCAACGAGGAGATCCGGCGCGCCCTGCGCCACCTCGCGCCGCAGCTGCGGCGCCTGGAGATCCTCTGCGAGGGCGCGCTGCCCGGCCGCCGCTCTGTCGCCCAGCACGAGGCGATCATCGCCCGCGCCGCAGCCGGCGATGTCCGCGGCACGGCGACGGCGACGCGGGAGAACTGGCTGGAGCTGGGGGCGCTGGTTGAGCGGTCGCTCCGCTCTGGTGGAGCCGGCGCTGCGCCCTGCCGCTAGTCCGCCGCCGGACGCCGGACAACGACCGCCAGAAGGTCCAGCTCATCGACGTCAGCGCTCGTTGCCGCGAGCAGCACGTGTTCAGCAGCGTCTGGAGCCTGAGTGACCAGGTCTTTGGCAATGTCGTCCAGAGCGATCTCTCCCGACCCGCTCGGCACGAGGATTTGGAGTGCGACCGAAGCATCGCCTTCCGGAACCATCGTCAGCAGCAGCGTGTCACCCTGCTCGAGGACCTCCTCTCGGGCCCTGGCAACGAGCAATGACAGGTCGTGGGCCTGCTGTCCAGAAAGGTCGAGCAGGGCCATCGACGCCTCGAGCCAGCCGTCGACGCCCGCGGCACGCAGGCGCTCGAGCAACGTCGTCAACGGGGTCGTCCAGCGCGTGATCCGCGGATCGAGGTGACCCCGCCGACCAGCGCCGGACGTGGTGACGACGGCAGCGTCCAATTGACCGTACCGCTCGAGCATCTGCTTGACGCCGACGCTGCCCGCGCCGTAGTAGAACCCGAACCAGTCTGCCTCGTCGTACATGACGAGCCGCCCGCCGAGCCGCGCGATGCGCTCGCGAACGACCATGTAGTGGATGACCTGGGCGGGCAGTTCAAGCTCGCGGGAGAACCACTCAAGGTCATCGAGCGTCCAGACCACAGGGTATCGGCGATCTGGGTCCCGGTCGCCAAACACCGCCTGAAAGCCAGCGACCACCCCACCCATGTCCTCGAGCGTGATCACCAGCGGGATCCATCGACTGATGCTTCCGATGTCCACGCTCGTGCGCTGGCCAGACGCGATCTCGATGCCCGTGACGGGCCGCCCTTCGACCAGCGCCGCGATGAGGCTCTCGGCCTGTGCGACGCCCTCGTGGATGAGCCTGCGAAAGACCGTGTCTTGCGAGTCGCCGTGGCCGCGCCGCGCGGCCGGCGCTATGCCCCCACCCTTGACCTCGACCGCGAGCGCGACCAGGTCCACGCGCAGCAGACCGTCGCGCTCAGCCTCTGCGCGGCCGCCCGCGGCGTGCACCTCGAGGTTGCGGTAGGCCTGGTCAGGCGACAGCAACCGCGTCAAGAGGCTCAGCGCTTCACGCTCGACCCATTTCGCCTTGTGCTGGTCGTATCGGGCTGCCGCTCGCGGATCGGCATCGCGGAGTGCCGTCTCGAGCGTCGCGCGCAGCCCCGCGAGCAGGTTATGCGGGACGGGAACAAAGATCCTCTCGTCCAGCGTCACGAGCGGGCGACGACGAAGATCCCAGACGACGTGCTCGAACGGGCGGTCGGGTGCCACATCCTCCGGCCGGATCGCGAGCAGCGCAAGGAACCGGTCGACGTCCTCGACGGACACGTCGGCGGCGCGCGCCAGCTCGTCACGTGTCGCGCCGAGCAGCAGGCCGGAGCCGGCGACGACCGTCTCCCCGCCTCCCCGCTCGACCGCGTCGCGGAGGAACTCCGTGGCGTCCTCGCCGCTCCCCGGAGGCCCGTCGGCCCCGGCCAGATGCAGGCACCAGCCAACCGCCCGCAAATACAGCGAGGTGACCATGCTGTCGATGGCCTCCAGCGACAGGCCTGTCGCGGTCTCCAGCGCCTGTGACTCTGGGCCGAGGAGCTGTGGCCACCGGCGTTCCTCCACCTCGAGGATGAAGGGGTCGTAGGCGAAGAACTGGGGGAGAGCGAACCGCACATGGGCGCTGGTCTCCATACCGGTTGGGTCGTTGCCGCCATCATGAAAGCTGGGCGTTACAACCTGGGCAGCACTCTCGCCTTCCGCCCGTAGGACAAGATCGCGAACGAGTGCCGGCTCACCCGCAGGAGGCGCCTCGACGGTTCCCCGCTGCAGCAGGCGCATGCAGACGTACTCACACGCCACGGGCGCGGCTGCCTCGCGACGCCCCGGCCGCAATGGCCATCCGGCGATTGACGCAAACAACATGGCCCCGATCGCATCACGGGCGTCGAGCGGCGCGAGCAGCTGGTCGAGCGTGGGATTGGGTGCGTCCATCGCTGACGGGTCGCCCGACGACGGCCCGTGAGCCCAACGTACCAGCCGCAGTCGTCCCAGGCCCGACCCTGCCGGACAGCACATGCAAGTTTCTTGCTTTCCGGAGCGCTGCGGGCGAGCATGGGCCATGGCGCTCGATGCGCGGACCAGCCCGCGGCCCTGGCACGCCCTGCCGACCGATCTCGGCGCGCTGGTCTGCGCGGCGATTCCGGCGATCGCCGACGAGCTGGTCGAGGTGCTCGGCCCCGCGATCCCGGTCTACCGGACTCTGGACGGCCCGTTCGGCCGCGACGTCGTCGCGGCGGTCGCCGATGCGCTGCATGACTTCGCGAGCGTCATCGAGCACCGGCCGCCGACCGTCGGCGCCAATCGCGCGTTGTACGTCACGGTTGGGGAGCGCTGGTTCCGCTCGGGCCACAGCCTCGACGACCTGCAGTCGGGCTACCACCTCGGCGCGCGCGTCGTCTGGCGCCGGATCGCCGCGGTCGCCACCGAGGCGTGCGCCGAGGCCGAGACGGTGGCGGTCCTGGCCGACTCGCTGTTCGCCTACCTCGACGAGATCGCGGCGGTCACGGTCGAGGGCTTCGTCGCCGCACAGGCCGCGGCCGCGGGCGAGCATGAGCGCCGGCGGGCGCAGCTGGTGGCGACGCTGGTCGCCGATCCGGCGCCCGAGCGCGCCGTGCTCGAGCGGACTGCGGCCGACGCCGCGTGGCCGCTGCCGCGGACCATGGCGGTCGTGGCGCTGGGGGCCGGCCACGGCGGCCTCCGGGACCGGCGGCTGCCGAGCGATCTGCTGATCGGCAATCTCGACGGCATCGCCTGCCTGATCCTCCCCGACCCCGACGGTCCCGGCCGTCGCCAGCAACTTGAGCTCGCGCTGCGCGGGCATGCGGCAGCGGTTGGGCCGACGGTGACGATCGAGCATGCAGCGCGCAGTTGGGCGCGCGCCCGAGCGCTCTGGCGACTCGTCGACACCGCGACGCCCGGACTCCGAGCCGCCGACGATCATCTGCTGGAGCTGTTGCTGGCCGAGGACCCGTCGCTGGTCGATGATCTCGCGCGAATGCGCCTCGGACCGCTCACCGCGCTGGCGCCGCGCTCCCGCGAGCGGCTGGAGTCCACCCTGCTCGCCTATCTGCGCCATCGCGGCAACGGCCCCCGGATGGCCTTCGACCTGCACGTCCACCCGCAGACCGTGCGCTATCGCCTCGCTCGCTTGCGCGAACTGCTGGGCGCGGCGCTCGACGACCCCGAGGCGCGCTTCGAGC
>JBEVLC010000058.1:0-9850 GCA_040509415.1 Baekduia sp. | reverse complement strand
AGGGAGCCGTGGCTGCCGCCGCCGACGTGGTCGGCGCCGCCCCAGTCCGGGAACTCCCAGCCGGGCCCGGCGCTGAGCAGGACGTCGCCCGAGGTCGCGCAGGACAGCGCGGCCCAGACGCGGCGCAGCGCGTCGGGGTAGTCGGGACTGTCGAACCGGCCGTCGGAGACCGTCGCGGACAGCGCGCCGAGGTCACCCTGCACCGACCAGGCGTTGCCGCGCGCGTCGCGCAGGTCGCCACCCGCACGGAAGCGCAGCTTGCCGCGGCCAACGCCGCGGATGACGCCGTCGGCGCCCTCGCGCCACGCGACGATGTCGATGCCGGGGATGGCCGACGCGGTCTCGACGACGCGTGGGACCACTGCCGCGCGCGCGTGCTCGACCAACGCGTACACCATGGCCGCGCGCTGGTTGGGGCACAGCGCCAGCTCGGCGTCCTGCACCGCGCTCCCGCCCGGGCCGGCGACCTCCCAGTCGGCGAACGCACCGCGCAGGTCGATGCGCCGCTCGACCGGGGCGTGGGAGTGGTCGGCGCAGATGATCACCGCGTGGGTGTCCAGGAACCGATCGAGCCCCCCGGCGGCCTCGGCAACACGCATGATCTGGGCGTCGGCTGCGGCGATCGACGTCGGCTGCGCGTGCGGGCCGTTCTTGTGGGAGTAGGTGTCGTTGTCGGGCAGCGACAGCAGGAGGAAGTCGTAGAGGTCACGCGCGGCGAGCCAGGCGCCAACGCACCCCGAGTGCTGGTCGCGGATCCCCGGCAGGCCCATCTGACTGCGGCAGCCCGTCTCGCGGCTGGCGAAGATGTCAGCGTAGAACAGCTCGCGCGGCCCCATCACCGGCTTGCGAAAGAGCGTGCCGGCAAGCCGCGTGAGCGCGGTCTCGCGGGAGATCGGGTGCTCGTGGCGTCCGCGGTAGACGAGGTAGGTGGTGCCCGCGGTCCGCACGCCGGCGTCGTCGAGCGACTCGTAGATCGTCTCGATGTCGTCGGCCATGTGGGAGCCGTTGAGGTTGTACACCGTGTCGGTCAACTGCTTACCGATGCCGAGCTTGCGCGCAGCCCGGAAGGACGAGCCGTACTCGACGTAGCGCCGCTCGGCGCGCGACCACCAGTTCATCGCCGCGATGTGGTGGCGGTCCTGCAGCACGCCGGTCGCGATCGAGGTCGCGCAGACCGGCGTCACCGACGGGAAGGCGGCGCAGAGCTCCGAGACGAACGAGCCGCGCTCCAGCACCGCGGCGATCGTCGGCGCCTCCCCACGCTCCACGGCACGCTCCAGCATGGAGGGCTTGCACCCATCGATGACGGCCAGGAGCAGGCGCTTCATGCGATCAGCGCAGGATGCGCAGCCCGGCGTACTTCTGGTCGCCGCGGCGGCGGCCGGTGACCAGCAGCGCCACCAGGAAGCCGATCGCGACGAGCGCCAGCGGCGGGAAGAGGATGCTCGCGCCCGCGACGACGAGGCCCGTCGCCTCGCCGTAGAACGGCAGCGCCGCCGCGGCCTGGCTGTCGCCGGCGCTGGCGAAGCGCGCGCGGACGCGGCCGAAGATCGCACGGGAGACCGTGCTCGCGAGATAGGCGACCAGCGCGCCGATGATCAGCCCGTACCACCACGTGGCGTGGCGATCGTCGATCGACGCGGCGCACAGCAGCGCGCCGAGGCCGATCCCGATGCCGCTCAGCGCCGCCTCACCGGCGGGCTGCTCGAGCAGCTGGCGCAGGAAGACCGAGGCGATCAGCGCGATGACCAGCGCCAGCAGCCAGATCGGCGACTCCAGGAACGCGAACTGCGTCCCGTCGAAGTCGAGGCCCACGTCGCCGGAGGCCAGCGCGCCGGCCAGCAGGGCGGGAAGAAACGGGCGAAGCCCTGCCGCGGAGGCGAGACCGAGCCCTTGGAGGATGTCGAGAGCGAGCTTCATCGGTACCGTGCTCCGGGACCATGACAGACCGCAGGTCCGAAGGTCCCGACGGCGAAGGGAAGCCGAGCATGCCTCGCTCCCGCCGCCCCCAACGCGCCGCCGCGCACGAGCTCGAGCGGTACACCGGCCTGTTCGCTTCACGCACGCGCGGGATGAAGTCCTCGGCGATGCGCGACCTGATGGCGATCACCGAGCGCCCCGAGGTGATCTCGCTGGCGGGCGGCCTGCCCGACACCTCGACCTTCCCGCCTGAGAACTTCGCCGCGATCATGTCGCGCGTGGCGGCCACCTCGACGGCGGCAGCGCTGCAGTACGGGCCGACCGAGGGCCTGGCGATCACCAAGGACGCGATCCGCCACGTCATGGCCGCCGAGGGCGCCGACGTCGATCCCGAGGACATCCTCGTCACCACCGGCGGCCAGCAGGTCATCGACCTGGTGTGCAAGACGCTGATCGACCCGGGCGACGTCATCGTCGCCGAGGCCCCGACCTATCCGGGCGCGATCCCGTCGTTCTGCTCCTACCAGGCCGATGTCGTGCAGATCGAGATGGATCGCGACGGCATGCCGATCGACGTGCTCGAGGAGACGCTCGACCGCCTCGAGGCCGAGGGGCGACGTCCGAAGTTCATCTACACCATCCCGAACTTCCAGAACCCGGGCGGCGTGACGATGTCGCTGCCGCGGCGCAAGCGGTTGGTCGAGGTCGCCGCCGAGCGCGAGTTGTTGGTGTTGGAAGACAACCCCTATGGGTTGCTCCGCTACGAAGGTGATCCGTTGCCCACGCTACTGCAGCTCAGTGGCGGCGACTTCATCATCTACTTGGGGACGTTCTCCAAGATTCTGTCGGCGGGCCTGCGGCTGGGCTGGGCCGTCGCGCCCGCGCCCGTGCTGCAGAAGATGAACATGGGCAAGCAGGGCGCCGACCTGTGCACCTCGTCGCTGACCCAGCACTTCGTCAGCCAGTACTTCCGCGAGGGCCAGTGGGAGCCCTACCTGGAGTCCTTGAAGGGCCTCTACCGCGGCCGGCGTGACACGCTGCTCGGCGCGCTAACCGAGCACTTCCCGGCTGAGGCGACCTGGACGCAGCCCGAAGGTGGCCTCTTCGTCTGGGCGACGCTGCCCGACGAGATCGACACGACCGACCTGCTCGCCCGGGCGCTGCAGCGCAATGTCGCGTTCGTGCCAGGACGCGGCGCCTATCTCGACGGCCGCGGCGGCTCCTCGATGCGGCTGAACTTCTCCGGCGTCGGGGACGCCGACATCCGCGAGGGCGTCCGGCGGATCGGTGAAGTGGTCACTGAGCAGCTGGAGCTGTTCGGCGCGCTGACGGGCTCGCGCCCCGCGCCGGCGGTTTCCGAGGCGCCGGCGGAGCCCGATCCGGAGCTGGCCGACGTGCTGCAGCTGCCGCGACCGCAGGATCAGCCGGGCGCACGACGCTCGGACGCGGACCGCCGCCGATGAGGCCCCTCGCGACGGATCCTCGCGGGCAGGACCAACCGGGCTGGAGCGAGCGGTGAGCCGCGTTGCGGTCTTGAAGGGCGGCCGCTCGCTGGAGCGCGAGGTCTCGCTGCGCTCGGGCGCGCGGGTGGAGGACGCGCTCAAGCGCCTCGGCCACGAGTCCCACGGCATCGACGTCGACCACGATCTCGTCCGGCGCCTGCGCGAGCTGGCGCCCGACGTCTGCTTCCTCGCGCTGCACGGCCGCGACGGCGAGGACGGCACGGTCCAGGAGCTGCTGGAGATCCTCGGCCTGCCCTACACCGGCTCAGGCGTCTCGGCCTGCATCCGCTGCTCCGACAAGGTCCTGGCCAAGCACCACATGGTCGACGCGGGCCTACCGACCCCGGACTTCGTCGCCTTCACCGAGACGGCCTTCAAGCAGCTCGGCGCAGCCGAAGCGCTCGGCGAGATCGCCACGCGGATCGGCTTCCCGATGGTCGTCAAGCCCGCCGACCAGGGCAGCGCGCTGGGCCTGCGGATCGCGCGCGACACTGCCGCGGTGCCGGGCGCGCTGGTCGCCGCGTTCTCCTACTCCTCCAAGGTGCTGCTGGAGCGCCACATCGCCGGTCGCGATCTCGCGGTGTCGGTCCTCGACGGCGTTGCGCTGCCGGTCGTGGAGGCCGTTCCCGAGGGTGGCGTCTACGACTTCGACGCCCGCTACGAGATCGGCCGCTCGACGTTCGTCTGCCCCGCCGACCTGCCCGACGACGTGACGGCCGCCGCCCAGGAGCTGGCGGTCGCGGTGCACGAGCTGCTGGGCTGCCGCGACGTCTCGCGCGTCGACCTGCTCTGCGACGCCGAAGGCAAGCTGCACGTGCTGGAGGTCAACCCCATCCCGGGCCTGACCGAGACGAGCCTGCTCCCCCAGGCTGCCGACGCCGCGGGCATCGCGTTCGACGACCTGATCGCGCAGCTGGTCGACCGGGCGCTGGCCCGAAGCGTCCGCGCTTAGCGGTCCGCGCGCGGACCTAGCTGTCGCCCGCGAAGTCCTCCGGGGAAACCTGGTCCAAGAAGTCCTTGAAGCGGTCGACGACCTCTTCGGTGTCCTCGACCTCGTGCTCGAACTCGATCGCGGACTCCGCGATGACCTCTTCGGCGGCGAAGATCGGCGCACCGGAGCGCACGGCGATCGCCAGCGCGTCGGACGGGCGAGAGTCGATCTCGACATCGCGGCCGGCAACCTGGAGCGTGATCGAGGCGAAGAAGGTGTTGTCACGCAACTCGGTCACCGAGACCTGCGTGCACTTGACCTCGAGCTCACCCAGCATGTCGCAGAGCAGGTCATGCGTCATCGGTCGGGGCGTCGTCGCGCCCTGCAGCTTCATCAGAATCGCCGCCGCCTCCGGATGCCCGATCCAGATCGGCAGGAACTTATTGCTGTCGACCGTCTTCAACAGGACGATCGGCTGCTTGCCGACCATGTCAAAGCTGACGCCATAGATGACCATTTCCTGCACGAGAAGAGCTCCCCGGTGGTGTCTCGCCAGTATAGGCGCGGGCCGGGGCCGCCCCCTGGGCCCCCAAGAACGACGAAGGCCCCGAAATAGGGGCCCACCCACCGCCTCCCACCAACCTTGTGATGGGCGATCCAGGATTCGAACCTGGGACCTCTTCCTTATCAGAGAAGCGCTCTAACCGACTGAGCTAATCGCCCGCTGCGGTGCGAAAGTGTAGCGCGGGCTCAGGCCCCGGCGCGGACTCGCGCCGCCAGCGCGAGGGCGTCGTCAAGCGAGTCCAGCGCCAGCTCGATCTTGTATCCGGTGCCTCGGGGCCGCACCTTGACCTCGGTGCCCAGCGCGGCGCCGATCGCATCGGCGATCTCCGACGCGGCGGCCGCCTGGTCGGGGTGGACGGCGGGCTTGCCGGCGCGGGTGCCTGAGCCGTTTGCCGCGGCGTTGGCCTCGCGTGCACGCTCCTCCGTGACGCGCACCGACCAGCCGCCCTCGGCGGCGGTGAACGCGAGGCGCTTGCGGTCCTCGTGGCCTTCGGCCAGGAGCAGCGCACGGCCATGACCCTCGGTCAGCGCACCGTCCTCGATCAGCCCCAGCGCCTCGTCGGGGAGGTCGAGGATGCGCAGCAGGTTGGAGATCGCGACACGGCTGCGCCCGACGCGCTTGCCGACGGCCTCGCGCGTGAGCCCCAACTCCTCGACGAGCCCGGCGACCGCGCGGGCCTCCTCGACGGGATTGAGGTCCTCACGCGCCATGTTCTCGACCAGCGCGACCTCGAGCGTCGTCGCGTCGTCGCGGTCCTGGACGAGCGCCGGGACGTGATCGAGGCCCGCGAGCTTGGCGGCCCGCCAGCGGCGCTCGCCGGCGACCAGCTCGAACGTCCCACCCGCGCGCGGGCGCACGAGGACGGGCTGGATGACGCCGCGCTCGGCCACCGAGTCGGCCAGGGCCTGCAGCGACTCCTGATCGAACTGCCGCCGTGGCTGGTCCTTCTTGGGCTTGATGAGGTCGACGGCCAGGTCGCGCAGCTCGGCGGCGCCATCGGCGCCAGGTTCGGCGGGCGCCGAGACCGAGAGGATCGCGGCCAAGCCCCGGCCCATGCCGCGCTCAGCCACGGGCCGCGACCTCCTTGGCCAACTCGAAGTAGGCGTCAGACCCCACGCAGTGCGGATCGTGGTGGATGACCGGGCGACCGTAGCTGGGCGCCTCACCGATGCGGACGTTGCGCGGGATGACCGTGTCGAAGACGAGGTCGGGGAAGTGCTCGCGCACCTCGCGCTCGACGTCGCGGGCCAGGCGCGTGCGCCCGTCGTGCATCGTCAGCAGCATGCCGGCGACGGTCAGGCGCGGGTTGAGCTCGCGCTGGATGAGCGCGAGCGTGTCGAGCAGGCCCGCGAGCCCTTCGAGCGCGAAGTACTCGGTCTGGACGGGCACGATCACGCGATCGGCGGCGACGAGCGCGTTGACCGTCAGCGGGCCGAGCGACGGCGGGCAGTCCAGCAGGATGAACGCGAAGCGCTCGCGCAGCGGCTCCAGCGCCTCGCGCAGGCGCTGCTCGGAGCCGGCCTGGCGGGGCAGCTCGACGTTGGCGCCCGCGAGGTCCGGCGAGGACGGCAGGACGAAGAGGCGGTCGATCGCGGTCGGCTGCAGCGCGTCGGCGGCGGCCGCCTCGCCGGCCAGGACGTCGTAGACGTTGGGCAGCGAGTCCTTGGGGACGCCGAGCCCCACGGTGGCGTTGGCCTGCGGGTCGATGTCGACCAGCAGCGTGTCGTAGCCGGCCTCGGCGATGCACGCCGCGACGTTGACGGCGGTCGTCGTTTTGCCGACGCCGCCCTTCTGGTTCGCGATCGCGTACACGGTGCCCATTCGCGGCCCACGGTAGCGGCGCAAGCGGTCGGACGACGGCCTGGATTCGCCGCCGAACGAAGACTCTCAGGCTGCAGCAGAGCCTTGAAGTGGCCGTTTGCGGGCCATTCCTTCGCGGCGAGGGAACTCGGAGGGCGTCTCCCGAACCTTCAAGTAGACGTAGAGGTGCCGCGCTTCGGCCCCGTGGATCGACGTCTCGACCGGGATCGGATCGTCCGCGGGCTCCAGGCCGACGATCTCCGCAGCGATAACTCCATCAGCCTCGGCGGACGGATCGCGCCGTCCCTTCCAGGCGACGAGCGAGCCTCCGTCCACGAGGAGCGGAGCGGCGTACTCGACGACCACGTTCAGGGGCGCCAGCGCGCGAGCCGTCACGACCTCTTGGCTGCCGATGCCATCCCACCACGCCTCAGCGCGAGCGTTGACGACCGTCACGTTCCGCAGACCCGCGGCATCAGCCGTTCTTTCGAGGAACCGACACTTCTTGCCAACGCTCTCGACCAGCGTGATCCGGCTCTCCGGTAGCGCCGCGGCCAGGACCAGCCCCGGGAAGCCGCCACCGCTTCCGAGGTCGGCGATCGTCCTCGCTTCGCGCAGAGCGGGCACCGCAAGACCGGCCAGCGAATCCGCGACGTGCAGCTCAACGCCCCGCTCAGGATCGCGCACGGTCGTGATCGAGGTCGGCTCGGCTTCAACCAGTTCCAGGATGGTGCGCAGTTGCGCGGTGACGCCGAACGGGAGCTCCCAGAGCTCCACGAGCTCGGCCAAGCGATCATCAAGGGCAAACACGAACTCGCAGCCTAAAGCCCCGGCGCGACAGTCCGCACCGTTCCACGTGAAACGTCAGCGCGGGCGTTCCACGTGAAACGGCGGGAGGGCGCACATTGCGCTGACGATGGCGTTCAGCGCGCTTGTCTTGCTGGGTGCACAACGTGGTCCGCGGCACCGAGGGAGTGAGCAGTGGCTGGCGCCGCGGGGTGCGGGCTTGTCGTCCGCAGGCGCGGGGCGCGAGTGCTGCGCAGCTGACACTCGGCGCTGGTCGAGTTGACGTGGATTGTGCCGGTCAACTCGACCGGGACCACTGATTCGGCTTGCCACCCGTCCCGCGAACCCTCGCGCGGAAGGCTGACGGCGCCTCGAACCACGACGGCTTCCTCCCTCGGTGCCCCGGACCACGCTGCGCACCCAGCAAGTCAAACGCGCTGAACGCGATCGTCAGTGCTCGCAAGCGACGACCACAAACCACGCGCCTTTCATACATCCCCAAGCGTTCCACGTGAAACGCAAAACGCCCGCCGATCTCGACGGGCGTTTCACATGAAACGGTGCTGCTGGTCGACGAAAGCCCTACGCCAGCATCGGCGTGACCACCAAATGCCGTTCGGGCTCATCGCCCTCGCTGTGCGTCGCGACCCCGCCCCGCTCCCGCAGATACTCGTGAACGTGCTTCCGCTCGCTCGCCGTCATCGCATCCAGCGCCACGGGGCGACCGAACTTCTCGCAATCAATCGCCGCCTGGTCGGCCTGCTTCTCCAGCGCTTCCCGTCGACGGGCCCGATAGCCCTCAGCGTCCACCACGATCCGACGCCGCTCGATCTCCGGGTTCGCCAGCAGGATGCGCTGGGCGAGATGCTGGACCGCATCGATCGTCTGGCCGTGCCGGCCGATGAAGATCCCGAGATCCTCGCCGTGCAGCGTGCCGACGAGCGCCTCGTCGTTGCCGTCGATCTCCACGGTCGCCTCAAGGCCCAGGCCCTTGGCGATGTGCTCCAGGAGATCGTGGAAGATCTCCTCCTGGCTCCGCTCGGCCATCGTCTACCGCCTCCGTCCTGAGCGCTTCTTCTTGCGCGAGCGCGGGGGTGGCGGCGGCGCCTTCGTCACGCGCGCCTCCTCCTTGGTCGCGGCAGCGCCGTTGCCGCTGCTGTTCGCGGCCGCCCCGGCCAGACGGGCGAACAGCCCGCCCCCACCGCCGGTGGAAGCGGTCGCTGTGGCCGCCCCACCTCCACCTTCGCTTGGCAGCGGCGGTGCCTCCGGAGCGTTGCGGCCAATCACACGGCGCAGGAACTGCTGCTGGCCGATCGTCCACACGTTCGTCGTGATCCAGTACATGATCAGGCCGGCCGGGAAGCCGAAGACGAACGGCACGAACAGGAACGGCAGGACCAGCATGATGATCTTCTGGTTCTTGTCGGCGGTCGCCGTCATCATCAGCAAGCTGGAGATCAGCTGCGAGCCGACGTACATCACCAGCAGCACGGCCAGTACCGTGCCCGTCGCCTTGTCGGTGATGTCGGGGATGAACCAGAACTGCGATGCGCTGTTGGACCCGCACGGCACCGGATTGCTGGTGCCCGCCGGGTTGATGTCCGGACAGATGTCCAGACGCAGGTCGTGGCGCAGCATGTAGAAGAGCGACAGGAAGACCGGCAGCTGGGCGACGAGCGGCAGGCAGGAGGCGAAGGGATTGACCTTGTGCTCCTGGTAGAACTTCATCGTCTCCTGCTGGAGACGCTGCTTGTCGTCCTTGTACTTGGTCTGCAGCTCCTTGAGATGCGGCGCGATCCGCTGCAGCGACTGCATCGAGCGGAACTGCTTGACCGCCAACGGCAGCAGCGCGGCCCGGACGGCGAACGTCAGCAGGATGATCGACAGTCCCCAGCTGGCACCGACGGTGTCATGGAAGAACTTGAGGATCGACTCGAAGACTTCGATCAGCGGCTGCAGGATGTTCGCGGTAATGGGGACCATGGGCTCAGGCGTGCGGGGGCCGGGCAGGAGGAGAGGAGGGCGGCAGACGGAACAGACGCTGCTCCTCGACCGGGTCGTAGCCGCCGTGGCTCCAAGGGTTGCAGCGCAGCAGCCGCCAGCCGGCCAGGACCAGGCCCCGGAGTATGCCGAAGCGGCCGATCGCCTGCGCGGCGTAGGCCGAGCAGGTCGGCTCGTACTTGCAGCGCCGCGGGAAGAGCGGCGAGATCACGCGCTGATAGGCGACGATCGGCGCCACCGCGATACGCCGCGGCAGGGACGGCTTGGCGCTCACGGCGCCGGAGCGGCGGGGGGCTTCTCGCCCACCGATCGGCCGATGAGCTCACCGAGCGCGGCGCGGATGCC
>JBEVLC010000057.1:0-8951 GCA_040509415.1 Baekduia sp. | reverse complement strand
CAGCGCGGCGTAGCGCGCGGCCAGCTCCGGATCGTCCTTGGTCTCGCCCGGCTCGAAGCGGACGTTCTCCAGCATCACGACGTCACCGTCGGGGACGCTGTCGAGCGACGCGGCCAGCGCCACGTCGGCACCGAGCAGCTCGCCGAGCCGCGTCGCGACCGGTGCCAGCGACAGCTCCGGGTCGCGCCCCTTCGGCCGCCCGAGGTGGGCGGCCAGCAGGAGCCGCGCGCCACGGCGGCGCAGCTCCTGCAGGGTCGGCAGCGCGGCGCGGATGCGCGCGTCGTCGCCAATGACCCCATCCTTGAGCGGGACGTTGAAATCGACGCGGACGAAGACACGCTTGCCGTCGAGATCGCCGAGGTCGTCGAGGGTTCTCAAAGGACCTTCTGCGTGAGGTCGACGAGACGGTTGGAGTAGCCCCACTCGTTGTCGTACCAGGACACGACCTTGACCAGCGTGCCCTCCATCACCGCGGTCAGCCCGCCGTCGACGATCGACGAGTACGGGTTGGTGACGATGTCGGTGGAGACGATCGGGTCGGTCGTGTACTGCAGGATCCCGGTGAGATCGCCCGTGTCGGCCTTGCCGGCGAACAGCTCGTTGATCTCGTCGACCGACGTCTCGCGCTCAGCCGTGAAGGTGAGGTCGACCATCGAGCCCGTCGGGATCGGCGCGCGCACGGCGAAGCCGTGCAGCTTGCCGTTGAGCTCGGGCAGCACGAGGCCGACGGCCTTGGCGGCACCGGTCGAGGTCGGCACCAGGTTGACGGCGGCGGCGCGGGCGCGGCGCAGGTCGGAGTGCGGCGCATCCTGGAGGTTCTGATCGGCCGTGTAGGCGTGGATCGTCGTCATCAGGCCGTGCTTGATGCCGATCGCGTCGTTGACGACCTTGGCGAACGGCGCCAGGCAGTTGGTCGTGCACGACGCGTTGGAGATGACGTGGTGAGCGTCCTTGTCGTACTTGTCGAAGTTGACGCCCAGGACGACCGTGATGTCCTCGCCGCTGGCCGGCGCCGAGATGATGACCTTCTTGGCGCCCGCGTCGAGGTGCTTGGCAGCAGCTTCCCGCTTGGTGAAGAAACCGGTGGACTCAACGACCACGTCGACGCCGAGGTCGCCCCACGGCAGGTTGGCCGGATCGCGCTCGGCGAGGACCTTGAGCAGCTTGCCGTCGACCAGGATGCCCTCGTCGGTCACCTCGATCGTCCCGGGGTACGGGCCCAGGATCGAGTCGTACTTCAACAGGTGCGCAAGCGTCTTGGAGTCGGTGAGGTCGTTGACGGCGACCCACTCGATGTCGGCGCCCTGGGAGTGGGCAGCACGAAAGAGGTTGCGGCCGATGCGGCCGAAGCCGTTGATGCCGACGCGTACGGGCATGTTGGGGTGTCAGTCCTTCCTGAGGGGAGGCGATCTAAGGAGACGTTGGACCCTATCGAGCCGGTTGTGCTCAGTGCCCGCCCGCAACGACCTCGACGCGCAGGCCGTCGGGGTCCAGCAGGTAGGCCGCGTAGTAGCGCGGTCCGTACTGCGGACGGGGTCCGGGAGGGCCGTCGTCGCGTCCACCGGCCGCCAGCGCGGCGGCATAGGCGGCGTCGACCGCCACCCGGCCGTTGGCCTGGATGGCGCAGTGGCCGTAGCCGGGGGCGGGCACACGCCCGCGCGAGACGATCCAGAACCGCGGCTCGTGGCTGCCGTAGGCGATCGCCGCCTCGAGCTCGTGGATGCGGCGAATGCCGAGACGGGAGAACAGCGCGTCATAGAAGCGCGCGGAGCGGGCGAGGTCTGCGACCTCGAAGCCGACATGGTCAATCACGTGAGTCCTTAGGGCTTGCGACCGATGTCGCGGTGCTCGATCTCGACCACCACGTCATCGCGCGCGCCGAAGCGCTTACCGAGGTGCTCGGTGATCGCGACGGAGCGGTGGCGGCCGCCGGTGCAGCCGATGGCGATGCTGAGGTGAGCCTTGCCCTCCTCCTCGTACTGGGGCACGAGGAAGTCCAGCAGCGGCTCGAGCAAGGCGTAGAACTCGGCGAGCTTGCCCTCACGCGCGACGTACTCGACGACCTCGGCCTCCAGCCCGGTCTTGGGGCGTAGCTCGGGCACGTAGTGCGGGTTGGGTAGGAAGCGCACGTCGAAGACGAGGTCGGCGTCGCGCGGCGGGCCGTGCTTGAAGCCGAAGCTCTGGATCGTCAGCGCAAGCCGCCCGCGCCGGTGGCGCGGCAGCAGCTCGTCGGCGATCCGGCGGCGCAAGTGCGAGGCCTTCAGCCCCGAGGAGTCGATGACGAAGTCCGAGCGATCCCGGATCGGCCCGAGCATCGCCCGCTCAGCCGCGATCCCGGAGGCGATCGAGGACTCCGGCGCCAGCGGATGGCGGCGGCGCGTCTCCTTGTAGCGGTCCATCAACGTGAGGTCGTCGGCGTCGAGGAACAGCACGCGCGCAGGCAGCTCCCGCGTGTGCAGCTCGTCCAGGACGCCCTGCAGCGGCTCGAAGAACTCGCCGCCACGCACATCGGAGACCACGGCCGCGCGCTCGACCTTGGAGCCCTCGTGGGTGAAGAGCTCCACGAGCGAGCGGATCATCTCGGGCGGCAGGTTGTCCACGCAGAAGTAGCCGGCGTCCTCGAAGACGGCCATGGCGGTGGACTTGCCCGCGCCAGAGAACCCCGAGATCACCACGAGGTCTTGGAGGTGCGACTCGGTGGTCGCGGGTGGTGCCGGCGAGCTGCTGACGGCCATGTCCACATGATGACGCGCGCGCCGGACCGTCCAGGGTCGAAGCCCTGCCAAGCAGTCCGATCAGGCGGGACCGTGTGCCAGCGCCCGGATCATCTTGCGGGCGCCGGCGACGCGACCACCGGCCTCCAGCTCGATCAGCGCGGCCTCCATCGTCATCGCGACGAAGAGGCGGGCGGCGACCTTGGGCGGGGTCAGGCCCATCGCCTTGACGCTCGGTTGTGCCAGCACGGCGAACTGCTCCTGGCGCTCGTCCATCGTCGTCGTGAGGTTGCCCTGGGCGCGGGTCTCGAAGACCAGCGCCTTGACCGCCCGGTTGGCCAGGCAGACGTCGAGGTAGGCGTCGATGGCCGTGAGCAGGAGCTCGCGACCGGGCGCGAGGCCGCCGACGGCTTGCGCGACAGCGTCCGTTACGCGCGCGTAGAAGCGCTGATGCAGGGCGTCGATGAAGAGGTCGCGGTCGGCGAAGTAGACGTAGAAGGTGCCTTTCGCCACGCCGGCCCGCTCGACGACGGCCGCGACGCTGAGGCCCGCCAGGCCGGAGGTGTCGGCGAGCTGCTCGCCGGCGTCGAGCAGCGCCTCGCGCGTACGGCGGCCTTTGGGGGTGACCGGCTCGCTGTCGGGCGGGTGCGCCATCGGCGACTGAGGGTACATGACGTGCTGGTCAGCTAAACATGACTGCTCGTCTAGAAATTTATGACCCTACCGTCAGAAATATCGGTACCGTTCGCGCCCATGACCTCCACCCCACCCCACCTCTGGCGCTCCGACCTCCTCGGCGTCGCGCGTTCCGTCGAGCTCGTCCACGGGCGCGTCGAGTGCTTCGAGCGCGGCGCCGGGCCGGCGCTCGTGTTCGCCCACGGCTGGCTGGCCAACGCGAACCTCTGGCGGGCCGTTGTCGACGAGCTCGCGAGCGACTTCCGCTGCGTGGTGCTCGACCTCCCGCTCGGCGCCCACCGCGTGCCGATGGCGCCGGACGCCGACCTCAGCCCGACCGGTTGCGGCGAGCTGATCGCCGGGGTGCTCGATGCGCTGGACCTGCACGACGTGACGCTCATCGGCAACGACTCGGGCGGCGCCTACTCGCAGATCGCGGCCGCGGCGCATCCGGACCGCATCGCACGCCTCGTCCTCAACTCCTGCGAGACGCCCTACGACGCCTTCCCGCCGCCGCCGTTCGACGGGCTGCCGGATGTCGCACGCGACAGCGCCACACTCGGCCAACTGCTCGAGGCGCTGGGCGATCGTGCCGTGCGCGCCGCCCCCATCGCCTTCGGGCTGCTGATCAAGCACCCGATCGACGACCTCGTCTCCGACTCCTACGCCCTCCCCTGCCTCACCAACCGCGACGTGCTGCGCGACACCGCGAAGGTGATGTCGTCCGCGCAGTCGGCGCCGGTCCACGCCGCGGGCGCGCGGCTCATCGAGGCCTTCGACCGTCCCGTGCTCTTCGCCTGGGGCCCCGAGGATCAGGTCTTCCCCATCGCCCACGCGCGGCGCTACGCCGACGCGCTCGCCAACGCCGAGGTCGTGCCGATCCCCGACGCCTACTCCTTCACGCCCGAGGACCAGCCCGTCGCGCTGGCCGACGCGATCAGGCGCTGCTGCCGCTCTCCGCTGGAGCCGGGCCCGCTCCCTCGCTGATCCCGTAGCGCCGGTGCAGGATCCGCAGCGGCTTGGGCGCCCACCAGTTGCGCTCGCCCAGGAGGCGCATCAGCGACGGCACCAGCAGCGCGCGGACGATCGTGGCGTCGATCAGCACCGCGACCGTCATGCCGACGGCGATCTCCTTCATGAAGAAGATCGGGCTGACGGCGAACGCGGCAAAGACGACGGCGATCATGACCGCCGCGGCGCTAATGATCCGCCCCGTACGGGCGATGCCGGTGGCGACCGCCTCCTCGTTGGAGAGCCCGAGGTCGTGCTGCTCCTTGATCCGGGCGATGACGAGCACCGCGTAGTCGGTGGCCAGCGCGAAGGTCACCGCGAAGAGGAAGACGAGGCTCGAGACCTCGATCGCCGCCGGACCCTCGTACCGCAGCAGCCCGGTGAGCCAGCCGTGCTGGAAGGCCAGGACGAGCGCGCCGAGGGTGGCGGCGAGCGTCAACGCGTTCATGAGCAGCGTCTTGAGCGGGATCACCACCGATCCGGTGAGCAAGAACATCAACACGAAGATGATGAGGCTGATCGCCACGATGACCACCGGCGCGTTGTGGAGCAGGCTCTGCTTCTGGTCGATGAAGCGCGCCGTGGTTCCCGAGACCAGGATCTCGGCGCCGGGCGGTGGGCGCAACTCGCGGATGGCCTTGACGGCGTCCTGGGCCGAGCCGTCGAGGGCCGGGTCCTTCAGCGCGATGTTCAGGTAGGCGACGTCCTTGCCAGGCCGCGCGATCGCCGAGCCGCGCACGACGCCGGGTACGGCCAGCGCCTCGCGCCGCACGGCGGCGAGCGCCGCGGGCGTGGCCGCGCCGTGGACGGTGACCGTGACCGCCTCGTAGATATCGCGCGGGTAGTGGTTCGGCACGTACTGGGTCGCCTCGTAGGACGGAAGCCCGGACGAGACCGCCTGCCCGCTCGGGCCCGTCAGCATGGTCCCGCCAAGTGGCGCGGCCAGGGCGAGCAGCAGACCTGCTGTCGCCAGCGCGACGACGATCGGCCGGCGCATGACCGCACGCGCGAGCCGCATCCAGCCGTCGGACTCGTCGGAGACGGACTTCGCCGAGCGGCGGATCGAGAGCGCGTTGATGCGCGGGCCCAACACCGACAGCAGCGCGGGCACGACGAAGAGCGCGCTGACGGCCGACAGGATCCCGACGGCGGCGCCGGCCGCACCGACGGAGTACAGGAAGCGCTGGGGCATCAGGATCAGCGTCGCCATCGCGCCCGCGACCGTCACGCCCGAGAAGAGCGCCGTGCGCCCAGCGGTGAGCACGGTGATGCGATGGGCCTCTTCGGGCGTTCGCCCGGCCGCGATCTCCTCGCGGTAGCGCGAGACCATCAACAACCCGTAGTCGACCGCTAGCCCAAGGCTGAGCGCCGTCGCGATGTTCAGCGCGAAGAGCGACGTGTCGACGAACACCGACATCAGCCGCAGGACGAACAGCGTGCCGACGATCGACAGCACGCCGAGCAGCAGCGGCACCGCCGCGGCGATGACCCCGCGGAAGACGAGCAGCAACAGCAGGGTCAGCGCGGGAAAGGCGATCAGCTCGGCCTTGGTGAGGTCCTTGCGCGTCTGGTCGTTGACGTCCTTGAACCCGGGCGCGTAGCCGGTCATCGCCACGTCGAGCAGCGTGGAGTGCACGCGCTTGCGTGCCTCGTGCGCTGCGATGCCGCCCTTCTGCTCGATGTCGACCACGGAGAGGCCGGCCGAAAGGATCAGCGAGCGGCCATCGGCGGCGATGAGGCCCTGGCCCTCGCGCGGCTGCGCCAAGGGGTTGACCACCCGTCCGATGTAGCGGGTGCCCTGAAGCTCGCGCGTCAGGCGTGCGACCTCGGCGCGGACCGCGGGGCTCTTGGTGTCCAACCGGCCGCCGTCCTTGGCCCGCACGAGCACGACGACACCCGGGTTGGGGTCGCTGCCGAGCGCTTGGCGCACCACCTCGGTCGCCCGCTCGCTCTCGGAGGCGGGGTCGGTGAAGCCCGCGGCCTGAAGGTGATGCTCGACGTCGTGCCCAACGGCGACGGCGCCGATCGCGAGCGCCGCCACGATGGCGAGCACGAGGCGGGGACGGCGCCAGGTCACTCCGGAGATGCGCTCCAACAACGTCATGGCGCGCGGTTCGGGTGGCACGGATGCGGACAGCGGACTCGACACGACAACCCCTCCCTTGGACTGCGACCCGGCTATCTACGCAGTCAGACATATGCGTGAGTGTGAGTTGCGTCACACTACTCACTTGGCGCATCTCCCAGTGAGTGAGCCATCGCACACATACTCGGCTCTCAGCCGGACAGAGTCGCTCACCCGACTGCCGTGTTGCTCAGGAGGCCCACCGTGCAGACTCTCATGCTTCGCCTCGACGGACTGGTCAGCCGTCGCCGCCGTTTGGTCCTCACCGCGTGGGCACTCGTCGTCCTCGCCGCCGTCCCGTTCGCGATGCGCCAGGCCGATCACCTCAGCGGCGGCGGCTTCGATGTGCCCGGCTCGCAGTCGGTAGCCGTACAACATGCGGTCGAGCGGGACTTCGACACCGCGCAGGGCACGACGCTGGCCGCCGTGCTCGTTCCACGCAAGGACGCCACGCCAGCGCAGGTCCGTGACGCGATCGCGCGAGTCGGCGCCGCGGCCGGCACGACCGCCAAGGTCGAGCTTCCCGCCCCGTCGCGGGCCAAGGCGCTGGCGACCGTCGACCGCGACGGCGTCCGCCCGCTGATCGTCGCGCTGCACACGCCGGTCTCCGACAGCGACGCGATCGACGTCGCCGTCGACCTGCGCAAGGAGCTCGGGATCCTGGACGCCGATCCCAACGCGCCGGTCGTGACGCACCTCATCGGCCAGGGCGCGCTGTGGGCGGGCATGCAGGACCTCACCAAGGAGGACCTCGCCTCGGCCGAGGGCATCGGCTTCCCCATCGTCTTGCTGATCCTGTTGGCGATCTTCGGCTCGGTGGCCGCGGCGCTGCTGCCGGTGGCGCTCGGGCTGGTGGCCGTGACCGTCACGGGCGCGCTGATCTACGCGCTCTCCCTGATGACAGGCATGAGCGTGTTCGTCACCAACATGGCGTCGATGATCGGCATCGGCGTAGCGGTCGACTACTCGCTCTTCGTCCTCGCCCGGTACCGCGAGGAGATCGCCGCCGGGCAGGATCCCGACACGGCGCGCGCGACCGCGCTGGCCACCTCGGGCGTCGCGGTGGCGTTCTCGGGCCTGACCGTCATCGTCTCGCTCGCGGGGCTGTTCATCGTCGACACGATGTCGGTCCGCTCGATGGCGCTCGGCGCGATCCTCGTCGTCGCGGTCTCGGTGATCGCGGCCACGACGCTGCTGCCGGCACTGATCTCGCTCGCCGGCCGTCGCGCCTACGAGCCCGGCCGGACGGCGACGATCACCGGCTATCTCGGCGGCCTCCTCGGCCGCCTGCGCCGCCGCGATCCCGATGTCGAGCGCGTGTCGTTCTGGGCGCGCTGGACGGGCGCGGTCATGCGCCACCCGGTCCTCGCCGCGGGCGCCACGACGGCGCTGCTGCTGGCCCTCGCCGCCCCCGCGCTGCAGATGGAGATGCGCAACGGCGCGCTCGCTCAGTTCCCCAAGGGCCACGAGACGCGCGTCGGCGCCGAGGCCGCGGCTCGGATCACCGGGCCGGGGGCGGCCAGCCCGCTCGACATCGTCGCCGCGCGCGATGCCGCGCCGCGTGTGCAGGCGGTGTTGAAGGCCGACCGCGAGATCGTCAACGTCGCGGCGCCAATCGTCTCCCGCGACGGCGACCAGGTCCTGATCCGAGCGATCCCGCGCCACGACGGTGAGTCGTCGGAGGCGGCCGCGCTCGTGCACCGGCTGCGCGACACGCTGCCCGCGGGGACCGATGTCGGTGGCGCCCCGGGCTTCACCGTCGACTTCGTCGACCGCATCTCGGGCTCGATGGGGCTGATCGCGCTCTTCGTCCTGGCGTTGTCCTACATCGTGCTCTTGTTCCTGCTGCGCTCGGTCGTGCTGCCCCTCAAGGCGGTGGTCATGAACCTGCTGTCGGTCGGCGCCGCCTACGGCGTGCTCGTCGGCGTCTTCCAGCTGGGCTGGGTCGATGGGCTGTTCGGCTTCGAGGCGCCCGGCTACATCGACGCGCTGACGCCCCCGCTGGTGCTGGCGATCGTCTTCGGCTTGTCGATGGACTACGAGGTCTTCCTGCTCAGCCGGATCCGCGAACGCTGGGCCGCCACCGGCGACCCGCGCGGCTCAGTCGCCGAGGGCCTCCAGGCCAGCGCGCGCACGATCACCAGCGCCGCGTTGATCATGGCCTCGGTCTTCGCCGTCTTCGTCGGCACCGGCGTGCCCTCGATCCAAGAGCTCGGCTTCGGCTGCGCCGTGGCGATCATCATCGACGCCACGATCGTGCGGCTCATCCTGGTGCCGGCGACGATGGAGCTCCTCGGCCGCTGGAACTGGTGGCTGCCGAGCCGGTTGGAGCGGGTCCTGCCGGACGTGGCGATCGAGACGGCGCCAGCAGCTCCCGCGCCCGCGGCTTCGTGACATCGCGGGTCGAGTTGACCGGGAATGCGCCG
>JBEVLC010000056.1:0-2699 GCA_040509415.1 Baekduia sp. | reverse complement strand
GTGGTAGGGGGCGACCGTCGCGTCGCTCGCGCCCGCCCAGTCCGGCCCACCGCAAAACGCCACCCCCCGCCGCGGCACCAGGACGGCGCCGGGGGCGACAACCCCCGCCACGACCGCATCCTCCTTGCCGCCGAAGTGCACATAGAACGTCCGCCGCGAGACGCCGGCTCGCCGCCGGATCTCCTCGACCGACGCGCTCGCGTAGCCGCGCTCGGCGACCAGCCGCGCCGTCGCGTCAAGGATCCGCGCGCGCTGCAGGAACGCCGTCGCCACGGGAGGCAGGCTCCCGCGGCCTTGGGGAAGCGGCGCAGCGGGCATCGGCGCAAAACAGTAGCCACAGATGCGAGTTTGCGGTACTGGCTGTTTTCGCAAGACGTCGAATTGCGCTGCGAAACATGGTGTTCCACCCTGCACTTCCCTATCGTCTGCAGCACGCAATGGCGTTGCAGGACCGCCCCAACCGAGATCGGCTGCCCCGCGGCTCCAACGCCTTGGAGCCCGAGGAGCTGGCACGCCGTCATCGCGAGCGGCTGCAGGAGGCGCTGGTGTCGCGCGTGGCCGCCAACGGCCTCTTCGACACGACCATCCGTGACATCTGCGCCGAGGCGCAGGTCGCCACGCGCGACCTCTACGCGCTCTACGCCGGCAAGGACGACCTGCTGCTGGCGACCTGCGACGCGATCGTCGCGCGGACCAGCCGCCAGCTCGACGCCGCACGCCCGCAGCGCGGCAGCCGCACCGGCTCACTGCGCGACGCCCTGGCCGAGACGCTCGACGCCGTCGCCATCCTCATCGCCGCCAAGCCCGAGCACGCGCACCTGGTGCTGATCGACGTCATGGGCCTCGGGCCCCGTGGCCTCCCCTACCGGCGCGATCTCGTCACGGGTTTGGAGCGCGTGATCTTCGACGCCATCGCCGAGGCGCCCGGCGCCGACGCGATCTCCGAGGCAGCGGTGCAGATCATCGCCGGTGGCTTCGTCCACGTCGCCGAGCACGCCGTGCGCACCGGGCAGACGCGGACCCTGCGCACGTCGGTCAAGCACCTGGCCACCTGGGCCGCCTCCTACGAGTCTGCCGCCCCCTCCCCGCTTCCGCGCCCCGCCCTCCCGGCCCGCGGCACCGGCAGCGCCGCCAACCGCCCGCTACCCCGCAGCACCCAACGCCTCCCCCGCCAGTTCGTGGTCGCCCACCAGCGCGATCGCATCCTCGAGGCCACCATGTCGCTCGCCCGCGCCGAGGGCTACACGGGGATCACCATTCCCGCGATCGTCGCCACGGCGCAGATCTCCAAGCGCACGTTCTACGAGCACTTCGAGAGCAAAGACGAGGCCTTCATGGCGGCCTTCGACACCGCCTTCGGCCGGCTCTACACGCGCGCTTGGACGGCGGCGAGCCAGCAGGCGTCCTGGCCCGAGGCGGTCCGTGCCGGCCTGCGCGCCTGGGTCGCGTTCGTCGCCTCCGAGCCCGAGCTCGCGCGCTTCGGGTTCTGCGACGTGTTGACCGGCGGGCGAGCCGCCGTCGCCAAGGTCGACGAGTCCTACCGCGCCTTCGCCTATCTGCTCGAGCGCGGCGACGACGGTCGGCCGGAGGTGGTCTCGCGGGCGATCGTCGGGGGGATCGGGGCGATGGTCGCCGCCTGGGTCGCCGACGGGCGCGTGCGCGAGCTGCCGCGGCTGACGCCGCATCTCGTCTACGCCGCGCTCGCGCCGTTCACCGGCGACGTCGAGGCGCTGCAGATCTCTGGACTCGCGCCGGTCGGCGGCCCCGCGCTCCCGGTCCCCGAGCCCACCGACGATCGCGGCCGCGTGCTCGCCGCCTTCGCCGAGGTCGTGCGCGAGCGCGGCTACGAGCGCGCGCAGCTCGCCGATGCCGCGGCACGGGCCGGCGTCGACACCGGGATCGCGCAGGAGTTCTTCGAGGACGAGGCCGACTGCGCGCTGCAGGCGATCGACGGCTGGTCAGACCGCACCTTCGCCGCGATGAGCGCGGCGTTCGCCGGCGCCGCGGGCGACGGGCCGTTGGCACTGCACCGCGCGCTCGGCGCGATGCTCGAGCAGATGGCCTCAGAGCCCGCGATGCTGCACCTCGCGGTCGGCGCCGTCGAGCATCTCGGCTCGCGCGCCGTGACCCGCCGCACCCGCTACGTGTCGGTCTTCTTCGACTTCCTGACGCCGGCAACCGCGCCCACCGAGGTCAGCCCCGTCGAGCCCGCCGCGGTCTCGGAGATGATCGCCAGCGGGATCTTCGAGGTGCTCCGCACGCACGTGCACGAGCACCGCATCGGCGAGCTGCCCGCGGCGCTGCCGCAGATCTCCTACCTCGCCGCGGCACCGTTCTTCGGCGCGCAGAAGGCCGCGAGGGTCTCGCAGCTGCCGCTCACGGCACCGACGCCGGCGGCATGAGACGGGCGGAGAGGGTTACGCCCCACGCGCATGACCTCTCCGCCCTGGTGTCTCATCGGTGACCAGACGGGCGCACAATGAGGGAGCGCCCAGGTCAGGGTGATGTGGCGGTGGGAGTCCTGTCCAGAACCCTCCACCACATCGATGCGTCAAGGTCTCCAGGGGAGAAGGGCCTCAACGCAGGTCCTCGGGCATCGTACCCGGTTTAGACACTACCTGTGTGTCTAGCATGTGACGGTCGCGCGGATCCACCCGCGACGGCCCGCGTCGGTTCGCACGCGCAGCCAGCCGCGGCTG
>JBEVLC010000055.1:0-11779 GCA_040509415.1 Baekduia sp. | reverse complement strand
CCGTGCAGTACGAAGAGGTCCTCCGCCAGGGCGTGGCGGATGCGCTCGACCCATTCCAGGCGCCCGGCCATCTGCGCGTCGCGGCCCTCGACCGAGAACACCACGGCCCCGTCGCGCCCGGCCTCCTTGGCGTCGTACATCGCGATGTCGGCCTCGACCAGCAGCTCCTCGGCGCTGAGGCCGTCGGCGCCGTCGAAGGTGGCGAGGCCGATCGACGCGGTGACGCGCGCGTGGCCGGTGCTGTCGGCGACGATGCCGTCGCGCTCGACCGCGCGCAGCAGCTTGGCGGCGACCGCGGTGGCCTCGGCCTCCGAGGACTCGGGCAGGATCACGCCGAACTCATCGCCGCCGAGACGGGCGATGACGTCGGACTCACGCAGCTCGTCGCGCAACGTGCCCGCCAACCGCGCGATCAGCTCGTCGCCGACGGGATGGCCGAGCGTGTCGTTGACATGCTTGAAGCCGTCGAGGTCGAGCACCAGGACCGCGCCGAGATGGCGGTAGCGCTCGGCGGAGGCCAGGGCACGGTCGAGCTCCTCCTCGAAGCGGCGGCGGTTGAACAGCCCGGTGAGCGCGTCGTGGTCGGCAAGGTATTGGAGTTGGCCCTCGAAGCGCTTGCGCTCGGTGATGTCGACGATCTGGCCGATGCCGTAGGCGGGCCGGCCGGCCTCGTCGGGGACGGCGGCGACGGTCACCAGCACCCAGACGAGATGGCCGCCGGCGTGCACCATCCGGCACTCGGCCGTGATCCGCTCCTCCTCGCCGGCGACGAGCGCGGCGAGGCGCTTGCGGGTGACGTCCAGCTCCTCGGGATGCAGGATCGCGCTGATGCGGTGGCCGAGCAGCTCCTCGCGCTCGTAGCCGAGCAGGCGGGCGAGCGCCGGGTTGACCGTCACCCACTGGCCGGGGTCGTGGCCGTGGAAGTCCAGGACGCAGACGCCGATCGGCGCGTGCTCGAAGGCGGCGCGGAAGCGGCGCTCGGCCTCGCGGCGGCCTGCCTCGAGCCGATGGCGCTCGGTCACGTCCTGGGTCGTGCCCCAGACGCGGCGCAGCTCGCCGTCGATGCGCTCGGCCGCCGCGCCGCGGCCGTGCACGACGCGCTCGACGCCGTCGGGGCGGATCAACCTGTAGGTGATGTCGAACGGCGCGCCGTCGAGCGTGGCGCGCGCGAGGACGTCACGGACGCCGTCGCGGTCGTCGGGGTGGATCAGCGCGGTGTGGGTCGCGTGGCCGGCGGGCGTCGTGGCCGGGTCGACGCCGAAGATCCGATAGAGGCCCGGGCTCCAGGACTCCTCGCCGGTCTCCAGGTCGGTCGACCAGCTGCCGAGGTCGGCCATCGACTGGGCCTCCTCGAGCAGCGCGCGCTGCCGGCGCGCCTCCTCCTCGGCCTCCTGCAGGCGCAGCTCGTTGGCCTTGCGGGTGGTGATGTCGCGCGTGGTGGTGACGGCCTCGACGAACACGCCCTGCTCGTCGAGGACGGGGGAGACCGTCGACTCCAGCCACATCTCGCGGCCGTCGCGGACGTTGGTCATCCGGTAGCTGATGACGCCGCGCTGGCCCTGGCGCGCTTGCTCGTGCATCGCGCGCACGGCGTCGGCGTCGTCGGGGTGGCAGACGTCGGCTGCCCAGAAGCCGACCAAGTGCTTGGCCTCGAAGCCGAGCAGCGCCTTGGCGCCGCCGGCGGCGTAGACGATCCGGCCGTCGGCCTGGTGACGGGCGATGAGGTCACCCGCGTGGGTGGCCAGCAGCGCGAGCTCGCGCTCGCGCTCCTCCAGGTCAGCCTGCGCGCGGAGGACGTCGGTGATGTCGGAGAAGGAGACGACGGCGCCGTAGGCGTGGGCGGCGTCGCCCTCGGCGAAGAGCGGGACGGCGTTGACCAGCAGCCACTGCTGCGTGCCGTCGCGGCGGTCGAAGCGCAGGCGGGTGGCCAGGACCGGCTCGCCCGTGGCGATCGCGCGCGAGCCCGGCTGGTCGGCGACGGGGACGGGCGTGCCGTCGGGGTGCAGCGGCACGAAGGTGCGGTCGTGCGGGGAGCGGCCGGCGAGGCGGTCCTCCTGAATGGTGTGGACGCCCGCGATGACCCGGGCGGACCGGTTGGAGGCGCGGATCGTGCCGGTCGCGTCGATGACCACCAGACCTTCGGTCGTGGCGTCGGCAGCTGGGCCGAGCAGGCCTGACCAGTCGTCATGGGACGTAGGGGCTGAGCGGATCGACATCGGTGGCCTTGGCAGAAGGTCGGCGTTGACCGGGCCGGACTTGAGGTTTGGCAGATGCGTAACTTCTTCGCGCGGTCCTCGTTCGAGCGGCACATGCATCATCGAACGAGGAGCACCAACCCCATGAGGAAGCTGCGATGGAGCGGCCTGGCCGCCCTGGCCGCGTGCGCCCTGGCCGCCGCCCTGCCGGCCGCCGTGCAGGCCAACGTCCAGGTCGGGTCGTCCGGCTGGCTTTGGGGCAACCCGCTGCCGCAAGGCAACACGCTGCGCGCGATGGCGTTCGCGGGGACGACCGGTTACGCGGTCGGTGACTTCGGCACGCTGTTGAAGACGACCGACGCGGGCGACACCTGGACCGGTCTGCCTGCCGGAACCTTCTCCAACCTCACAGAGGTGGAGGCGATCGACGCGAACACCGTGGTGGCGGGCGGCGGCTGCGTGGCGCGCCTGTCGACCGACGGTGGCCAGAGCTTCTCGCGGATCGCCTTCACGCCGGTCGAGTCCAGCTGCCCCGACGGGTCGCACCTCGCGGCGCTCTGGTACATCAACGCGCAGCACGGCTACCTGGTGCTCAACGACGGCTCGGTCTTCGAGACGACCAACGGCACGGACTTCGCGACCAAGACCGCGATCCCCGGCAGCAAGCAGGCCAACGGTGGCGTGGTCCCGACCGACGCGGTCTTCACCAGCGACACCGGCGGCTTCGTCACGACCTCCGACGGCAACATCTACGTCACGACCGATTCCGGCGTCAGCTGGAAGTCCGTGAGCGCGACCAACCGGCCGGTCCGGGCGATCACGTTCGCCTCGGCCACGGTCGGCTACGCGGTTGGCGACAGCTCGCTCTTTTTGAAGACCAGCGATGGCGGCGCGACGTGGGTTGCCAAGGAGATCGGGTCCGGCCAGAACCTCACGGCGATCCGCTGCGCGGACGAGAAGGCGTGCGTCGCCACCACCGCGACCGGCACCCAGCTGGTCATCACGGTCGACGGCGCCGCGACCTTCTCGGCCCCGACGCCGTCGACCGATCCGCTGTTCGCCGCGGCGTTCGCATCGCCGCTACGGCTCGCGGCCGCGGGTCAGCAGGGCTCGACGGTTGTCTCCGACGACGCGGGCGCCAACTCGCGACGGATCGGCGGCCGGCTGGACGGCTCGTTCTCGCGGATCGTGGCCGGCAAGGTCGCCGGGACGGCGTTCGCGCCCGGCCCGAAGGCGACACTCGGCAAGACCGTCGACGGCGGCAAGACCTGGACGCGCGGCAACGTCACGACGACCGCCGACGTCCTGGACGTCTCGTTCCCGACGGCTCAGGCCGGCTATGCGCTCGACACCGCCGGTGGGCTGTTCGTCACGACGACCGGCGGCGGCTTCTGGAAGACGCTGGACACGGGCAGCACGGCGCGGCCGGGCGCGGTCTACGCGCCGACGCCGACGACCGTCATGGTGATTGGGCCGACCGGCGTGCGCCGCTCGGTGGACGGCGGCGGGTCGTTCGATGCGGTCAAGGGCGGCGCGGTGGCGCACACGTCGCTGCAGCGCGTCGATCGTGGTGGGAGCGCGATCGTCGCCTACGGCGCCCAAGACGTGATCCGCTCGACCGACGCCGGCAAGACCTGGAAGGCCATCAAGAAGCCGGGCAAGTACATCAAGAAGGGCAAGAAGCGCGTGAACCGGCTGGGCGTGCGGCGCGTCGACTTCGTCGATGCCACCCACGGCTTCCTGCTCGACACGAGCGGGCGGCTGTGGCGGACGTCGAATGCCGGGTCGAGCTGGACCGAGCTGCCGGGGATTGGCACGAGCTCCGCGCGCGGGATGTCGTTCTCCTCGGCGCAGAAGGGCTACCTCGTCATCAGCAGCTTCGGTGACGTCCGCCAGCCGACGGGCTTCCTGCTGCGCACCGACGACGGCGGGGCGACGTGGCATCCGCAGTTCGTGGTGTCGAGCCCGATCGCCGACGACGGCGTCGTTGCGGGCGGGGCGACCGACTACCTGCTGGGCGGCCAGCAGTCGCTGCTCTACAGCACGACCGGCGGGGACTCGGGGGCCAGCAGCGAGCTGACGATCGCCGCGCCGAAGACGCGGTACGCGAAGGCCACGCACATCACCGTGACCGGCAAGCTCACGCCGGCGTCGGGCAACGAGCGGGTGACGGTGAGCTATCGGCGCCCGGGGTCGACGCGCTGGACGACGCAGACCGTGAACGCCAGCGCCAACGGGTCGTACACGACGAGTTGGAACTTGGCCAAGGGCGCCAACCAGTTCGTCGCCCAATGGCAGGGCAACTTCCGGGCTCACGGGGACGGGTCGAAGGTGCTGACCGTGACCGTGGGGAAGGCGAAGAAGAAGTAGTTGTTGGCGCTGCGCGGGCTGCTCGTTGGGCGTTACGCCGCGAGCGGCTCGCGCGAGGTGCCGTCGCCGAGGCCCTTGGCGGGCTTCGATGCGCGGACGGTGACGGGCAGGCCGTCACGGGGGCCGATCGTCGGCGTCTGCCGGACGCGGAGCTTGTAGCCCGGCTCGAGGTCGAGGCGGAAGCGCTCCAGGATCTTGGCGGCGATGACGTTGATCTCGGCCTGGCCGAAGCGCATGCCGATACAGGTGCGCGAGCCGCCGCCGAAGGGGACGTAGGCGCCCTTGGGGATGAGCTCGCGGTTCTCGGGGGCAAAGCGCTCGGGCTTGAAGGCTTGAGGGTTCTCCCAGACGTCCGGGAGGTGATGGCTGGCCCAGGAGCTGTACTCGACCGGCACGCCGCCGGGGACCGTGACGCCCGCGATCTCGGCCGGCTCGATCGAGCGGCGCGGCCCGATCCACGCGGGCGGGTAGAGGCGCAGCGTCTCGTCGAGCGCTTGCTCTAGGACGAAGTCCTCGGCTTCGACCAGGTGCGGGTGGCGGGCGAGCTCGTGGAAGAGGAAGACGACCGTGGAGGTCGTCGTGTCGTGGCCTGCGAAGAGCAGGGTCATGACCTCGTCGCGGATGTTGCGGTCGGTCAGCAGCAGGTCGTCGCCGTCGCGGGTCTCGAGGAGGAGACCGAGCAAGTCGTCGCCGAGGTCGCCGGAGGCGCGGCGGCGGTTGAGCTCGGCGTAGATGATGGCGTCGAGCCGCTGAGCGGCGGTGCGCATCTTCTTCCACGGCGTTCCCGGGCCCCGCAGGATCTGAAAGATGTAGTCCTTGGACCAGAAGCTGAGCGCGTTCTCGAACTCTTTGGCGGCATCGGCGTGCTGACGCGCGTTGTCAGGGTCGATGCCGAACAGCGCGCGCATGGCGATGCGCAGCGCCAGCTCTCGGGTCCAGTGGTACAAGTCGAGTTGTAGGCCATCGTGCCAGCCGTCGAGGGCGCGATCGACTTCTTGGACCATGAGCTCCTGGGAACGCGCGATGCGCTCGCGATGGAACATCGGCAGCATCGCCTTGCGCGACAGGCGGTGGTAGGCGCCGTCGATGGCGAGCATCCCATCGCCGAGCAAGGGCATCAGGTCGCCATAGTGGCCATCGCGCCAGGAGTAGTTGGCGGCGTTGGAGACCAAGAGATGGTGGTTGGCCTCGGGTCCGAGCACGAAGATGATGTTCTGGTGGAACACGCGCTGCGTGAAGACCGGGCCGTAGCGGTCGTAGGCGGCGAGCAGGAGCGTCAGCGGATCGCGCAGGAACCCGCGCGTGCGCGCGATCGAGAAGTTCGTGTCACCGGGCGGAAACGGGACAGTGACGGCTCGCTCCATCCGCACGTCGCCCGCGATCCGCCGGAAGGGATTCGTGCTCGTAATCGGCGGCGGCGCAACGACCGGGGGCATGGTACGGCAGCGTACTGGTTGCCTGGCCAACCAGCCAAGACCACGAGCGGCCATTGGCGCCGGCTCCCTGCCATAATGGTCGTCCCGTTCACTCGGGGGCGTAGCTCAGTTGGTTAGAGCGCCGGCCTGTCACGCCGGAGGTCGCGGGTTCGAGTCCCGTCGCTCCCGCCTTTTACACCTCGCCGTTCTTGGACGGCTGCGCTTGTGAAAAGGTCTGCAAATGCTGGGGTTGGGCGGACGGCGACGATTTCTGCCCGTCGACGTAGACCAGCTCGAAAAGCTGCTGGAGCATCTGGCGGCGCGGCTCGGGGTCGGTCACGTCCTTCCAGAAGCGGCCGAAGCGTTCCGCACTTCCACGGCCTGCGGCCGCGTTCGGTTAGCGACACGATGCGGCGGCCGTCGCGGTCATCGCGGCCCCGATCGTCTCGATGTCGGCGTCGGACGTGATGTACGGAGGCATCGTGTAGATGAGGTCGCGGAATGGACGCAGCCAGACGCCGGCGTCGATCGCCGCGCGAGCCGCAGCGGGAATGTCGACGTCTCGTTCGAGCTGGATGACGCCGATGGCTCCAAGGACGCGGACGTCGCGCACGCCTTTGAGGTCACGTGCGGGGGCGAGGGCGGCGCTGAGCAGGTTCTGGATACGGATGATGTTCGCCGACCAATCCATCTCTTCGAGCAGCTGCAGCGAGGCGCCGGCCACCGCGCAGGCGAGGGGGTTGGCCATGAACGTCGGGCCATGCATCAGCGCGCCGGTGTGCGTGGTGATTGTCTCCGCGACCGCGGCGTTGCACAGCGTCGCGGCCAGTGTCATGTAGCCGCCGGTTAGCGCTTTGCCTACGCACATGATGTCGGGCGAGACGTCGGCGTGGTCGCAGGCGAAGAGAGCGCCAGTGCGGCCGAAGCCAGTCGCGATCTCGTCCGCGATGAGCAGGATGCCGTGAGCGTCGGCCAACTCACGCAAGAACCGCACACACGATGGCGCGTAGAAGTGCATGCCGCCCGCACCCTGGACGACCGGTTCGAGGACGATCGCCGCCATCTGCCCAGCGTGCTGCTCGGCGAGTGCGGTGACTGCGTCCTGCCACTCGGGGTCTGGGGGTGCGTCGAAGCCCGCGGGCGGACGAGGTGCGAACAACTGCTTGGGCAGGACGTCGGCGAACAGCGCGTGCATCCCGCCGACGGGGTCGGTGACCGACATCGCCGCGAACGTGTCGCCGTGGTATCCGCCGCGCACGGTCAGCAGCCGGTGGCGCCGCGGTCGGCCCTGCGCCCGCCAGTACTGCAGCGCCATCTTGATCGCGACCTCGACGCTGACCGAGCCCGAGTCCGCGAAGAACACATAGTCGAGCCCGCGCGGCGTCAGTGCGACGAGCTGCTCTGCCAGCCGGATCGCCGGCTCGTGCGTCAGCCCGCCGAACATCACATGCGCCATCCGTGCAAGCTGGTCGGTAACGGCGGCGTCGAGCGTCGCGTGACGGTAGCCGTGGATCGCGCACCACCACGACGCCATACCGTCGATCAATTCCCGTCCGTCGGCCAGCGTGATGCGCACGCCCGACGCGGACGCCACAGGCAGTGGCGCCTCGGCCGCCGGCATGGACGCGTATGGATGCCAGACGTGGCGTCGGTCAATGTCCAGTAGCTCGTCCCACATAGCCTAAGGCGCGCGTTGGAGCCGTCGGCGTACGGCCGCGAGCGTGGCCGGCAAGGGCCTCAGGCGCCACCTACCATCGAGGTCGTCGGCCAGCGCTTGGATCAGCGGGTCGGTCGCTTCGTGAGGTTCAAGGTTTTGCATCAAGCTTTTTCATAGGACGCGCAGTCACGAATAAGGGCCTCGGACGACCGCGCGCCCGCCACGCTCGCGAAGGCGGACTAGATCACCTGGCAGGAGGTGTCTGTAGGGAAACCCCACTGCCGGGTCCTGCCGCCTAGCAGGCTGGGCGTAACGCCGGCGTGACACGACGTCCGGGATGTCACCCGGAGCAGACAGGTCACCGGTGATCTTGTCAGGACGACAGCAATCCTGCTGTCGCATACGACAGGAAGGCAGTTATGCGTTTCACCTGGAACAAGAAGACATCCGCACTGGGCGCAGCGGCCGCGGTCGCGGCGCTGGCCGGCGGGATCACCAGCGCCTGGGCGTCGGACGGCCCGGAGAACGGGCAGTCGACGGTCCGCGCACCGGCCGAGCGGGCGGTTGCGCTGCCGTCGGTGGACAAGCTGCCGGCGGGTGCGGTCAGCGCGGATGACGTCAGCGGGGCGGTCGCGTTGCCGTCGGTGGACAAGCTGCCGGCCGGCGCCGTCGCCGCGGACGACCAGACCGGTCGCTAGCGCGAAAACGCTGCACGTCTCGGCGACCGCGCAGATGCGCCGGTCGTCGGGACGTGACGGCTGTGTTACCGCGCCTTTGCTAATCAGACGTCCATGCGGTTGTTGATTGTCGAGGACGAGGAGCGGCTCGCGATGCTGCTGCGGCGTGGGTTGGAACGTGAGGGGTTCGCGGTCGACGTCGCTTACGACGGAGAGGCGGGCCTGGCCCAGGCGCAGGCGGGCGACTACGCGGTCGTCGTGCTTGACCGGGATCTGCCTGGCCTACATGGTGACGACGTGTGCGCCGCACTACGTGAGGGGAACGGTGGCGGCCCGCGCGTGCTCATGCTCACCGCCGCGGACGGGGTCGATGACCGAGTCCGCGGGCTGGAGCTGGGCGCGGACGACTACCTGACCAAGCCGTTCGCGTTTCGCGAGCTTGTCGCCCGGGCGCGCGCGCTGGCGCGGCGACCGCACACCGCCCATCCACCCATTTTGAGGCGCGGTGGCCTCGAACTCGACCCGGCGCGCCGCTACGTCACCCGCGACGGTCGCGCCGTCGCGCTCCGGCCGCGCGAGCTCGCGCTCTTGGAGGAGCTTCTGCGCGCCGATGGCGCGCCGCTAACCGTGGAGCAGCTCCTCGCCCGCGTGTGGGATGCGAACGCCGATCCGTTCTCCAACCCGGTGCGCCAGACGGTGCTCCGACTGCGCCGCGCGCTCGGGGAGCCGACACCGATCGAGACCGTTCCTGGTGCCGGCTACCGCATCGCATGAGCGGCCGTCGCTCGCTGCGGTTGCGGCTGACCGTCACTTATGCGGCTGTCTTCGCGCTAGGCGGCGCGCTGCTGCTGGGTGCCGCCTATGGAATCGTCGTCCACGCTATGCCCGGGCCGGTACGCGCCGAGGACTTGAGCGCCACGCCGGCGTCGACCCTCGAGCCAGAACGCACGTCGGCCGATGGCGCGGGTGTACTGGGCGCGGCGAAAGGGGCGGACACCACGTCGGTGTTGGCCAACGTTCAGGCCGTTCAGGGACGGAACCGCAGCGCGAGCCTGCGCGACGTCCTGTGGTGGTTTGCGGTTGCGCTGGGCGTCACGACGGCTGGCTCGTTGGCTGCGGGGTGGTACGTCGCCGGTCGGGCGCTTGCGCCGGTCAGGCGAATCACAGCAGCCGCGCGGCACATCTCGGCCGACCGCCTCGACGCCCGGCTGGCGCTCAGCGGGCCTCGCGACGAGCTCCGCGAGCTCGGCGACACCTTCGACGGCATGCTCGACCGCCTGGAGCACGCGTTCACGGCAGAACGCCGGTTCGTCGCGAGCGCTTCGCACGAGCTTCGTACGCCGCTGACGCTCATGCGTGCAGAGGCAGACGTCGCGCTTGCCAATCGCGCCGCGCCTCCCGCAGAGCTGCGCGAAGCGCTGGCGTCGGTGCAGGCAACGGCAGACCGTGGAACCGCGCTCGTGTCCGCGCTCCTGCAGATGGCGCGCAGCGAACAGCCACTGGCGGCTGCGGAGGCCGTCGATCTTGGCGCTTTGGCCACCGATGTTGTGGCGAAGGCAAACCAGGCGGCGAGGGAAGGGAACGTTGAGCTCGTGTGCACGTGCGCCCGAGGCCCGCTCGTCGTCTCTGGTGACGCCACGCTCTTACGCTCGCTGGTCGAGAATCTGACAGTCAACGCGATCACCTACAACAACCACCCGGATGGATGGGCACGCGTTGAGGTCGAGTCCGGCGATGGCGCCGTCGTGCTCCGGGTGGCCAACGCCGGGCCGGTCGTCGGCGCCGACGCGGTGAGTGGCCTCTTCGAGCCGTTCGCGCGCGGCGAGCCGTCGCGCTCGCGGCGCACAGGTGGAGCCGGGCTCGGCCTCGCGATCGTGCGGACCGTCGCCGACGCTCACGGGGCGACCGTCACGGCACGCCCTGGCAACAACGGCGGGTTGGTGGTCACCGTCGCGTTCCGTGCCTCCGCGGCCACTCTCGAGCGGCAGCGAGCGTGACGTGTGGCGGGCGTCGCGGAATCTCGTCCCAGCGTGCTATGTTTCGATCTTCGAAACTCGAAGATAAATGATGACACGCCCTGCCGCCGAACCAGATACGCCATCCGCATTCGCGGCGACGTCCGAGTCGCTGCTCGAGGCGTGCCGTGTACTGGTGGCCGAGCAGGTGGAAGGGCAAGTCGAGGCGTGGGACCGCGATGACGTGCTGCCGGAGGTGCTCTTGAGCCGCCTTTCGGAGATCGGTCTGCCCGGTGCGCTCGTGCCGCCCGAGTACGGCGGCCGGGGAGTCTCGGTGAGCGACCTCGTCGACGTGTGGCGCACTCTCGCACGAGGCTGGATCTCGCTGACCGGGGCGGTCAACACAACGCACATGGCAGCCGCCCTGCTGCTGCGTCACGGGACCGAACCGCAGCGCCGACGTTGGCTGCCCAGTATCGCTGCCGGTGAGACGTGGGCCTCGTTCTCCATCACCGAGCCCGGGGCCGGAAGCGACCTGAGTCGGCTCGAGGCGTGGGTCGAGCCGTCCGACGGCGGCCTCGTCATCACGGGACAGAAACGGTGGATCGCCGGAGGACTGTCGTTCCCATTGGCATTCATGCTCGCCCGCGTCAAGGGTGAGACACGACCGTCGTGCATCGTGCTGCCGGCCGAGGGTCGCGGCACCGAGACGTGGTCGGTGGAGTCCCTGGACAAGCTGGGATACCGAGGGGTGGAGTCCGCGGCGTGGCGCTTCAACCGGCACTTCGTGCCGGGGGCCGAGATCCTTGGCGGCGAGGAGGGGCACGGGCGCGGTGCCCATCAGATGATCGATGTGCTTTCGATCGGGCGCGTGAACGTCGCCTGTCGTGCACTGGGCATCGTCGACCGCACGATTGGCTGTGCCTTGGCCGAGTCCACGGGCCGCGGGATCGGAAGGGGCGTGCTCGGCGATCACAGCCACACCCAGTTGCGCGTCGGCGAGTTGCGGTGCCGGCAACTCGTCATCGAGGCGATGATCCGTCGTGCCGCGGCGGCGGTAGACGCGGACGACCCGCTGGCACCCGAACTGGCGGTCGCAGCCAAGGTCATCGCCTCCGAAGACGCGGTGCGGGCAGTCGAAAGCGCGTCGCGACTCGCGGCCAGCCGGTCCTATATCGGAACATCGGAGCTTGCGCGCTTGCGGCGCGACGCTCCGCAGACGCAAATTGGTGAAGGCGCGAACGACGCGCTGCTGATCGCGTCGGGCAAGTCGATGATCAAGCAGCATGTGCGCGCGACGACCTCGCTCGTGCCTTCACCTCTGACGGCGTGATGGAGGTTACGTCTGTGATCGAGCCAGGGGTGTTGCCCCCGACGATGACCGCATGGGTTATTCGTGAGGAGCGTTTCGGTGATCCGATTGACGCGTTTCAGCTTGAGGACATCGAGGTGCCTGAGCCGGCCGCCTTCGAGGTCATCGTGCGGGTGATGGCGGCGGGCGTCAACTACA